>JANOSR010000090.1:0-2202 GCA_031415935.1 Steroidobacteraceae bacterium | reverse complement strand
AAGACCGCCGGCCGCTCGACGAGGCATACGCCGAAGCGATGGGCAAGCTGGCCGCGGCGTACCCCGATGATCTCGACGCCATCACGATGCACGCCGAGTCGATGATGGACCTGCAACCCTGGGACTACTGGGACGCTGGCGGCCAGCCGAAAGGCCACACCGCCGAAGTCGTGTCACAACTCGAATCGGTCATTGCGCGCGACGCCGAACACGCCGGCGCGCTGCATTTGTATGTCCATGCCGTCGAAGCATCGCCCGACCCCGCTCGCGGAGTGGCCGCGGCGGATCGTCTGCGCGAACTGCTGCCGGGCTCCGGTCACCTCGTGCACATGCCGGCGCACATCTACGCGCGCGTCGGGCGTTATCACGATGCGGTGATCGCCAACCAGAAGGCGATCGGCGCCGATGATGCCTATCTCGCAATCTGCAAGCCGGGGCCGGGTGTTTACCCGCTGGGTTACGTGCCGCACAACCACCATTTCCTGTGGTTCGCCTCGACGATGGAGGGCAACAGCGCCATCGCCCTGGATGCGGCGGCTGCAACTGCGGCACGTACCAGCGACCCGCAGCTGATGCGCACGCCCGGTTTCGAGGCGATGCAGAATTTCGCGCTGACGCCGTTGTTCGCTGACGTGCGCTTCGGCCGCTGGCAGCAGATCATCGACACGCCACAGCCGGCCGCCGACCTGCCATACATGGTCGCGATGTGGCACTACGCGCAGGGCATGGCCGCAGTCCGGCAGGGCAGGTTGGACGATGCGAAAGGTCATCACGAGGCGTTGTTGAAAGCGACGACTGATCCGGCTATCGAAAAGATGATGGCTTGGGATCGCTACTCGCTTGCCGGCGGTGTCCGCATCGCCGAGCGTTTCGTGGCGGCGGAACTTGCGCGCGCCGCCAAGGACTTCGACGGCGCCATCGCGGCGCTCAATGAGGCGGTTGCGATCGAAGACACGCTTCCATACGACGAACCACCGGCTTGGCACTGGCCGACGCGCCAGGCGCTCGGCGCGATGCTGCTTGCGGCCGGCAAGCCTGCGGAGGCTGAATCGGCTTACCGCGAAGAACTGCGGCGCAATCCGGAGAATGGCTGGTCACTGAATGGTCTCGAACGCGCGCTGCGCGCCCAGGGCCGTAAGGCGGAAGCAAAGGAAATCGCCGAACGCTTTGCGCGCGCCTGGGCGAATGCCGACGTCGATCCAAGCAGCATTTGACCGCACGGAGCGGCGCGGGCGTTCAGCCCGCGCCACCCATCAGCGCCGAAAGATCGGCAACGAGCGCATCCGGGTCGTGCGGCGGCTGAAAGTAGGCGGCGACCCGGACCTTAGGATCGATCAGCACGAGCGCCGTCGAGTGATCCATAGTGTATTCGCCGCCTGCGCCCGGATTGCGCACGAAGGCTAGACCGAGTTGGCCCGTGAAGTTTTCGAGCTGGGCGCCAGTACCGGTGGCGCCGACCAGTTCCGGGTCAAAGTACGCCAGATACCCCGCGATTCGCTCCGGCGTGTCGCGCTCCGGGTCGACGCTCACGAATACCAGCTGCAAATCATCGCGCCGCAGACGTTTGCTGAGCGTTGCGAACAGCGTGAGTGTCGTCGGGCAGATGTCGGGGCAGTTCGTGAAGCCCGCGAACACCAGGCTCCAGTGGCCTGCCAATGCCTGACGATCGAATGCTCGGTTGCGCTGGTCGATCAGTTCGAAATCCGCGATTGCGCGCGGCTCGGCCAGCGCCGTACCGGATCGAAGCGCGATCGGTTCGCGCATGCCGAGGAGCGCGGCCGCGCCGATACCGGCGGCCACCGCCGCCAGCACTGAAATGATCATCCACGAGCGCATCTGCACCGGATGGTCGCCTCGTCATCCTAGGCGCGCGACCCGCCATTCCAGCCTAGCAGATTCAGGAATTCGCGGCGGGTCCTGGGTCCGCGCGTCAGGAAATGCGGCTCGGGGCGCTCACGATAGGCGAGCCGCTCGATGGCGAGCTTGTCGCCACGAGCATGCCGCTTTACGTCATCGGCGCTGATCCGGTAGGGGCGGGTGGCATTCAGGCCGAAGATCTTTGCGCGCAGCGCCGGCGTGATCTCCGGATATCCGTACTTCTCCCGGAATTCCGGCGCGATCTGGAATGCGCGAAATGCCTGGATCTGGTCCTGCGGCGAGCCGTACCAGATCGAGTCCGTTCCCCACAGCACGTTTTCGGGG
>JANOSR010000089.1:0-4563 GCA_031415935.1 Steroidobacteraceae bacterium | reverse complement strand
CTCCACCAACCGGCGCCGGTGACTGGTTGCAAACACTTGCGCCGGCCGCGCGCTTTATCCTGCAGGGCGGACCGGCAGCGCGCGCGGCGGCGGGCGAGGCTTTCGGAGTGCCGTTGCCCGCGAGCCCGTGCCGTGCCAACTTGCTGGAAAATCGCGCAGCGCTGTGGCTCGGCCCCGACGAGCAGCTGCTCCTCGGTCCGGCCGAGGACGCGCAGATTCTCGCCGCGGACCTTGCGGCAGCGTTGACGGGTATTGCGCATTCACTGGTGGACGTCAGTCACCGTCAGATTGCACTGCGGGTGAGCGGATCTCACGCCAGCGCAATTCTCAACGCCGGATGTCCGCTGGACCTCGATGTCGCGGAGTTTCCACCGGGCATGTGCACGCGCACGCTGCTCGGCAAGGCGGACATCGTTCTGTGGCGCACAAGCGCCGCCGAGTTCCATCTCGAGGTGTGGCGCTCCTTCTCGGACTATGTCCTGGGATGCCTGCAGGAGGCCGCGCGGGATTTCATCGTTCCGACGGCCAGATTTGCTTAAAAAAAGCACTGGCGGAAGATGCCATGCACCCGGTCCACAAGAATTCCTGATGCGAGGAGGCCCTCATGCGGCATACACAGCGCGCTGTTCGTTCCGTTCTCCGGCTGGCGGCCTGTGCGGCCCTAATCGGCGGCGAATCGCCAGCCGCACTGGCGCAACAGACGGAGACTGCGGCGGGAGCCGTGCCATTCGATGAAGTCGTGGTGACGGCACAGCGCCGCGAGCAAAGACTGCAGGACGTCGGCATCGCGGTGACGCCGCTCGGCGAAGAAACGCTGCAGAATCTCAACATCAATACCGCCACGGACATCGTGCGGGCCGTGCCCAGCCTCAAGATGAATGCCTATTCGACGGCGCAGGTCGTGTTCAACATCCGCGGCGTTTCGCAGAACGATTACGGCGACCAGCAGGAACCGCCGGTCGCGGTGTACCAGGACGACAGCTACTCGAGCTCGATCAACCTCGCGAGTTTTCCGGTGTTCGACCTGGCACGCGTCGAAACCCTGCGCGGGCCGCAGGGCACCCTGTTCGGCCGCAACGCGACGGGTGGCGCAATCCAGTTCATATCGCGCAGGCCGACCAGGGAATTTGAGGGCTACACCGACCTGACGGTCGGCTCCTACAACCAGATCATCGTGGACGGCGCCGTTTCCGGTCCCCTGGGCGACCGGACGCAGGGCCGTCTCGCCTTCATCCACAACGAGGATGACGGCTACATGGAATCCATCGTCCCCGGTGTCCCCGACCGTGGCGGCAATGACCACTACGCCGTGCGCGGCTCGCTGGCCTGGCAACCGTCGGACGCGACCGACGTCAGTCTGATCCTGCGCTACATGCGTGCGGACGGTGAGACCCAGGCCGGTCTTTACTCCCACGAACCCGCTTGCGCGAATGCACAGTTTCAGGGCGAGTTCACGCCGCCAACGCTCGCCTGCCCGTTCTGGGGCTCACCGGCGGGCGCCACCGGCAGCGGCTATCGCAATGACAGCATTATCCCGAGCCGCGGCGGCGATCCGTGGTCGACCGCGGAAACGCAGGAATCCTAATGTCGACCGCGAGATCTTCGAGACGACGCTGCGCATAGATGCCGATCGCGGCAATTTCGCACTGGTCTCGATCACCGACTTCCAGCATTCGAACAAGTTCTACATCGAGGGCGGCGACTCCTCGCCCGATGAAGGCGTGTTCTTCTTCCAGGGAAGCGAGCTCGACCAGTATTCGCAGGAAATCCGCCTGTCGAACTCGATGGGAGCGCACGAGCTGGTCGGCGGCGTCTACGGCATGTACGTGGACGGCGACTACACGGGAAAATTCGCCGACCCGTTCTATGGCTATGACCCGGACGTCGCCTTTTCGCAGACCACGACATCCTTTGCGGTGTTCGTGCAGGACGAATGGAGCTTTAGCGAGCGCTGGAAGCTGATCGGCGGCCTGCGTTATTGGCACGACACCCGTGAAGGGGCGTATTTCGGCAGCGCGCCGGCGGTACCCGGCCTGACGCCGGCCGTGACGATCATCTTCAGCCAGGATGAAATCTTCCCGCTGGGCAGTACCATCACGACTGACGACGCGAAGAAGTCGTTCGACGATGTCACCGCCCGCCTGGAGCTCGACTACAAGCCCAATGACGATCTGCTCCTGTTCCTGAGCTTCAACCGGGGCAGCAAGAGTGGCGGCTTTACGTTCTCGACGGGCACGCCCTACAGCCCGAACGAAGCGGCATTCCTCCAGGGCAACCCGTTCGATCCCGAGACACTCGATGCCTACGAAGTCGGCATGAAGTCGAATCTGAGCGAGAACACGACGCTGAATGTCAGTGCCTTCTACTACGACTACAGCGACTACCAGGCATTCGCCCAGATCGGTCCAGTGCAGTCCGTCATCAATCTGGACGCCGAAGCGAAGGGACTCGAAGCGGAACTGAACTCTCGTCCGATCGACGGGCTCACCTTGCAGATCGGTGCATCGTTCCTGGACACCAAGGTCAAGGACATACTGTTGCCGGACCTCGCGACCGTCGTGGACCACGACTTGCCGCAGGCGCCGAGCTTCTCCGGAAATGCGCTGGCGCGCTACGAATTCGCGCTGGGCGGCGGTACGGCATCCGTGCAGGCGGACGTGTAGTATTCCGGAGACTTCTGCTTCACCGTCCTGTGCGCGCCGGTCGAGAAGGAAGATGCGTACTATGTTGCGAATGCGCGTATCGGCTATGGGGCGGAGGACGGGCGCTGGGAAGTCGCGGCTTTCGTCAACAACCTCACCGAGGAAAAGTACCGCGTTTACGCCTTCGACAGCTCGTTGTTCGCGGGCGTCGTGGCCGGCGTGTACGCCAGGCCGCGCACCTATGGCGTGACGGCGACCTGGCGGTTCGGCGCCGCCTACAACTAACCCCGGCGCAGTGGCGCCGCGTCAGTTGGTTGGCAAATAGCCGCCGTCATACTGGGATTACCATCGCACCGATTTTTTGAGGGGACATGGAGCCAGCGACGATCACTTTGGCGATGTGCGCCTTTTTGGCGTCCGATGACCCTGCGCCTGCCGTGGCCGCCTCTCCAGTCGCTGCGCCTGCGACCGTGGTCATCGAGTCGACAGAACTCGCCAGCATGAAATCGATCCCGATTTTCAACTCAAAGAAGCTAGAGTTCAGCATCTCCTCTTTCACCGGCTGCCCGGCCGATGCCACACAGGCTCCTGCCTTGAAAGAACTGAGCAACGGGACCCTGGTACCGAAGAAAAGCACCGAATCCGTGACGGTGCCTGGCGATACGAACCTCGCTGTGTTCGCGGAATATACGAACGCTTCAGGGGGGAATTCGATCAGTTGCGGGCGCGCCCTGCGCTTTCACAGCGAGCCAGGTAAAACGTACCACGTACGCTACAGGCCGCCTCGCCCATGGCACCGCGTGTCCTGCGAGATGACGATCGTCGAATCCCAAGATGGCAACGAACGGCCGGTGACCTCTGCGCACGATGCGCTCCTCCAGGACAAGGGCTTCTGGAAAGGGTCGGAGCTCAATATCTGCGCCGGGAGTGAGCCGCCCCAAGAAAAGCCGGTGCCCTGAGCAGAAAGGTCGTGAAAGTGCTGCCTCGGATCTTTCGGCAGCACGCGGAGCAGACCCGCATGAACCCATTGGGTAGCGGGGCCTGCTACCGCTGTGACGTCTGCCAGTCGGGCGCCACGTAGTAACTCTCCGCGGCGGCCGATAGCAGCGGCTTGCCGAGGATGTGATCCGCGGCCTTTTCGGCCAGCATGATGGTCGGCGCGTTCAGATTGCCCGTTGTGATCGACGGCATGATGGATGAGTCAACCACGCGCAAACCCTCGATGCCGATGACCCGTGCTTCGCTGTCGACGACGGCCATCGGGTCATCCTGCCTGCCCATCTTGCAGGTGCAGGACGGGTGGAAGGCGCTTTCAACCTTGTTGCGAACAAAAGCGTCGATCTGTTCGTCGGTCTCGACATCCGCGCCCGGCTGGATCTCGCGACCGCGGTAGCGCTCGAATGCCGGCTGCGCGAAGATTTCGCGGGTCAGACGCACGCAAGCGCGCATTTCCGACCAGTCATCGGCGTGGCTCAGGTAGTTGAAGCAGATTTTCGGTTGATCAAGCGCATTGGCCGACGCGAGACGCACCCAGCCGCGGCTACGCGAACGCATCGGCCCGACGTGCGCCTGGAAACCGTGCTCCCGCGCCAGGGAGGAGCCGTCGTACGTGACCGCCAGCGGCAGAAAATGATATTGAATATCGGGGTAACGCACGCCCGCGCGGCTGCGGATGAAACCGCCGGTTTCAAAATGATTGGTGGCGCCCAGCCCGTCTTTGCGCAGCAGCCAGCGTGCGCCAATCAGCGCCCTGGACCACAGGTTCATGGATGAATAAAGAGTGATGGGCTCCTTGCAGGCCACCTGAAAATAGAACTCCAGATGATCCTGCAGATTCTCGCCGACACCCGGCATATCCCGCGTGAGCGCAATGCCGTGTTGCTTGAGCTCGGCGGCCGGTCCGAGTCCGGAAAGCTTCAAC
>JANOSR010000088.1:0-1702 GCA_031415935.1 Steroidobacteraceae bacterium | reverse complement strand
GTGCCTGGCCCCTTTAGTTCCGGCACGACGTTTTTCCCGAAGCGTCCAGGGATGGATTCACGGCGGTCCAGAAAAATGCCTCCCCGATCGGAACTTCGCCCTTGACAGCGCGTTCATTCACGATCGATGCGGGCCAGATTTACCGGCCGCGACTAGATGCCGCCGAACGCGCCGCCGAGCCCGTCGATGATGAACTGCACGGCCAACGCCGCGAGCACGACGCCCGCGAGCCGGCTGACGACATGAGCGCCGGTAACGCCCATGACCCGCATGACCGTCGGGGTAAACCGCATGAGCGCATAGGTGATCGCGAGCACCAGCACGACGACGCCAAACAGCCCGACAGCCAGCAGCGGCACCGGTCGCGGCGCCCCGAATGTCAGCAGCACGATCGCGATCGCACCGGGCCCCGCGATGAACGGGAACGCCAGCGGGAATACCGAGATGTCCGTGCGTTTCCTGCTCTCGTTCTTTTCCTCGGACGTCACTCGCGTGCCGGACTCGCGCGCGAATACCATCTCGAGCGCAATCAGGAACAGCATCACGCCGCCGGCGATGCGGAAAGCATCGATGCTGATGTTCATCATGCGCAGGAACCAGGCGCCGCCCAATGCGAACAGCAGCAGCACGAGGCCCGAGACCAGCACGGCCTTCAGCGCCATCTTGCGGCGAAAGGCGGCCTCCGCCCCCTCGGTCAGCGCGGCGAACAGCGGTACCAGCGTAATCGGCTCGACGACGACGAAGAACAGCACGAAGAATTTGAGCAGTTCATCGATCATCGGACACCTCAACCGTCCAGGCGCCGGATGCGGTCCCGCATCCACCACATCATGAAAAGGCCCGGCAGCGCGGTGAAGAAAGTGACAAGGTAGAAGCTGGTCCAGCCGATATCGTCAGCGAGGAACCCCGCCGGCCAGCCGAGCACGTTGCGCGGCAGCACCGCGAGCGCCGACAGCAACGCGTACTGGAAGGCGCTGAAGCGCTTGTCACACAGCGCCATCACGAACACGACGAGCGCCGTATTGCCCATCGCGCCGAAGAAATTGTCGAGCGCGACCGCGGTCACCATGACCGTCATGTCGTGTCCGGCGACCGAGACGCCCATGTAGAGCAGGTTGGTCACGGCCTGAAGCGCGCCGAATAGCAGAAGCCCGCGCAGCAGACCGAGCTTGACAATCCACAGCCCGCCGGCGATGGCACCGGCGATGTTTGCCGCCAGCATCACGGTCTTGGTCGCAAGCGCAATCTCCGTGAGGCTGAAGCCAGTGTCCATCAGGAAAGGCGTGAACAGCCTGAGCGCGAAGGCATCGCCGACCTTGTAAAGCACGAGTGCAGCGATCAGCACGAGCGTGCCTTCGGTGCCGAGCAGCTGCTTGAGCGGTCCGACGACGGCGTCGCGCAAGGTCCGCGGCGGCACCGGCGCCGCTTCGGGCTCCGGTGCCCACACTGTCGCCGCCGTGAACGCGAGCATCACACCGGCCATGACGAGATAGGTCACACGCCAGCCGGTGTAGTCCGCGATCAGGAGCGCGCCGGACAATGCGAAATAGGACGCGATCCGATACCCGAGATTCGCCGCAGTTGCGGCCGGGCCACGTTCGCTGCTGCGTGCGGCATCCGTGCGGTAGGCATCGATGACGATGTCCTGCGAAGCCGACAGTGCCGCGATCACTAGCGCAGCGGCCGCAAAGGGGACGAGCCC
>JANOSR010000087.1:0-19591 GCA_031415935.1 Steroidobacteraceae bacterium | reverse complement strand
GAGCCGCACGCCCGACATGCCGATCGGCTCGCGGATGCCTTCCTGTCCGTCGATGATGAATTCCTGCGGCAGCACGTGCAGGATCTTCTGGTCGGCCGGGATCGGCACGGCCTGAGCGGCGTCCATGACCCGCGCGACATCGCCGCCCGTGACTTCCTTGTCCTTGATCGCGACGATGCCGTGCGAATTGAGGCTCCTGACGTGGCTGCCGGCGATGCCGGTGAATACCGAGCGGATCTCGACGCCCGCCATCAGCTCGGCTTCCTCGACTGCGCGCCGGATCGACTGCACGGTCGAGTCGATATTGACGACCACGCCTTTCTTGAGCCCGCGCGACGGATGCGAGCCGAGCCCGATCACCTCGAGACTGCCGTCGGCGTGCATCTCGCCGACCATGGCGACGACTTTCGACGTGCCGATGTCGAGCCCGACGATCAGATTGCGGTCGGAACGCTTAGCCATTGCGCCGCCAGCCGATGGAAAATCCGTTCGAGTAACGCATGTCCACGTAGGCGATTTCCGCCGCGCGGCCCGCGATGACCTGGGCGGCGACCTGCACCAGGCGGTCCATGCGCTCGTCGACCTGGCGACGACCCAGGCGCACGGTCACGCCATTCGACAGGTCCATTTCCCAGGCGCCGCGCGCGTCGAGCCTGAGCGCCGCGACCCGTAGCCCCTGCTCGACCAGTCGTCCCTGGATGGCGAGATAACGCTGCGCGACCTGCCACTCGCTGCCCCGCGGGCCGTCGAGCCGTGGCAGTTCCGGCGGCACGTGGCGCACGCCCTCTGCGAACAGCTCGCCGCGCGTGTTCAGCAGGCCGTCGTCGCCCCAGCGCGCAGCAGCCTGCTGCTCGACGATTTCGACCTGGATGCGATCCGGCCACAGCCGCTGCACGCGGGCGCGGTCGACCCAGGCCAGCGCCTCGACGGCATTGCGGAGCCGGTCGAGGTCGGCACTGACAAAGCCGCCCTTCAGCGCGCCGCGTGCCGCCTGCTCGACCTCGACCGCCGAGACGCGCTGGAACGGGCCGTCGATGACGATGCTGCGCACCGGCTGGTCGAGGCCGATCGCCAGCAGCGTCGCGAGCGCGGCGAGCGCAAGCAAGGCGCCGGCCAGGCGCCCGGCGCGCGGCCACTCGAGCTCGGGCAGCTCGAAGTGCCGGCCCGCGGGCCTGTGGCGATTGCGCTTGCGTATCAGTCCCATGTCCGATCAGGTCCTCTCACGCGCGAAACTGGTTTCGAGGATCCGCCACACGAGCTCGTTGAAATCGATGCCCGCCGCGGCAGCCGCCATCGGCACGAGGCTGTGGCTCGTCATGCCGGGCACAGTGTTGATCTCGAGCAAGAGCGGCACGCCGTCGTCGCCCATCATGAAATCCACGCGCCCCCAGCCCGCGGCACCCGTCGCCGCGAAGGTCGCAAGCGCTGCCGCCTGCATCGCCGCCTCGCCCGCGGCCGGCAGGCCGCAGGGAATGAGATATCGTGTGTCGTCCGCGAAATACTTCGCCTGGTAGTCGTAGAAACCGCGCGGCGTCTCGATCCGGATTGCCGGCAGCGCCTCGCCCTGCAGTATCCCGACGGTGAATTCGCGCCCGGTGATCCAGCGCTCGGCGATCACGACCGGATCGAGCGCCGCCGCCGTGCGCCAGGCCGTCGGCAACTCGGCGGCCGACTCGACGCGGCTCATGCCGACGCTCGAGCCCTGGCTTGCCGGCTTCACCGCGATCGGCAGGCCGAGTTCCTCGAGCGCGCGCGGAAAATCCGCGGCGCCCGTCAGCAGTATCCAGGGCGGCGTCGCGACACCGGCGCCCTGTGCGAGTTGCTTGGTGCGCAGCTTATCCATGCCGACCGCGGAACCGAGCACGCCGCTGCCCGTGTACGGCACGCCCAGCCATTCGAGCGCGCCCTGCACGGCACCGTCTTCGCCACCGGGTCCATGCAATGCGATCCAGACGCGCTCGACGCCGGTGGCGACGAGTTCCGTCAGCGGCTTCTCCGACGGATCAAAACCGATCGCATTGACGCCGCGCGCCGTGAGGGCCTGCAGTACGGCGCCGCCGGTCAGCAGTGAAATCTCGCGCTCCGCCGAATGGCCGCCCATCAGCACGGCTACCTGGCCAAAGGCGGTGGCATCGGTGACGCGGCGGAATTCGCTGCTGGTGGCGCGCAGGCGGCTCATGCGGCCTCCCCGATCATGCGCACTTCCGGCATCAACCGGACGCCGTGCACGCGCTGCACCGTTTCCTGCACGTGGCGCACGAGCGCCTCGAGATCCGAAGCCGTCGCCTGTCCGTCATTGATGATGAAGTTGGCGTGCTTGGTCGACACCGAGGCGCCGCCAATGCGGTGACCCTTGAGACCTGCCGATTCGATCAACTGCGCGGCGTGTCCACCGGGTGGATTCGTGAACACCGATCCGCAACTCCATTCGCCGATCGGCTGGGCCGCATGGCGCCGCTCGAGAAGCTTGCGGATGGAATCGGTGCTTGCTTCCGGGCGCGACTCGAAACGGAAGGTCGCCGCCAGGAACCACTCATCCACGACCGGTGGCGTCACGCTGCGATAGGCATGGCGATATTCGGTGGCCGCGCGTTTGCGTCTTTCGCCGCTGCGGTCGATGACCTCGACCTCGGCGACATGCGGCCAGGTCTCTCCGCCCCAGGCACCCGCATTCATCGCGAGCGCGCCGCCGACAGTGCCGGGTATGCCCGCGAAGAAATCGGCGGGGCCGAGCTGCCACTTCGCGCATTGCCGCCCGAGCCGCGCGCAGGCGACGCCGGCCTCGGCGCGCACCAACAGATCGCCGACGCGCTCGAGCGCATTCAGGATTCCGTGCACCGAGATCACGACGCCGCGGATGCCGCCATCGCGCACCAGCAGGTTGCTGCCGAGACCGACCCAGGTGACCGGCACGCCGGGGGGCAGCTGGCGCAGGAACCCGGAGAGCTCGTCGGAATCCCTGGGCGCGAACCAGGCGTCCGCAGGGCCGCCCACGCGCCAGGACGTGTGGCGCGACATCGGCTCGTCCCGCAGCACCCGGGTCTCGAATCCGGCGGGTATGGCCAGGTTTTTCACGACCGCACAGCTGCCGCCAGGCTTGCCGGCAGTTCGTGCGCGACGCCGCCGATGCTGCCGGCGCCCATCGTCAGGATCACGTCACCGTCCTCGATGAGCCCGGCGAGCGCGCCGGCGAGTTCGCCGACCTGTTCGACGAACACCGGCTCGATCTGGCCGCGGCTACGCACGGCGCGACAGATCGCTCGCCCGTCGGCATTCGGGATGGGCTCTTCACCCGCCGCATAGACCTCAGTGATGACGAGCGCATCCGCCCCCGACAGCACGCGGCCGAAGTCGTCGATCAGGTCGTGCGTGCGCGTGTAGCGATGCGGCTGGAAGGCCAGCACCAGTCTGCGGCCCGGCCAGGCCTGGCGCGCGGCCTCGAGTGTCGCCTCGATCTCGGTCGGGTGATGACCGTAGTCATCGACGATCGTCACGCGCCCCGCGGCCGTCAGCACTTCACCGACGGTTTCGAAGCGGCGGCCGATTCCCTCGAAGCATTCGAGCGCGCGCTGGATGGACGGATCCGCGACCTCGAGCTCGGTCGCGACCGCGATCGCCGCCAGCGCATTGCGCACGTTGTGCAGGCCCGCCAGATTCAGCGTCACAGGCAGCGCCTCGCGCCCTTCGCGCAGCACCTCGAAGCGCGTGCGTGCGCCCAGGCGCTCGAGCCGGACGGCGCGCAGGTCGGCTTCATCGCCGAGCCCGTAGCGGATCATCGGTCTCCCGACGAGAGGCAGGATGCCGCATATCTCCGCGTCGTCGCTGCACAGGACGGCAAGGCCGTAGAACGGCAGGTTGTGCAGGAATGCGACGAAACTCTGCCGGAGCTTGTCGAAATCGCCGCCGTGCGTGACCAGGTGATCGTTGTCGATGTTCGTGACGATGGCGATGACCGGCTGCAGGTGCAGGAAGGACGCATCGCTCTCGTCCGCCTCGGCGACCAGATAACGGCCGGTGCCGAGACGCGCATTGCTGCCGGCGCTCTTCAGCTGCCCGCCGATCACGAAGGTCGGATCCAGCCCGCCTTCGGCCAGCACGCTCGCGACGAGACTTGTCGTCGTGGTTTTGCCGTGGGTGCCCGCGACTGCGATGCCCTGGCGGAAGCGCATCAGTTCGGCCAGCATCTCCGCGCGCGGGACGATCGGAATGCGCGCCTCGCGTGCCATCAGCAATTCCGGATTCGCCGCCCCGACCGCGGCCGAGACGACCACGACATCGGCGCCCGCGACCTGGCTTGCCGCATGGCCGATGAAGATGCGCACGCCCATCTTCTGCAGGCGCGCGGTGACGGTGTTGGCGCGCAGGTCGGAGCCCTGCACCTGATAACCGAGATTGACCAGCACTTCGGCGATGCCGCCCATGCCGGCGCCACCGATGCCGATCAGGTGGATGTGGCTGATGCGGCGCATCCGGTCGCTCACGCGCGCGCCCTCTCGGCCTCAAGGCAAAGCTGTGCTACGCGCTCCGCGGCATCGGTGATCGCGACCGAGCGCGCGGCCTCGGCCATCGCCAGAAGCCCTGCGCGACCCGCCGACAGCAGTGCCGAAAGCTCCTCGGCGAGACGCGCGGATGTGAGGCCCTGCTCGGCGACCACGCGCGCGCCGCCCGCCTGCGCGAGCCAGTTGGCGTTCCGGGTCTGGTGATCGTCGACCGCGGCCGGGAACGGCACGAGGATTGCTGCGACACCGGCGGCCGCGAGCTCCGCGACCGTGAGCGCGCCCGCGCGCGAGACGACGAGGTCCGCGGCAGCGTAGGCGCCGGCCATGTCGTCGATGAAGGCGCGCACATCGGCCTGGATGCCGAGTTTGCGATAGCTGTCGGCTGTGGCCTCACAGTCGCGCCTGCCGCTCTGATGCAGCACGCGAGGTCGCAGTGCCGGCGGCAGCGTCGCGATCGCCTCGGGCAGCAGGCGATTGAGCGCAGCCGCGCCCTGACTGCCGCCGAACACGAATAGCTGCGCCGGACCAGCGCGTTCCGCGAAACGCTCGCGGGGCGGCGGCAACGCCGCGATTTCCGGGCGGATCGGATTGCCGACATGCACGGCCCGGTGACGCCGCGCGAAACTGCCGGGGAATCCTTCGGCGACGCGGGCCGCGAAGCGCGCGAGCCAGCGATTGGTCAGCCCGACGATCGCATTCTGCTCATGGATCACCAGCGGCGTCCCGGCGAGCCAGGCTGCGATGCCGCCCGGCCCGGAGGCGAAGCCGCCACAACCCAGCACCACGCCCGGGCGGCGCCGGCGCAATGCCCTCCTCGCCTGCCACAGCGCGCGCGTCAGCGACAAGGGCGCGGTCAGCCAGCCCGCGAGACCCTTGCCGCGCAGGCCTTCGACCTCGATCCACTCGACGGCGAAGCCTGCCGCCGGCACGAGTCGCGCCTCGATGCCGCGCCGCGTCCCGAGCCACACGACCTCGCGCCGGCGTTGCCGCAGGATTCCCGCGACCGCGAGTGCCGGGAACACATGCCCGCCGGTGCCGCCCGCCATGATCATGACCGGTTGCGTCATGCGGGCCGTGCCTCGGTGACGATCGCGCTCTTGCCCGATGCCGCCACCTCGTGATGCACGCGCAACAGCATGCCGATCCAGGCCAGCGTCACCAGCATGCTGGAGCGGCCATAGGACATCAGCGGCAGCGTCAGTCCCTTGGTCGGCAGCAGACCCATGTTGACGCCGATGTTGATGAAGGCCTGCAGGCCCAGCCACACGCCGAATGCCGCCGCGATGCAGGCGTGCAGCGGCATGCCGGCATCGGCCGCGATCCGCGAGAGCTTGAGGCTCTGCAGCACCAGCGCCAGGAACGCGACCACGACGACCACGACGCCGAACAGACCGAACTCCTCGGCCAGCACCGCGAATACGAAGTCCGTGTGCGCCTCCGGCAGGTAGAACAGTTTCTGGATGCTCGAGCCGAGGCCGACGCCGAACCATTCGCCGCGGCCGATCGCGATCAGCGACTGGGTCAGCTGGAATCCGCTGTTGAAGGGATCGGCCCAGGGATTCAGGAACGCCGTCAGACGCTGGAGTCGATAGCCGCTCGACATCGCGACCAGCGCGATGCCCGCACCGCCGATGACGCATACCGTCAGGAAATCCCTGATCCGCGCACCGGCGACGAACAGCACGGCCGTGCCCGTCACGCACAGCACGACGGCAGCGCCGAAATCCGGCTCGATCAACAACAGGAGCGCAGCGGCCAGCAGTACGGCGAGCGGCTTGAAGAATCCCTGGGCGCTGCTCTTGAGTTCCATCTGGTGGCGCACCGCGTAGATCGCGATGTAGGTCAGCAACAGCCAGCGCACCAGTTCCGATGGCTGGAAATTGACCGGGCCCAGGCGGATCCAGCGGCGGCTGCCATTGACCTCGTGGCCGAGGCCCGGGATCAGGACCAGCACCAGCAACAGGAAGCTGCCGATCAGCAGCACGGGCGCAGCGCGCTGCCACAGCGAGATCGGCACCAGCAGCAGCGCACCCGCGAATGCGCAACCGACCAGCGCCGACAGCATCTGGCGCTCGAAGTGGAAAAACGGATCGCCCGACTGGCGCTCGGCGACATTGAGTGAAGCGGAAGCCACCATCACGAGACCGATCAGCAACAGGCAGAAGGTCGCTGCGACGATCACCGGATCCAGCACGAGTCGCGGCTGGCGGCCGGCCGAGCGCGAAAATTGAAGTGCCACGCCGGCAGTCACTGCGCCTGCCTCTGCGCCGCCGCGGCGAACACGTCGCCGCGATGCGCGTAGTCGCGGAACATGTCGAAACTCGCGCAGGCGGGTGACAGCAGCACGATGTCGCCGGTCCGCGCGAGACCGGCGGCGGCGTCAACGGCATCGTCCATCGAATTCGCATAGTGGACGGCGCAACTACCCGCGATCGCCGCACCGATCGCGCGCGCATCGCGGCCGATCAGCAGCGCGTCGCGCACCTTGCCGCGGCAGGCCTCGGCCAATGGCCCGAAGTCCTGGCCCTTGCCGTCGCCGCCGGCTATCAACACGAGCGGTCCCGGCAGACCCGCGATCGCGGCCTGGGTGGCGCCGACATTGGTGCCCTTGGAATCGTCGATCCAGCGCACGCCGCGCGCCTCGGCTACGAGCTGCGAACGATGCGGCAGACCCTCGAAGCGGGCCAACACGCCGGTCATGGCCGCGCGCGGCAGGCCGCAGGCGCTGCCCACGGCAAGCGCCGCGAGCGCATTGGCCGCGTTGTGGCGGCCCGGCAGCCTCAACGCATCCACCGGCATCAGCGCCTCGGTGCCCGCAGCGAGCCAGTCCTTGCCGTCACGGGCAAGCAGGCGGAAATCCGCATCGACGCGCGACAGGCTGAATCCCAGCCGTCGCTGGCCCGGCCGTGTCATGCGGCTCACCAGCGCATCGTCGAGATTGACGATCGCCGTTGCGCAGCGCTCGAAGATGCGCGCCTTGGCGGCGGCGTATTCCGCGAAATCGCGATAACGGTCGAGGTGATCGGGCGTCACATTCAGGATCGCGGCGACCTCGAGCTGCAGGGAATACGTGGTCTCGAGCTGGTAGGACGACAACTCGAGCACGTACATCGCCGCAGGGGGGCCTGCCAGCAGGTCGAGCGCCGGCTCGCCCAGGTTTCCGCCGACGCGCACCAGGATGCCGGCGGCCTTTGCCATCTCGCCGACCAGCGTCGTCACAGTGCTCTTGCCATTCGTGCCGGTGATGCCGATCACCCGGCCGCCGACCTCGCGCGCGAACAACTCGATGTCGCCGATCAGGTCGAGACCGCGTGCGGCCGCCTGCTGCAGGAAGGGCTCGCGCAGGGACACGCCCGGCGAGACGACGATCTGGTCGGCGCCTTCGAGCACCGCAGGGTCGAATCCACCGAGCGCGGTGGCGGCCTCGGGGACCAAGCGTCGCAGTTCAGGCAGGCCCGGCGGCGAAGAACGCGAGTCGGTCACCACCAGGCGATGCCCACGCGCCGCGAGATGGCGCGCGCAGGAAACCCCGGTGCGGCCGAGACCGACGATGACGCTGCGTGGACTGGTTGCCGTTTGCTGCATCAGCGTAGCTTCAACGTCGCCAGCCCGATCAGGACCAGCATGAAGGAGATGATCCAGAAGCGGACGATCACCTTGGGCTCGGCCCAGCCCTTCAGTTCGAAGTGATGGTGAATCGGCGCCATCCGGAAAATCCGCTTGCCACGCAGCCGGAATGACGCGACCTGCAGCATGACGGAGACCGTCTCGAGCACGAAGATCCCGCCCATGATCGCGAGCACGAGTTCCTGGCGGACGATCACCGCGACGACGCCGAGCGCGGCACCGAGGGCGAGCGCGCCGATGTCCCCCATGAATACCTGCGCCGGATAGGTGTTGAACCACAGGAAGCCGAGACCGGCTCCCACGATCGTCGCGACGAAGATCAGCACCTCGCCCGCGCCCGGCACGTAGGGGATCTGCAGATAAGCGGAGAAATTGACGTTGCCGGTCGCGTAGGCGAAAACACCGAGCGCGCCCGCGACCATCACGCAGGGCATGATTGCGAGGCCGTCCAGGCCGTCGGTCAGATTAACCGCATTGCTCGAGCCCACGATCACGAAGTAGGTGAATACGATGAACGCAGCGGCGCTCATCGGCAGCGCAACATTCTTGAAGAATGGCAGGTACAGGGCCGTTTCGGCGGCGCCCTGCGCGGTCATCCAGAGCGCCACAGCGGCTGCGAGACCCGCCACCGATTGCCAGAAATACTTCCAGCGCGCCGCGAGCCCACTCGGATCGCGAATCACGAGCTTCAGGTAGTCGTCACAGAAACCGATCAGCCCGAACGCCAGCGTGACGCTGAGGGCAATCCAGACGAATCGGTTGCCCAGATTCGCCCACAGCAGCGTGCCAGTGGTCATCGCGACCAGGATCAGCGCGCCACCCATGGTCGGCGTGCCGGTCTTGCCGAGATGCGTATCCGGGCCGTAATCGCGGACCACCTGGCCGATCTGCCGCTCGGAAAGCTTGCGGATCATCCACGGCCCGACCAACAGCGCAATCGAGAGCGCGGTGAGCGCCGCGAGGATCGCGCGCAGCGTCAGGTAGCCGAAGACCCGGAAGCCCCCGTAGTAACCCGCCAGCCAGTCGAACAGTTCCAGCAGCATGCGTCTGCCCTCAGTTGCCGTTGCCGGCGGCCGCGAGCGGCTGCAGCAGCCGGTCCACGACACGCTCGAGTCGATTGACGCGCGAGCCCTTGATCAGCACCGTCACGCCGGCATCGAGGTCTGCGCCCACCGCATCGGCGAGACGCCCTGCGTCATCGAACCAGCCGCCACGCGCTCCGAATGCCGCCACCGCGAGCCGCGCGGCCGCGCCGATCGCAAACAGGCGTGCGACGCCGGCGCGGCGCGCGTAATCCCCGATGCCGATATGGCTCGCCTCGCTGTGCGAGCCGAGTTCCGCCATCTCGCCGAGCACGAGCCAGTGCTCGCCTGGCAGGCTGCACAACACGTCGATGCCGGCGCGCACCGAACTCGGATTCGCGTTGTAGGAATCGTCGATCAGCCAGGAGCCGCGCAGACCCGCCTTCAGCTGCAGCCGGCCGTTGACCGGGCTCACCCGCTCGAGCCCCGCGACGATGGCGGGCATTGGCACGCCCGCGGCATGCGCGGCAGCGGCGGCGCCGAGTGCATTCATGACGTTGTGCCTGCCCGCGAGGCTCAGCCGGACGCGCGCCTGCTCGCCGCCAATGGCGAGCGTGAACACCGTGACGAATGCGCCGGACTCGATGCGTCCCTGCAGGCCCGTCGCGCGCACGTCGGCCGCCGACTCGATGCCGAAGCGGATCTGGTGCGCGCCGCGTGCCACCTTCTGCCACAACTCGTGAAAGGGGTCGTCCGCGTTGATCACTGCGACACCGGTATCGGTCAACGCGGCGAACATCTCGCCCTCGGCCTGCGCGACACCGGCAAGATCGCCAAAGCCCTCGAGATGTTCGTCGCCGGCATTCGTGACGAGCGCGATCGCAGGCCGCGCCAGGCCTGCCAGCGCCGCGATTTCGCCCGGGTGGTTGGCGCCCATCTCGATCACGGCAAAGCGGTGACCGGGCTCGAGCCGCAGGAGTGTCAGCGGCACGCCCAGGTGATTGTTCAGGTTGCCGCGGGTCGCAAGCGTCGGGCCGGCGCCCGTGAGGATGCTCGCCAGCAGCTCCTTGGTCGTGGTCTTGCCATTGCTGCCACCGACGCCGATCAAGGTCGCGCCAGAGCGTTCACGCCAGGCACGCGCGAGCGCCGCGAGCGCCGCGACCGCGTCCTTGACCACGATCTGCGCAATCGGCGCGTCGCCCGCCTTTTCGACAACCGCGCCTGCGGCACCGCGTCCTGCTGCGGTCGCGACGAATGCGTGGCCGTCGAAGCGCTCGCCACGCAACGCGAAAAACAACTCACCCGGCTTCAGCGTGCGCGAATCGATCGAGACACCCGCGAAGCCAGTATCGGCGCCCGCGAGGCGTCCCGCGGTCACGGCCGCGACTTCAGTGAGCCGCCCGTTCAAGGCGCCCCTCCGCCCTGCCGCTGCAGGAATTCCCGGTCGCTCCAATGCCGGCGCTCGACGCCGACCAGCTGGTAATCCTCGTGACCCTTGCCGGCGATCAGCACGACATCCCGGGGTCCCGCCTCGGCCAGGGCCGTTCCGATCGCGAGCGCACGATCGCGCTCGACCAGCGCGCGCGCAGGCGATTTGAGGCCGGAAAGGATCATGCCGACGATGCGGTCCGGATCCTCGCTGCGCGGATTGTCGTCGGTCACGATGACCCGGTCCGCGAGCCGCTCGGCCGCCGCACCCATCAGCGGGCGCTTGCCGGTATCGCGATCACCGCCGCAGCCGAACACCACCAGCACGCGGCCGGTCGCGTGCGCGCGCACTGCTGTCAGCACCTTGGCAAGCGCATCCGGCGTGTGGGCATAGTCCACGATCGCGAGCGCGCCATTCGGCAGCCGGAAACCTTCCATGCGCCCCGGCGGCGCCGTGCCGAGCGCAAGCGCCGCGAACGCCTTGTCGACATCGACGTCCCAGGCCAGTAGCAAGCCGAGCGTGATCGCAAGGTTTTCGGCGTTGAAATCCCCGACCAGGCGCGACTGCAGCCGGCGGCGGCCAAAATGACCATCGACCTCGAGCGCAAGCCCGTCGGCTGCGGCTTCAACGCGCGTGACGTGAATGAATCGTTCCGTGGCAGGACGCTCGCCGCCGACCGCCACGGAGGTCAGCGTGACGCCGGACGCGAGCGCGGCGGCAAAACGCGCCCCGACCGGATCGCCGGTGTTGATGACGGCGTGCTCGAGCCCCGGCAGGCGGAACAGGCGCTGCTTTGCGAACGCATACCGTTCGATGCTGACGTGGTAGTCGAGGTGATCGCGGCTCAGGTTGCAGAACGCAGCGACGCGCAGACGCACACCGTCGATGCGACCCTGGTCGAGCGCGTGCGACGAGACTTCCATGGCAACGTGCGTCGCGCCGGCGTCCGACAGCGCGCGCAGCTGGCGGTGCAGCGTGACGACATCGGGTGTCGTGAGCGCAGCACTCGCGAGCTCCGGCGGGAAGCCCGAGCCCAGCGTGCCGAGATAGGCACCGCGACGTGCGGCATCGTTGGCTGCGCTCGCGAGCAGCCAGGCGCAGGTGGTCTTGCCATTGGTGCCGGTCACGCCCGCGACCGCGAGCCGCGACGAAGGCGCGCCATAGAATCGATCGGCGATTTCGCCGAGCCGGCTGCGTAGCGCCGCCACCGGCACGTGGGCAACGCGATCGGGCACGGCCTCGGGTGTGCGGCCTTCACCCGGATCCCACAGCACCGCGCAGGCGCCGGCAGCGATGGCCTGCGACTGATACTCGAGCCCGTGGTGGCTGCCGCCGCGCAGCGCGATGAAGACGTCGCCCTTGCGGACGGCGCGCGAATCAGGCGCGAGACCGGCGATCGCGAGCGGTGGCGCCGGCGCGATGCCTGCGAGCAGCGCATCGAGCGTCTTCGATCCTGCGGCCGCGGATTTCATGGCGCGTTCCCGGCGACGGTGACCGGCGCGACCCGCGCGAGGTCATCCGGCGCCACCGACATCAGCCTGAGCGCCCCGGACATCACGGCCGAGAACACGGGTGCCGCGACGTCGCCGCCGTAGTAGAGCGCGCCGCCTGGTTCGTCGA
The DNA here is from genome assembly GCA_031415935.1 of Steroidobacteraceae bacterium. Taxonomy (GTDB): domain Bacteria; phylum Pseudomonadota; class Gammaproteobacteria; order Steroidobacterales; family Steroidobacteraceae; genus SCUD01. The sequence goes on along the minus strand of JANOSR010000087.1, from coordinate 7,394 downwards.
TCATCACGACCACGGCGAGCCGCGGCCGCGAGGCCGGAACGACGCCCGCGAATACGGCGAGATAGCGATCCGTCGAGTAGCCTCCCGCGGTCGCCTTCCAGGCGGTGCCTGTTTTTCCGGCCACACGATAGCCGGGCACGGTCGCTTTTTCGCCCGTGCCGCCCGGATTCACGGCATCCTCGAGCAGGTCGATCAGTTCGCGCGCGATTTTTTCCTGCAGCACGCGCGTGGCGGGCGCGGGTTCCTGTGTGCGGCGGAATGTGATCGGCCGGTGCAGGCCGAGTGCGCCGACGGTTGCGTAGGCCTGCACGAGCTGCAGCGGGGTCACGGAAAGGCCGTAGCCGTAGGCCATCGTCGCGATGCCGATCGGCCGCCAATGCGCGGCATTGCTGAGCAGACCCGCCGACTCGCCGGGAAAGCCGCTGGCCGTGACTTCGCCGAAGCCGAGCGTGCTCAGCGTCTCATGCATATGTTCGGGTTCCAGCGACAGCGCGATCTTCGCCATGCCGGCATTGCTCGAGCGCGCCAGCACCTGCGAAAGATCGATGACGCCGAGATCGTGCTTGTCCTGGATGGTCTTGATGCCGACCTTGAGCGGCGTCGTGTCGATCATCGATTCGGGCCGGTATCTGCCCGAGGACAACGCCGCGGCGATGACGAACGGCTTGATGCTGGAGCCCGGCTCGAAGATATCGGTGGCCGCGCGATTGCGATAACGGCCAACCTCGTACTGCGCGCGGTCATTCGGATTGAATGACGGCTGGTTGACCATCGCGAGCACTTCGCCGGTCGCGACATCGATCACGATCACCGAGCCCGCGCGCGCGCGGTGCTTGCGGATCGCCGCCTTCAGTTCGCGATAGGCCAGGTACTGGATGCGCAGGTCGATGCTCGTGTAGAGATCCTCGCCGGGCCGCGGCGCGCGGATGCTCTCGACGTTCTGGACGATGCGGCCGCGTCCGTCCTGGATCACGCGCTTGCGACCGTCGAGGCCCGCGAGCGACTGGTCGTACTCCAGCTCGAGACCCTCCTGGCCGGCCTCGTCGAGATTCGTGAATCCGAGCAGGTGCCCGGTGACCTCGCCATTCGGGTAATAGCGGCGGTATTCGCGCAGCAGGTACACGCCGGGGATGCCGAGCGCCTTGATGCGCGCTGCCTCGGCCGGGTCCATGTGACGCGCGACGTACAGGAATTGCCGGTCAAGGTTGCTGGTGACGCGCTGCGCCAGCCATTGCCGGTCGCGCTTCAGGGCGCGCGCAAGACGCGGGATTTCGTCGGTCGCCTGCGCCAGCTCCGGCGGGTTGACCCAAACCGTGTCGACCGGGGAACTGACGGCGAGCGGCTCGCCAAAGCGGTCCAGCACCGCGCCGCGGTGGGCCGCCATCTTCGCGACTCGCGCATAGCGCATGTCGCCCTGCTCTGCCAGGAATTGCTGGTCGAGCACCTGCAATTGCAATGCGCGGCCCAGCAGCGCCAATGCAAAGACCGCGAGCAGGCCGACCAGCAACCGCGCGCGCAGGCGAAACTGTCCGGCGTCGAACTCAGCGCCGCCTTCGCGCCACTTCATGGCGCGACGATCCGCACTTGGTCAGGCGTCGGCAGCGTCATCCGCAGCTTGTCACTGGCGACGCGCTCGACGAAACCGTGATTGGACCAGGCGCTCTGTTCGAGCTGAAGCTGGCTCCATTCGATGTTGAGCCGGTCGCGCTCCGCCGACAGCCGCTCGAGTTGCACGAACAGCGCGCGTGCCTCATGCCGCGTGCGCACCACCGCGATCGCGGAAGTCAGCACCGTGAGCCAGAGCACCGGCAAGGCGACAAGCAGCCAGCGGCGGCTCATGCGGCGAGCCTTTCGGCCGCGCGCAGCACGGCGCTGCGCGCGCGCGGATTGCGCCCGACCTCGTCGGCATCCGCGAATACCGCGCGACCCACCAGCCGCAGCTTCGGCTGCGCGCCCGGCGGAACCTCCGGCAGGCCGGCAAAGTCCGGGTCCTCGCGCGAGGCGGCACGCATGAAGCGCTTTGCGATACGGTCCTCGAGCGAATGAAAACTGATGACGACCAGCCTTCCGCCTGGCGTGAGTGCATCGACGGCCTGCGGCAGCGCGCGCTCGATCTCTTCGAGCTCGGCATTCACGTGGATCCGCAATGCCTGGAAACTGCGGGTCGCCGGATGCAGACCGGGTTGGCGGCGCGGAACGGCCGCCGCGATGACAGCGGCCAGGCCGCCGGTCGTGGTCAGCGGCGCCTCTGCGCGCGCCGCGACGATCGCCCTTGCGATGCGCCGCGCATGGCGTTCTTCACCGAAGCGCGCGATCACCGTGGCGATCTCCCGTTCCGTCGCGTGTGCGAGCCATTGCGCGGCGGAATCGCCGTGGCGCGGGTCCATGCGCATGTCGAGCGGCCCGTCGCGCAGGAAGCTGAAACCGCGGCGCGCGTCATCGAGCTGCGGCGAAGAGACACCAAGGTCGAACAGGATTCCGTCCACCGAGCCGGCGGGGACGAGTTGCGACAGCTCGGAAAATCTGGCCTGCCTGAATTTCGCGCGCGGATCGGAGCCGAACTGTCCGGCCGCCGCCGTGCTGGATTCAGGATCGCGATCGATTGCAAGCAGACTCCCCTTTTCCCCCAGCCGGCCGAGGATTGCCCCGGCATGGCCACCACGACCGAAGGTCGCGTCCACGTAGCGACCATCGGCGCGGATCGCGAGCGCATCGAGCGCGGCGTCCAGCAGCACCGGCGCGTGTCGCCCGCCACCCGCTTCCGCGGCCGGCGCGCCGTTCACGGCGCACCGTTCACAACGAAAGCGATCCCAGTTCCGCCGGCAGCGAGACCGACGGTTCTTCGCCGTTCAACCATTGGTCGCGACGCTCGTCCCAACGCTGCTCGTCCCACAATTCGAAACGATTGCCCTGGCCGATCAGGATCGCGTTGCGTTCCAGGTGCGCGAATTCGCGCAGCTTCGGCGGCAGCAGCAGGCGCCCGTGTCCGTCGAGCTCGACATCCGTCGCGTGGCCGACCATCAGCCGTTGCAGCCGCCGCGCATGCTCATTCAGCGTCGGCAGCCGCATCAGTTTTCGTTCGATTTCTTCCCAGTCGGGCAGTGGGTAGATCAGCAGGCATTGATCGCGATCAATCGTGACGACCAGCCGTGATTCGCCGCGTTGCTGCAGCTCTTCGCGATACCGGGTCGGAATGACCATCCGGCCCTTCGTATCGAGGGTGACCTTGGTTGCGCCGCGAAACACGGTTCTAAAACGGGACGAGGTCCCATGTCCTCCCACTTTTTCCCACTCGCTGCCACTATAGGCACGGCGGTATCCGTGGTCAACGGTCACGACAAAAGAAATTTGTGTGCCTTCAGGGACTTAGCGGCGATCCTTCAGGTGTGGAAGGGAGCTTCCGAGGCACTGGAAATCAGCGACTTACGAGCCGCTTCTACAGCGACTTCTGAGCTTTCTTCTTATTTGATAACGAAAAAGGAGTCGGCCGATAAGCCGGGTTCTGTCGTGGGCAACCATTCATCTGGGATGCACGTCGCCGTGCACCTCGAGCGGCCTACCCGGAAGCGCGCGCGGGCCGCGCGCTGCGGCTTGCGCCGCATGCTTCCCTATTTGGCCTTGCTCCAGGCGGGGTTTGCCGTGCCGTCGCCGTTGCCGTCGACGCGGTGCGCTCTTACCGCACCGTTTCACCCTTGCCGTCGTGCTTGCGCACGCTTGGGCGGTTTGCTCTCTGTTGCACTTTCCGTGGGCTCACGCCCCCCAGGCGTTACCTGGCGCCGTACCCTCTGGAGCCCGGACTTTCCTCCGTTTTCGCGAGAAAACGGCGGTTGCCTGGCCGACTCCCGCTACCAACATAGTGGCAATGGTCACGCGCCTCAAGCGGAATCGCCGCGCTTCGCTTCGCCGAGTTCGAGCGCGCGCGCATAGGCCTCATTCTTGCGCACGCCGGTCAGCTGCGCGGCGGCTTCGGATGCCGCAGATGGCGGCAGGAATCGCAGCAATACCGTGAGCGTTTCATCGAGCCGGCCCACGCTGAGCGGCTCAGGCAGTGCGCCTTCGACGATGATGACGGACTCGCCGCGGCGCAAATCCTCGTCGCTTTGCGCGCGTGCGACGAGTTCGTCCAGGCTGCCGCGATAGAAGGTCTCGAAGCGCTTGGTCAATTCGCGCGCGATGCAGGCGCGGCGTGTTCCGCCACAGGCCGCAGCGATGTCCGCGAGGCTCGTGGCGATGCGATGCGGCGCCTCGTAGATCACGAGCGTACGGGGATCGGCTGCGAGTTCGGCGAGCCGCCGCCGCCGCGCCGCAGCGCGTGCGGGCAGGAAACCCTCAAAACAGAACCGGTCACTGGGCAGCCCGGCGGCGGACAGCGCGGCGATCGCGGCACAGGGCCCCGGTATGGGCGACACGACGATTCCCGCCGCGAGCGCTACGCGCAGCAGCTGGTAGCCGGGATCGCTGACCAGCGGCGTGCCGGCGTCGCTGATGAGCGCGACACTCTCGCCCGCGCGCAGTCGCTCGACGAGTTCGGTCGCGCGGGCGCGTTCATTATGTTCATGCAGCGACAACAACGGCCGTTCCAGCCCCAGTCCCCTCAAGAACTGGGAGCTGTGCCTTGTATCCTCGGCAGCGACCACACTGACAGCAGCGAGAATTTCACGCGCTCGCGGCGAAATGTCGCCCATGTTGCCGATTGGCGTCGCGACCACGTAAAGGACGCCCATTTGCGCCACTATAATGTCCCTCCCCGACCGCAGCGCGCGGCCGGGTAATCCTCGCCAAGGGCCGCCGTCGATGCAAGTGAATGTCAGCGTCCTCCGGAATTTCATGGCGGCCTGCGCGCTAGTCTGGCTGTGCGCAGCCTGCCAAGTCACCGACCGGCTGGGCGGCTCGGAGGCCGGATCGGAACGGGCGGGCCGTCAGTCGCGCCAGGGTGATCATGCGGCTGCCGCCCGCAGCTACGAAGCCGCGACACGCAGCGCGCCCGTGAACGGACGGAATGCCTTGTGGTTGTCCGCCGCAATTGAATGGTTGGCCGCCGGCGACGCTGCCGCCGCCGAGACCGCAATCGGAATGCTCGTGCCACCGATTGCGACGGCGGATGCCCGCGAGCGCGTGCGCATCCAGGCGGAAATCGCGCTCGCACGCGGCGACACACAGCGCGCGCTGACACTCATGCGCGAGATTCCGGCTGTCGGCGACGCGGCCGCGCTTGCGACCCGCGCGCGCATCCAGTTCAACACGAATCGCGTACCCGATGCGGTCGGCGGCCTGATCGCGCGTGATCGCCTGCTGACCGATGCGGCGGGGCGCGAAGCCAACCAGCGCCTGATCCTCGACGGCATCCGCGAGGCGCTCGGTCGTGGCGCGGATATCCGGCCACCAGCCGATGCCGATGCGTTGCTCGCAGGCTGGCTCGAACTCGGGCGCATCGTGGCCGATGCCAGGGCGGGCGCGCTCGGCGTGCAGCGGCGCGTGCAGACCTGGCGCTCGCGCTATCCGGCGCATCCGGCCTCCGAGGAGCTGTGGCGCGACCTGCTGGACAGGCCCGCGGCGAGTGGCGATCTGCCGCGGCAGATCGCGCTCTTGCTGCCATTGTCCGGGCGCGCCGAGGCCGCGGGCATTGCGGTGCGCGACGGCTTTCTCGGCGCCTATTACGAGCAGGGCGCCAGCTTGCGTCCGCGTCTGCGCATTTATGACGTCGCGGCCCGCGATGCGCCCTCCAGCTACCTCCAGGCGATTGCGGACGGCAGCGATTTCGTTGTCGGCCCGCTGACACGCGAGGAGGTTTCGGGCCTCGCGTCGCTCGCCGACGGGCGTGCCACGACGCTCGCGCTCAATTTCCTGCCGGATGGCGTCGTCGTGCCGGAGCGCTTCTATCAATTTGCGTTGTCGCCCGAGGATGAGGCCCGGCAGGTGGCGCGCCGCGCGATCGCGGACGGTCACATGGCAGGGCTCGCGCTGGTTCCACGATCGGACTGGGGACGGCGCGTGCAGACTGCGTTCGCCGCGGAATTCGCCGCGGCCGGCGGTCAGCTCCTGGACCAGGCCGACTATGCACCGGACACCGCTGACTTCAATGAGCTGCTGCAAAAGTTGCTGCGCACCACCGGCCAGCGCGGCAGCACGCCGCGCGCGGATGCGCAATTCATATTCGTGGCAGCCCAGCCCCTGCACGGCCGGTTGATCCGCACGCAGCTTCGCTTCAATTACGCGAGCGCGCTGCCTGTCTATGCGACCTCGGATATCTACGATCCGGCCGGGACCAGCAATGTGGATCTCGACGGCGTGATCTTCCTGGACATGCCGTGGGTCCTCGACCCCTACGGGCCTGCCATGACGGCACGTGAATCCGCTGAGCGCGCCTGGCCTGATGATCGGACCGGGCAACGCGGCCGTCTGCACGCATTCGGCTATGACGCATTCCGGCTGGTCGGCGAATTGCGGCGCCTGCGCGGAAGGACGTCGACGCCTTTGCCCGGACTGACGGGCAGGCTCGCCGTCGACGGCGAGGGCCGCGTCCATCGCGAACTCGACTGGGCCCAGGTCGTCGACGGCCGCCCGGTGCTGCTACCGCCCCCTGCGCTGTTGCCGCCCGCGGGTACGACGGCCCCGACGCCGTGAGCACAGCGCCGCACCTCGAGATCGGACGCGCCGCGGAGGCGGCCGCGGCCCGTCATCTTGAACGTATCGGCTACCGTATCCTGCAGAACAATTTCCGCGCCCGCGGCGGCGAGCTCGACGTCGTCGCCATGGACGGCGCCGCGCTCGCTATCGTCGAGGTCCGCTACCGCGCGAGCGACCGCTTCGGCGGCGGCGCGGCCAGCATCACCTCGGATAAGCGCCGCCGAATCATCCGCGCCGCGCGCGCGCTGCTCGCGACGCAACCCCTCCTCGCCCGGCTGCCGGCACGTTTCGACGTCGTCGAGGTGTCCGGTCCCGCAGACGCGCTCGACTGCCATCTGATTCGCGGCGCTTTCAGCCTCTAGCACCGCATTCCCGCGCCACGAGCGAGGTGGCCGGTGTGTCCCCTCGCGGAGCATAAAGTTCTGGCGAAGCGAGGGGACACCTCGCCGGATCCCGATCGCGGCGCACGAAGCACGAGCTGCGCCGGAGCCTACTTCACAACACGGAGTTTCGGGCGGCTGCCTGAGTCGTCGGGACTGGGTGATGCAGGTGGCGGGGGCGCGTCGCCTTCATCCTGGAACAACAGTCCCTGGCCGGTTTCGCGCGCGTAGATACCGAGCACCGCGGCGACCGGCACGCGAATCTGTTGCGGCACGCCGCCGAAGCGCGCCGCGAATTCGATCCAATCGTTGCCGAGCTTCAGTCCCTGCGTCGCCTGCCAGCCGACATTCAGCGTGATGCGGCCGTCGCGCACGAAGGCCTTTGGC
>JANOSR010000086.1:0-1601 GCA_031415935.1 Steroidobacteraceae bacterium | reverse complement strand
ATGGCAATCTGCATTTCGTCGTGGTCGGGCCGGCCGGCCCGGAGGCCAGGGGAACGGTCGAGGAGATCGTCTACCGCCCACTCGGTGCGCGGCGCGGCTCGGTATCCGCCGAGCACGGTATCGGCCTCGAAAAACTCGCCTGGCTGCCGCTGTCGCGCAGCGAGAGCGAAATCGCGCTGATGCGCCGGCTGAAGCAGGCGCTCGACCCGCGTGGCATCCTGAATCCAGGACGTGTCGTCGGGAACTAGAAAAAGGGGACGCTTCCCTTTTCCTCCGAGGAAAAGGGAAGCGTCCCCTTTTTCACCCGGCACTAAAGCGGTAGTCCTTGAACTGTCGGCGCAGTTCCACCTTCGAGATCTTGCCGGTCGCCGTCAGTGGAATCTTTTCGACGAACACGACGTCGTCAGGTATCCACCATTTCGCGACGCGGCCGCTGAGCCAGGCCAGCAACTCCTCGCGCGTTGGCGCCTCGCCCGGGCGCGGAACGACAATCAGCAACGGCCTTTCGTCCCATTTCGGGTGCGGCACACCGATCACGGCGGCCTGCAGCAGCTTGGGATGGCCCGCCGCGACACACTCCAGGTCGATTGAGCTGATCCATTCGCCGCCGGACTTGATGACGTCCTTGGCGCGGTCGGTGATCTGCAACGAGCCGTCTTCACTCAGGTTGCCGACGTCGCCGGTTGCGAACCAGCCATCCGCGTCATGCGCCGCGCTTTTTTCGCCGAGGCGGAAATAATCGCTGCAGATCCAGGGGCCGCGGACCTTCAGCATGCCGGCGCTCTTGCCGTCCCACGGCAACTCCTGCCCCGCATCGTCCACGATTTTCATTTCGACGCCAAACGTGGGGCGGCCCTGCCGCACGCGAAGTGCATCCTGCTCTGCCGCGCTCATCTGCTCGTAACCGGGCGGTATGGAGTTGGTGGTGCCGAGCGGACTCATCTCGGTCATGCCCCAGGCATGAATGGTCCACACGCCATGGCGGTCGCGAAACTCGTTCATGATCGCGAGCGGGCAGGCTGAGCCGCCGACCAAAACCTGCTTCAGCGACTCCAGCACGATGTTGTGCTCGCGCGTGTAACTCAGCAGCAGTTGCCAGACCGTCGGCACGCCGGCTGCGAGCGTCACCTTTTCCTCGTCGATCAGCGCGGCAAGCGTCGCGCCGTCGCCCATCTTTGGGCCGGGGAACACGAGCTTCGCGCCGACCATCGGCGCGCTGTATGGCAGGCCCCAGGCATTTGCATGGAACATCGGCACGACCGCGAGGACCGTGTCGCGCCGGCCGAAGCCCATGGTGTCCACCAGCGCGGAGCCATAGCTGTGCAGCACGGTCGAGCGGTGGTCGAACAGCACGCCCTTCGGATTGCCGGTCGTGCCCGAGGTGTAGCAGAGCGCGCTTGCCGTGCGTTCGTCGAGCTCGGGCCAGTCGAAGGTGTCCGGCTCATTCGCGATGAAGGCTTCGTAGGAGTCATTGCCGAGCACGATGATCCGCTCAACGGTCGCGAGCGATGGCTGCAGTTTTTCTACCAGCGGCATCACGGTCAGGTCGGCGAACAGCATGCGATCGCCGGCGTGATTGATGATGTAGGCGATCTGCTCGG
>JANOSR010000085.1:0-4109 GCA_031415935.1 Steroidobacteraceae bacterium | reverse complement strand
CTGCCAGGCATTGAAACCGGCCTTGACGAACAGGTCGATGAGCGGCAGGTCGAGATAACCGACGGCGAAGGCGGCGGCCGTTTTCGCGTGCAGGTTGGTGCGGTCGGGGCAGGGCACGCCGATCACCTGGATGCAGACGATCCCGGTCGGCACGGTAGCGTCGCCGTGATCCACGTAGCTGCCTTCAATGCCGAAACTGTCGAGCGGGCGCCATCCCACGATGACCTTGTAGCCTGCAGTCTCGTCATCGAATGGTTGCGCATCGAGCGGATTCTCGAGTCCGTATTCGCTTTGCACGATCCCTCCGCCGACGTAGATACCGTTGTCGGCGGCCTGCGCGAGTGATGCAACACAACATAGACCGATTAGCGTGAAAAAACGCGACATGGGAGCCTCCGAAGTCATGAGGGGTACGGCTATGACCTGTAACTGCCTCGTGAGGTTCCCTATGACTTGGACGGGCCGGCAGGCGTGATCAGCGGCTGCACGGCCTTGATGCTGCAGGCGAAGTTGAGCAGGGTCTCGCCGACCGTGCCGGGCTCGGTCTTTTCCCAATAGCGCAACAGGTTGGTCGAGCGCACCGGCTCGTCGGCCTGCAGGTTGTTCCATTTGTAGAACACGAGGCCGAGTGTCGAACGCTGGCGCTTGACGCAATCCCACTGATCGCGGCTCACGGCGCTCTTGTGCGCGCCGGGGCTCTGCGGGTTCTTGTACTCGATGCGCAGCCACATCGTGACGATGTCGCCATTGCGTTCCGATTCGACCCTGGTCGCGAAATAAACCTGCTCCGCGTAGGTCTCGATCCACTCCCAGTCGCTGCGGCCACGCAACTCCAGCTTCTTGACCCACTCGTTGCCGAGCCCCTTCATGGGCACGGTTTCGAGCTGCGCAGAGGCAATCGGCGCCAGCGCCAGCAGGGCGAGCACGGCAATCGACGCGTGGCACAGGCGATTCATGCGATGTTCGACGTGGCCGACCGGGCCGGGGTTCCGGATTATCAGCCGAGGATCGCCTCGCGTCGATAGAGGCGCCCGGCCAGCCAGCCGAGCAGCCAACCGAGCAGCAGGCTGCTCGCGACGGACAAAAGGACCCAGGCCGCGGACAGCGGCTCGCCGCGCATCAGCCCCTGGATCACGAGGTGCTGCGAGAGACTCGGCACCAGCATCAGCTTTGCTGAGGGCTGCACTGAGAGCACGCTCGCGATTGCGATCGGCACGGTCGGCACCAGCATGACGACGCCGAGCCAGGACTGCGCCTCCTTGTAGCTGCGCGTGAACGAGGCGACGACGGTCAGGAGCCCGGCGCCGATCAGCGCGAATGGCAGTGTCACGAGGAACACGCGTACCGCGACCCCGGGGCCGAAATTGGCCGTCATGCCGAAGGTCTCGAGCGGTACGTAACGCAGCGCCGTGGCAATCGAAGCGGTAACGAGTGCGAGCGCCAGGATCATCATCACCGCGGCGGCCGCGACCTTGCCGTAGATCAGCTGCTCGCGCGCGGCCGGCACCGTGAGCAGCGCCTCGAGCGAACCGCGCTCGCGCTCACCAGCCGTCGCGTCAATCGCGAGATAGAGCCCGCCCAGCAGCGTGACCAGCAGGATCACGTAGCTCAGCATGCCGAGCAGTAAGGTCGCGCGCGCACTTGGCGTCGAGACGTCCACATTGTCCACGACGACCGGGCGCATGATCGTGGGAGAGACGCCGCGTGCCTGCAGGCGCAGCGCAGCAATCATCGCCGAGTAGCCAGCGATAGCCCGATGCACGCGCGCCGATCGCCGCTCCGCGCGGGCATTCGAGCCGTCGGCGTAGATCACGACAGCCGCGGGCTGCCCGGTCGCGAAGCGCCCGCCGAAGTTCCCCGGGATCCGCAGCACGACCAGGCCGTCGGTGTCGGTGATCCAGGCGCGGATCTCCTGCTCGGTTCCGTCCCGCAACGTGACCGCGAGTCCGTTTTCGCGCAGCTGCTGCACGAGATTCGGCGCGGCGGCGGCATTCGCTATGGTGACCGGTGTCGCTTCGTCCTGGGCCGCGACCGAGCGTGCGAGCGTGAGCTTCAGGATCAGGATGAAGAACAGCGGCGCTAACACGGGACCGAGCACGAGGCTGGTGAGCAACGTGCGCCGGTCGCGCAGGCTCTCGCGCAGTTCCTTCAACATCACGATACCTGCAACCGCCCTCACTCCAGCCCCCTGGCGTCGCCGGTGGCCGCGACGAAGGCGTCCTCGAGCGTGCTGGCGGAAAACTGCGCGAGCAATTGCTCGGGCGTGCCGACAGCGACGACCCGTCCATGATCGATGATCACGATGTCGTCGCAGAGTGCCGCCACTTCCTGCATGACATGGCTCGAAAACAGCACGCAATGGCCGGCGGCGCGAAGCGCCAGGATCAGCGCCCGCAGCGCGCGGGTCGCCATGACGTCGAGACCGTTGCTCGGTTCGTCCAGCAGCAGGTTCTGCGGCTTGTGCACCAGTGCGCGAGCGAGCGCGACCTTGATGCGCTGCCCCTGCGAGAAGCCCTTCGCGCGGCGTTCAGCGCAATCCACGATGTCGAGTTCCGAAATCATCTCGTCCACACGCCGCGCGAGCGGCAGGCCGGTGAGCCCATGCAGTGCGCCGAAGTAGGCAATGTTCTCGCGTGCCGTGAGTTGCGGATAGATGCCGGCAGAATGCGGCAGGACACCGATCGCCCGCCGCGCCGCGAGCGGATCGCGAATGACGTCGATGCCGTCCACGCTCGCGCTGCCCGCATCCGGCCGAAGCACGGTATAGAGGACACGCAACGTCGTGGACTTGCCGGCGCCATTCGGTCCGAGCAGGCCGGTGATGCGTCCGTCACGCGCCTCGAAGCCGACGCCGTCGATCGCGCGGATCGCGCCGAAGCTGCGACTCAGGCCCTCGACGCGGATCATGGCGCCGTCCCGCTGAATGACAGGAAGAATGGCGCTGGCTTGATGTCGCCGACACAGGCTGCATCGAGGCCGTCCACCGTACCGCGCTCGATGAAGTCGCGCAGCAGCCGCTGCACGCAGGGCAGGCCCGTCTGCCCATGACCCTGGCCGGGGATTACCAGATGCAGGTGCTGCTCGAACCCCCCCGCCGCCGTCGCGCCGTAATCCGGCGGCGTGGCTGGATCGAACTCGCCGGACAGGAGCAAGGCAGGAATGGTGGAATGCAGCGGCCCCTGAAAGTCGGAATCGACCGCGCCGCGCGGCCAGATTTCGCAGATCGCAGTCATGCCGTCGTACATGACGGGACCGATGTAGCTCTTTTCGAGCGCCGCGCGTTCGACGGCGCCGGCGAAGCGAGGCGCGTCCTCGCTGCAGACGACGGAGTTGTGCATACCCATCGCGATCATCCGCTCGAGGTCCTCGCCCGCCATCAGCGCCTGCGCAGCGAGCGGCCCGTAGTTTCCACGTGTCGCCGCCTCGTGGATCAGGAGCGGCAGCAGCGACGCGGTCCTCGCCGAGTAGGAGAGCATGCGGGTCATCATGACGAGGTGATTGCGGGCCACTTCAATACGGCTGATCTCTCCGGTTACCGGGTCCGGCAGCTGGACAGGCACCGGGCCGCGCCGCAAGCGTGCATCGACACGCGCGAATTGATCGGTGAGATTGCGAAAGCGCTCGTTGCATTGCGGATCCGCCGCGCAGCGCGCGAACACGCGCTCGAGTGCCCGCTGCGCTTCGATGGCGATCTGTGGCACCAGCGGCAGAGCCGGCGGCACGATGGAGTCAATGGTGATCGTGCGCGTGCGCGCGGGGTAGCGGCGCGCGTAATGCTGAGCCACGCGTGTGCCGTAGGAGCCGCCGAACAGGTTGATGCGCTGGTAGCCGAGCGCCGCCCGTACCGCGTCGAGATCGCGCACGGCGATGCTCGTCGTGTAGAACTCCGCGCGGCCCGGCAGTTTCGAAAGGCATTCCTGCGCGAGTTTGCGAAGTTCTGCGGGCGGAATCTCCTCCGACTCCAGGGCGTCATCCGGCATGTCGCAATCCAGGCGATTCGAGCCGCCCGTGCCGCGCTGATCCACCATCACGAGATCGCGCTCGCGGTGAATGCCGCCGAATGCGTCGAGAAGCGGTACGAATCCCTCGATCGCGCCCTGACCGGGACC
>JANOSR010000084.1:0-16846 GCA_031415935.1 Steroidobacteraceae bacterium | reverse complement strand
GGTCCGACGAAAAATTCGCTCAGGCGGTAATGGCGCTTGCGATCGTCGGCGACGGCCTCGCGCTGGACCAGCGCGAATCCCGCCAGCTGATTCTCGCGCAGTATCACGAATGGTACGGAGCGGTCGTCGCGGAACCATCCCTGCACCAGCTCGGCGATGCTCTGTCCGGTGACCGTCAGCGACGGGAACACGCCGGTCTGATCGGCTGCCAGGTCGGCGAGATATTCGCCATAGGCCTGCTCGATCCAGTCCCGGTCCTGTTGCGAGGCTTTGGCCTCACGAATGCTGATCGGCATCGCGGATTCCCAAAAGGAACGGCCGGGGGGAAGGCCGCGGGGTTACCGCGCCGTCCGCCCGGCCGCTTGGCCTTTTGCAGTCAGGACTTACTGCGCCGGAGCAGCGGTGTCTTCTGCAGGGGCGTCGGTCGTCGCAGCGGCATCGCCAGCGGCAGCCGCATCGGTCGCAGCGGCATCGGCGGCCGGCATAACTTCGGTCGCGGCCGGAGCAGCTTCTTCAGCGGCCGGAGCAGCAGCTTCTTCCTGCTTGCCACCGCAGGCGCCCAGCACAAGGGCAACCGCAATGGCGCCCCAAATCTTTGCATTCATCGTCAGTTACCCCAGGTTCGTTCAGTGAGAAAGGGAAGGCAAGTTGCGCGCCGAAAACATCGCGTTTTTAAGGTTCGGTGCTACGTCGCGTCGGCGGATTTTAGCCGCAATGCAGCGGATTTGAAAGGTCGCAAATAGGCGACAGGCACCCGCCGGGCTCCTCCGGCGTGGCCATCGGGGCCGCCAGCGGCTACCCTTCCCAGGCCTGGGTACGAGGGAGAACCGATGTCGCAGACTGCACTTTCGACGCTGTATGACGGCCACCTGAAGGAGATGACGGCCCGGGTCGACCGGGCGCTGGACGCGCAGGGCTATGACGGCCTGATTGTCGCTTCTGGCAGCCCCCGGTACCTGTATCTCGACGACAACAGCTACCCTTTCAAGCCCAACCCCCGGTACCGGTCCTGGGTCCCGGACGGGACCCCCGACTGTTTCGTGGTTTACCATCCCGGCGGCCGTCCGAGCCTCGTTTTTCACCAGCCAGATGACTACTGGTACCTGCCGCCGGCCCTCCCGGAGGGTTATTGGGTGGCGGCATTCGACCTGAAGGTGGTCCGCTCACCAGCGGAACTGAGGCAATTCGCAGGCGGCGGGGGCCGCTGGGCGGTGCTCGGCGAGCCGTCTGCCGCAACTGAGGGTCTCGGCGATCACGATCCCGCAGCCCTGACGACCCTGCTCGATTACGCCCGCGCCGCCAAGACGCCCTACGAAGTCGAATGCATGGCCCGCGCCTCGGCCGCGGGTGTGCGCGGTCATCGGGCCGCCGAACCCGCATTCCGCGCGGGGGCCACCGAGTACGAAATCCACCTCGGCTATTGCCGCGCGGCAGGCGCCCGCGAGGAGGAACTGCCCTACAACAACATCATCGCATTCGATACCCATGCGGCCGTGCTGCATTACCAGCACCTGGACCGCAAGCGCGCGCCAGTCGTACGGTCGTTCCTGATCGACGCGGGCGCCCAGTTCGCTGGCTACAGCTCGGATATCACGCGCACCTACGCCGCAGCGGACGGCGAATTCCAGGCCTTGATCGATGCGCTCGATACGGCTCAGCAGGCGTTGACCGCGCTCGTGCGCCCCGGCAGGGACTATCGCGAGATCCATCTCGCTGCACACCATGCAATCGCCGGCATTTTGATCGAGCACGGCATCGTCAAGGGCACGCCGGAAGCTGCGGTCGCGGATGGCGTGACTTCGGTGTTCTTCCCGCACGGTATCGGCCATCTGCTGGGTCTGCAGGTGCACGATGTTGGCGGATTCATGGCGGGTCCGCAGGGTGGCACGCGGCCCCGGCCCGACGGTCATGCCTATCTCCGCCTCACGCGCGAACTCGAAGCCGGTTTCGTCGTGACCGTCGAACCGGGCATCTACTTCATCGAATCGCTGCTCGCGAAGGCGGCAGCCGACGGCCGCGGCCGTGCGATTGACTGGAAGCGTGTCGAGGCCCTGAGGCCCTTTGGCGGAATCCGGATCGAGGACAACGTGGTCGCGGGCGCGGGCGCGCCGCGCAATCTCACGCGCGAAGCATTCGCAGCCGCCGCCTGACAGCAGTTAACGCTGGCGTAGCAGGTCGCGGATTTCCGTCAGCAGCACTTCCTCGCGCGGCGGCGCCGCTGCCGCGGCCGCGACGGGTGGCTTCTTCATCTTGTTGATGGCCTTCAGCGCCATGAAGATCGCGAGCGCGATGATCAGGAAGTCGATCAGCGCCTGGACGAACTGGCCGTACTGGAGCGCGACCGGCTCGCCGGTCCTGGCGTCGGTGCCGAGCGCGACGGAAAGGTCGGAGAAGTCCACACCACCGATCACCCAGCCGAGCGCCGGCATCACGATCGCGTTGACGAGCGCCGACACGATCTTGCCGAAAGCCGCACCGATGATGATGCCGACGGCCATGTCGACGACATTGCCCTTCATGGCGAATTCCTTGAATTCCTGCACGATACTCATGGTCTCCTCCTTCTAAAAAAAAGCCGGGGATGAACCCGGCTTTTCCATGGCGACGAGGGAGCGCGCAGCAATGCGGCGCTCACAAGTCAGGAAATCTTCAGGCAGCGGCTTTGCGGCGGCGCTTCGGTTCCGCGGCGGCCTTGGCGGCCTTCTTCTTCGGCGCGGACTTCTGCGCGGTCTCTTTCGCGGCCTTCTTTTCGGCTTTCTTTCCGGCTTTTTTCGGATCGGGCTTCTCAGGGGGCGCCGTGGTGAGCACTGCGTCGGCCTCGACCAGCTGCATCAGCGCCATCGGCGCCATGTCGCCCATGCGCGGTTCCATCTTCAGGATGCGCGTATAGCCGCCGGCGCGGGCGCGGAATCGCGGCCCGATGTCGCCGAACAGCTTCTCGACCAGGGTCATGTCGCGCAGCTGTGACTGCGCGCGGCGGCGCCCGGCCAGCGAGTCGCGCTTGCCGAGCGTGATCAGCGGCTCCACGACGCGGCGCAATTCCTTGGCCTTTGGCAGCGTCGTGCGGATCGTCTCCTCGCGCAGCAGCGCAGCCGCCATGTTGCGCATCAGCGCCTTGCGGTGGGAGCTGTTGCGTGAAAGCTGGCGGCCGGACAGTTGATGACGCATCTATGGTTTCCCGTGCGCGGCCTCAGGCCGTGCGCAATTCGTCTTCGCGGCGCAGCGAAGCAGGCGGCCAGCCCTCGATGCGCATGCCGAGCGTCAGCCCGTGGCTCTCGAGGACTTCCTTGATTTCGGTCAGCGACTTCTTGCCGAGATTCGGCGTGCGCAGCAGCTCGACTTCGGTGCGTTGCACCAGGTCGCCGATGTAGTGGATATTCTCGGCCTTTAGGCAGTTCGCGCTCCTGACCGTCAGCTCAAGCTCGTCGACCGGGCGCAGCAGGATCGGATCCGGCAGCGGGCCCGCGTCGCGGCTCGGTGATTCGCCGTGGCCCTCGAGATCCACGAACACGGTCAGCTGGTCTTTCAGGATGCTGCCGGCGCGCCGGATCGCCTCGTCCGGACTGATCGTGCCATTGGTCTCGATGTCGATGATCAGCTTGTCGAGATCGGTGCGCTGCTCGACGCGCGCGGACTCGATCGCGTAGGTCACGCGCCGCACTGGCGAGAATGACGCGTCGAGCTGCAGCCGGCCGATCGGCCTGCTCTGCTCCTCGAACTCGAGGCGCTGGACTGCCGGCCGGTAGCCGCGGCCGCGCTCGATCTTCAGCGTCATGCCGAGCTCGATCGGCTTCGTGAGATTCGCGATGATCAGCTCGGGATTCACGATGATGACGTCGTGGTCCACCTGGATGTCGCCGGCAGTAACCGGGCCGGGGCCCTTTTTCTGCAGGCGCAGCTCAACCGACTCGCGGCTGTGCATCTCGATCGCGACCAGCTTGAGGTTCAGCAGGACGTCGACGACATCCTCCTGCACACCCTCGATGCTGGTGTACTCGTGCAGCACGCCGTCGATCTCGACCTCGGTCACGGCGCAACCGGGCATCGACGACAGCAGCACGCGCCTGAGCGCGTTGCCGAGCGTGTGGCCGAAGCCGCGCTCGAACGGTTCGATCACGATGCGCGCCTGCCGCGCCGCGGTCTCGGTGACCTTGACGGAGCGGGGCTTGAGGAATTCCGTGGCGGAGCCTTGCATTACCGTCACCTGTTACTTCGAGTAAAGCTCGACGACGAGATTTTCGTTGATGTCGGGCAGGATCTGATCGCGATCCGGCAACGCCTTAAGCGTGCCGGCAAACTTCTTGTCATCCACCTCGACCCATTCGGGCAGGCCGATCTGGGTCGCGATCGCGAGTGCCGCAGCGATGCGCGCCTGGCTGCGTGACTTCTCGCGCACGGCGATCACGTCGCCGGCCTCGCACTGGTAGGACGGCACATTGACCGTCTCGCCATTGACTTCGATGGCCTTGTGGCCGACCAGCTGGCGCGCCTCGGCGCGGGTCGCGGCGAAGCCCATGCGGTAAACGACGTTGTCGAGCCGCGATTCCAGGAAGCGCAGCAGGTTCTCGCCGGTCGAGCCGGAGTGGCCGGCCGCCTTCGCGTAATAATTGCGGAACTGCCGTTCCAGCACGCCGTACATGCGGCGCAGCTTCTGCTTCTCGCGCAGCTGCACTCCGTAGCCCGACAAGCGCGTGCGGCGATCGCCCTTGATGCCGCCCGGCGGGACTTCAAGCTTGCACTTGCTTTCGAGCGGCTTGATGCCGCTCTTGAGGAACAGGTCGGTGCCCTCGCGGCGCGAGAGCTTGCACTTGGGACCCAGGTATCTGGCCATGATTCGTTGGACCTCAGACGCGCCGCTTTTTGGGCGGTCGGCAGCCGTTGTGCGGGATCGGCGTCACGTCCGCGATGCTCGTCACCTTGAGACCGCAGGCATTCAGCGCGCGAACCGCGGATTCACGACCCGGGCCGGGACCCTTGACCTTGACCTCGACGGTGCGCAGGCCGTGTTCCTGCGCGGCCACGCCAGCCTTCTCAGCGGCGACCTGCGCGGCGAATGGCGTGCTCTTGCGCGAACCGCGAAAACCGGAGCCGCCGGAAGTCGCCCACGCGAGCGTGTTGCCCTGCCGGTCGGTGATCGTGACGATCGTGTTGTTGAATGACGCGTGAACGTACGCGATGCCCTCGGACACCTGGCGCTTCGCCTTCTTGCGCGTCTTGACGGCGGCCGGTGCCGCGTCCTTCTTCTCGTCCGACTTCTTCTCTTCGGACTTCTTCTCTTCGGTTTTCTTCTCGTCGGTCATCTCTTTACCTGGTCAGTCTGTGTGCCGGCGCCAACTCAGCTCTTGGCCGGCGCGACGTTGGTCTTGATCGCCGCGCGGCGCGGTCCCTTGCGCGTGCGCGCATTGGTGCGCGTGCGCTGGCCGCGAACCGGCAGTCCCTTGCGATGGCGTATGCCGCGATAGCAGCCGAGATCCATCAGCCGCTTCAGGCTCATCGAGTTCTCGCGCCGCAGGTCGCCTTCCACCAGGAAGCGCGAAATGTGCGTGCGCAGCATGTTGACCTCGGCCTCGGTCAGGTCACGCACCTTCGTCGACGGGTCGACACCCGCGGCCACGCAGACCATCTTCGCGCGCGAAGCGCCGATGCCGTAGATGTGCGTCAGCCCGATGGCGACGTGCTTGTTGACCGGAATGTTGATGCCGGCGATGCGCGCCATGGCTACCGACCCCTGAGCCGCGGAAAACACGGCAGCATACGTGAAAAAGCCATATTTCTCAACCCTGACGCTGCTTGTGGCGGGCATCCGACGAGCAGATCACCCGCACGACACCGCGACGCCGGACGATCTTGCAGTTCTTGCAGATCTTCCTGACCGATGGACGAACTTTCATCTCCGACTCCCGGACGGCACAGCCGTCCTCAGCGCGGCGCGCCGCTGCGGCCGAAGCCGCGCAGGTTCGCCTTCTTCATCAGGCCTTCGTACTGGTGCGACATCAGGTGCGCATTCAGCTGGGCCACGAAATCCATGACGACCACGACGATGATCAGGAGCGACGTGCCGCCGAAGTAGAACGGCACGCGGCCGTAGGACATCAGGATCTCCGGCAACAGACACACCAGCGTCACGTACAGCGCGCCCCAGACTGTCAGCCGCGTCAGCACCTTGTCGACGTATTCGGCGGTCTGCTGGCCCGGCCGGATGCCCGGGATGAAGGCGCCGCCCTTTTTCAGGTTCTCCGCGGTCTCGCGCGAATTGAACACGAGCGCCGTGTAGAAAAAGCAGAAGAACACGATCAGGCCGCCGTAAATCAGCAGATGCAAGGGCTGGCCCCAGCCGAGCGCCGCGGCGACATTCTGCAACCAGCTGGCGCTTTCGCCGGTACCGAAGAAGCTCGCGAGCGTCGCCGGAAACAGCAGCAGCGACGAGGCGAAGATCGGCGGAATCACGCCGGACATGTTCAGCTTGAATGGCAGGTGGCTGGTCTGGCCCGCGTACATGCGCCGCCCGACCTGGCGCTTCGCGTAATTGACCGGGATGCGGCGCTGGCCGCTTTCGACGAACACGCAGAATGCGGTGACCGCGCCGATCAAGAGCACCAGCAGGATCGCGAAGGCCGGGTTCATCTCGCCCGAGCGCACCTGCTCCAGCGTGCCGCCGATCGCCGCCGGCAGGCCGGAAATGATGCCAGCGAGGATCAGCATCGAGATGCCATTGCCGATGCCGCGCTCGGTGATCTGCTCGCCGAGCCACATCAGGAACATTGTGCCCGCGGTCAGTGTCGCGACGGCCGGCATCAGGAATGACCAGAAACCCGGATTGATGACGACGCCCTGGTTCGTGAATGCAACCGCGGCGGCGAAGCCCTGAAAGGCCGCCAGCACGACGGTGAAGTAACGGGTCCATTGGGTGATCTTGCGGCGCCCGGACTCGCCTTCCTTCTTGATCGCCGCCATCGATGGCACGACGACCGCCATCATCTGCAGGATGATCGACGCCGAGATGTAGGGCATCACGCCCATCGCAAAGATCGAAAGACGCTCGAGTGCGCCGCCCGAGAACATGTTGAACAATCCGAGGATCGTGCCTTCCTGGCTGTCGAACAGCCGTGCAAGCGCCACCGGATCGATGCCGGGCACCGGCACGAAGGTGCCGATGCGGTAGACAACCAGGGCACCCAGCATGAACAGCAGGCGATGACGCATCTCGGTGAAGCGCGTGACTTCACCGAGCGCGAGTGTCGCGTTGCCTGCCGTCGTTGCCACTGTGTGCTGCTGCGCGCCGCCAGGCCGATCAGGCCGCGACGCCCTCCTCAATCTTGCCGCCGGCCTGTTCAATCGCAGCACGCGCACCCTTGGTCGCGCGCACCGCGGGGCCGCGCAGCGTGACGGCGCGGGCGATCGAGCCCGACAGGATGACTTTCGCCTTCTCCGTCTGCAGGGGAACGACGCTCGCGGCAATCAGCGCGGCGAGATCGATGATGTCGGCCTTCACCTTGGTGAGGTCGGTCAATGTGACTTCGGCCCGGGTCGCATGCATTGCCGAGCGGAAACCGACCTTTGGCAGGCGCCGCTGCAGCGGCACCTGGCCGCCCTCGAAGCCGACCTTGTGATAACCGCCCTTGCGCGCCTTCTGGCCCTTGCCACCCTTGCCGCAGGTCTTGCCCTGGCCGGCGGACGCGCCGCGTCCGACGCGCAGCCGCGGCTTCTTGCTGCCTTCAGCGGGTTTCAGTGTGTTCAGTCGCATCTCGTCGTTCCTCCGGCCGTCACGCGCGCTCGACGCCCAGCAGGTGCTGCGCGACGCCGATCATTCCGCGCACCTCGGCGGTGTCGGGGACGACGCGTGAATCGCGAATCCGCCGCAGCCCGAGGCCGTAGACCGAGGCGCGGATATTCTGCAGTTGCCCGTGCACACTGCGTTTCAAAGTCACTTTCAGTTTTTCCTCGCTCATTGCGATCAGCTCAGGATTTCTTCGAGGGTCTTGCCGCGCTTCGCCGCGATCCGATCCGGCGCGCTCATGCGCGAGAAGGCGTCAAAGGTTGCGCGCACGACATTGATCGGGTTGCGCGAGCCATAACTCTTGGCCAGGACGTTTCGTACGCCGGCGCACTCGAACACCGCGCGCATGCCGCCACCGGCGATCACGCCCGTGCCGTCCGACGCCGGCTGCATGTAGACGCGGGTCGTGCCATGCCGTCCCTGCAGCGCGTAATGCAGCGTGGCGCTGCGCAGCGGCACCGTCGTCATGTTCTTGCGCGCCTGCTGCATCGCTTTCGCTATCGCCGTCGGCACTTCGCGCGCCTTGCCATAGCCGAAGCCGACCTTGCCTGCGCCGTCGCCGACCACGGTCAGCGCGGTAAAGCCGAACTGCCGGCCGCCCTTGACGACCTTGGCGGTGCGGTTGACCGCGATCAGCTTTTCAACCAGGTCGTCGCCGGATGAGGATCTTTCCACTCGTGCCATTACGCTTCCCCCGGAATCAGAACTTGAGGCCGGCCTCGCGGGCCGCCTCGGCGAGCGCCTTCAGGCGCCCGTGATACTTGAAGCCGGAGCGGTCGAACGCCACCGACGTGATGCCGGCCGCTTTCGCACGCTCGGCGATTGCACGGCCGACCGCGGCCGCCGCGGCCGCATTTCCCGTGCCTTTCAGATCCTTCGCGACGTCTTCCTGCACGGTCGAGGCGATCGCGAGCACGCGTGCGCCGTCGGCGGTCGTCACCTGTGCGTAGATGTGCCGCGGCGTGCGGTGCACCGTCAGGCGCGCCGTGCCGATTTCGCGGATCTTGGCGCGGCCGCGTGTCGCGCGCCGCAGGCGCCGGTCCTTCTTGGTCAGCTGTGCCATACGGTCGCGCCCATGCCGGAGTAGATCAGAGGTTCCATACTTACTTCTTCTTGCCTTCCTTCATGACGATCCTCTCGCCGGCATAACGCACGCCCTTGCCTTTGTAAGGCTCGGGCGGCCGAAAGCCGCGGATCTCGGCGGCGACCTGGCCCACTTTCTGGCGGTCGACGCCCTTGATGACGATTTCGGTCTGGCTCGGCGTCTCGATCGAGATGCCTTCCGGAACCGGGTAGCTGACCGGGTGCGAGAATCCCAGCGTCAGGTTCAGGTTCTTGCCCTGCACCGCCGCCCGGTAACCGACGCCGACCAGCTCGAGCTTGCGCTCGAAGCCCCTGGTGACGCCCGCGACCATATTCGCGATATTCGCGCGCGTCGATCCGGCCGTCGCGACCCGCGTCGACGCGTCCTTGGCGGCAGTGACGGCGACCACGAGTTGCTGTTCGTGCTGCGCGACGGTGATGCCGCGCGCCAGACGCATCGTCAGTGCGCCCTTGGCACCCTTGATGGTCACGGCGTCAGCCGCAAGCGTCGCATTGACGCCCTTCGGCAGATCGACCGGCAACTTTGCAATTCTGGACATGATCCGGATTCCTCAGGACACCAGGCACAGGACTTCGCCGCCCTGGCCGGCGCGACGCGCCTCGCGGTCGGTCATGACGCCGGCAGGCGTCGAAACGATTGCGATGCCGAGCCCGCCCATCACCTTGGGCAGTTCATCCTTCGAGCGATAGGTCCGCAGACCGGGGCGCGACACGCGCTGGAGACGCTCGATCACGGGCTTGCCCGCGTGGTACTTCAGCGCGATCGTCAATGTCGATTTCCCGCCGTCGTTGCGGACTGCGAAGTCGCTGACGTATCCCTCGTCCTTCAGCACCCGGACGATGGCCAGCTTCACGCGCGAGGACTGCAGCGACACCTCCGCCTTTCCGGCGCCCTGGCCATTGCGGATACGTGTCAGCAGGTCTGAAATCGGGTCGGTCATGCTCATCGCTTGTCGCTCCTCACCAGCTAGCCTTGCGAAGGCCAGGCACGTCGCCGCGCATCGTCGCCTCGCGCAGCTTGACGCGACCAAGGCCGAATTTCCGGTAGTTGCCGCGCGAGCGTCCGGTAATCGCACAGCGATTGCGCTTGCGCACCGGGCTCGAATCGCGCGGCAGCTTCTGCAGTGCCTCGATCGCGGCCATGCGGTCCTCCTGCGACGCTTTCGGATCGCGGATCTGTTCCTTGATCAGCGCGCGCTTCGCGGCGTACTTCTTCACCACTTTCGCGCGGCGCTTCTCGCGTTCGATCATGCTGGTCTTCGCCATCGGTCACTTCCTGAACGGAAAATTGAAGGCCTCGAGCAATGCCCGGCCGGACTTGTCGTTGTGCGCATTGGTCGTGATCGTGATGTCCATGCCGCGCAACTGGTCGATCTGGTCGTATGCGATCTCGGGGAAAATAATCTGCTCCTTGACCCCGAAGCTGTAGTTGCCGCGGCCGTCGAATGAGCGCGGGTTGACGCCGCGGAAATCGCGGATTCGCGGCATGGCCACATTGATCAGCCGGTCCAGGAACTCGTACATGCGCGCGCCGCGCAGTGTCACCATGCAGCCGACCGCGAGCCCTTCGCGGATCTTGAATGTCGCGACGGACTTTTTTGACTTGCGCACGGCCGGCTTCTGGCCGGTGATGCGCGCCAGGTCCGAGGTCGCCGCGTCCATGACCTTCTTGTCGGCAACGGCTTCGCCAACACCCATATTCAAGGTGATCTTTGTCAGGCGCGGCACCTGCATGTCGTTCTTGAGGCCGAGGTCCTGACGGAGCTTCGGCATCACGACCTCGCGGTAGTGCTTTTGCAGCCTTGCTGTTGATGCCATTTCTGCGGTCTCCACTCTCAGGAATCCACTACTTCGCCATTGGACTTGAAGTAACGGACCTTGCGTCCATCATCGAGCGACTTGCGGCCGACACGATCGGCTTTCCTGGTCGCCGGGTTCCACAGCGCCACGTTCGAAAGGTGCACCGGGGCCTCCTTCTGCACGATCGCGCCGGTCACACCCTTCGCCGGATTGGGGCGCTGGTGCTTCTTGACCATGTTGACGTTTTCGACGAGCACGCGACCGCTGGCCAGGATATTGACCACAGTGCCGGTGCGGCCCTTGTCGCGTCCGGTTGTGATGACAACTGTGTCGCCCTTGCGAATTTTGTTCATAAAACTTCCGGCGCGAGCGAAATGATCTTCATGAACTGCACATTGCGCAGCTCGCGCGTCACGGGCCCGAAAATCCGGGTGCCGATCGGCTCGAGCTTGGGGGTCAGCAACACGGCCGCATTGCCGTCGAAGCGGATCAGCGACCCGTCCCCGCGGCGCACGCCACGCCGTGTGCGCACCACGACCGCGTCGTAAACCTCGCCCTTCTTGACCTTGCCACGCGGGATCGCGTCCTTGACGCTGACCTTGATGACATCGCCGACCCCGGCGTAACGGCGCCTGGTTCCGCCCATGACCTTGATGCACATGAGTTCGCGGGCGCCGGAATTATCCGCCGCCACCAGGCGAGTCCTGAGCTGGATCATGGTCCTGGTCTCCCGCCGCTCATTCCGCCGGCGCGCGTTCGATCACGCGCACCAGCCGCCATGCCTTGTGCCGCGACAACGGACGGCACTCGGCGATCGCCACCGTGTCGCCCGCGCGGCACTCGTTGTTCTCGTCGTGCGCGAGCAGCTTGGTCGTGCGCCGCACGTACTTGCCGTAGGTCGGATGCTTCACCAGCCTCTCGACCGAGACGGAAATCGTCTTGTTCATCTTGTTGCTGACGACGGTGCCGGTCAGCGTCCGCGCCGACTTTTCCGCCACCTGAACCTTAGTCACGCTAGCCATCACGCCTTACTCCCGGCGGCAGCGCCGCGCCCGAGCTCTTTCAGCACGGTCTTGACCCGTGCAATGTTCTTCCTGACCTTGCCGTGCTGGTCCGGCCGCGCCGGCTGCCCGGACGCGGATGCCATGCGCAGGTTGAACTGCTCACGGCGCAGCGCGATCAGTTCCTCGCGCAGTTCCGCCGCGGTCTTGGCGCGCAAATCCTTGATGCTCATCAACGCACCTGCCGCTTGACGAAGGCGGTTGCGACCGAAAGCTTGGCCGCCGCCAGCCTGAATGCCTCGCGTGCCTCCGCCTCCGGCACGCCCTCGATCTCGAACAGCACCTTGCCCGGCGTCACCTTCGCGACCCAGTACTCGACATTGCCCTTGCCGCTGCCCATGCGGACCTCGAGCGGCTTCTGGGTGATCGGCACATCCGGGAACACGCGGATCCAGATCTGGCCGCCGCGCTTCACGTAGCGCGTCATCGCGCGGCGCGCCGCCTCGATCTCACGCGCGGTCATGCGCGAGCGGTCCATCGCCTTCAGCCCGTAATCGCCGAACGCGACCGAGCTGCCCCGTGACGCCATGCCGGACAGGTTTCCCTTGAACATCTTGCGGTACTTGGTCCGCTTCGGCTGCATCATGTCCCGTCGTCCTTATCGTTCAGCCGACCGCCGGCTCGGGGGCGGCCTGCTTTTCCTGGGTCTCGACCACTTCGGGCTCGGCCTCCTCGCGATCGAAGACCTCGCCCTTGAAGACCCAGACCTTCACGCCGATGACGCCATAGGTGGTGCGCGCTTCGGCCAGACCGTAGTCGATCTCGGCGCGGAATGTGTGCAACGGGACGCGACCCTCGCGCGTCCATTCGGACCGCGAGATTTCGGCGCCATTCAGACGCCCTGCCACGCGCACCTTCACGCCCAGCGCGCCACTGCGCATCGTGTTGGTCACCGCGCGCTTCATCGCGCGGCGGAACATCACGCGCTTCTCGATCTGCTGCGCGATGCTCTCGGCTACCAGCTGCGCGTCGAGCTCTGGCTTCCTGATCTCGGCGATGTTGAGCCGCACGTCCTGCACCGCCATCTTCATCAGCTTCGCCACCTCGATCCTGAGCTTCTCGATGTCCTCGCCCTTGCGGCCGATTACGACGCCTGGCCGTGCCGTGTGAATCGTGATGTTGGCCTTGCGCGCCGCCCGCTCGATGTGGATGCGGCTGACCGACGCGTCGGCGAGCTTCTTCCTCAGGAACTCGCGCACCCTCCAGTCGGAGAGGATGTACGACGGGAAATTCTTGGTATCCGCATACCAGCGCGACGACCAGTCGCGCGTGATGCCGAGGCGGATGCCGATCGGGTTGACCTTCTGACCCATTTACTGCTCCGTTCGCCCGCTTGTTACCGGGCCTTATCGGCCACGGTCACCTTGATGTGGGAGAGCCGCTTTACGATGCGGTTGCCACGGCCTTTCGCCCGCGCGTGGAAGCGCTTCGCCGTCGGCGCCGCGTCCACCTCGATGCGGGAGATCTTCAGTTCATCGATGTCCGCGCCGAGATTCTGCTCGGCATTCGCGATCGCCGACTCGAGCACCTTGCGCACGATGCGCGCGCCCTTCTTCGGCGTGTACGCGAGCACGGCGAGCGCCTCCCCGACCCGCTGGCCGCGCACCATGTCGGCCACGAGCCGGCATTTCTGGGGTGAGATGCGCGCGTGGCGCAGAATCGCTGACACCTGCATCGCATTACTCCGGAGTCGTCTCGACTTTCTTGGATGACGAGTGACTCTTGAAAATCCGCGTCGGCGCGAACTCGCCGAGCTTGTGACCGACCATGTTCTCGGTCACCAGCAACGGCACGTGCTGGCGGCCGTTGTGCACGGCAATCGTCAGCCCGACCATATCCGGCAGGATCATCGAACGCCGCGACCAGGTCTTGATTGGACGACGGTCATTCTTGTCGCGGGCCACCTGCACCTTCTTCGCGAGGTGCAAATCGACGAATGGGCCCTTCCTGAGGGAACGTGACATGTCGCTTACGCTCCTTTCTTGCGCCTGCGCACGATGAATGCATCGGTGCGCTTGTTGTTGCGCGTCTTCTTGCCCTTGGTATGCAAGCCCCACGGGGAAACCGGGTGCGGGTTGCCCTGCCCCGAGCGGCCCTCGCCGCCGCCGTGCGGATGATCGACCGGGTTCATCGCGACGCCGCGCACGGTCGGACGGATGCCGCGCCAGCGCTTCGCGCCGGCCTTGCCGAAGCTGCGCAGGTTGTGCTCGTCATTGCCGATCTCACCGATCGTCGCACGGCAATCCACGCTGACCTTGCGGGTCTCGCCGGACTTCAGCTTCAGAATCGCGTTGGCGCCCTCGCGGCCGCTGTACTGCGCCGAGCTGCCCGCGGCGCGCGCGACCTGGCCGCCCTTGCCCGGCTTCAATTCGACGTTGTGGACCAGCGAGCCGACCGGGATGTGCCGCAATGGCATCGCATTGCCGGACTTGATCGGCGAGTCGGCGCCGGATTGCAGTTCGTCGCCCGTATCCACGCCCTTCGGCGCGAGGATGTAGCGGCGCTCGCCGTCCTTGTAGAGCAGGAGCGCGATGTACGACGAGCGGTTCGGGTCGTACTCGAGCCGCTCGACCTTTGCTGCGACGCCGTCCTTGTCGCGACGGAAATCGATCAACCGGTAGTTGTGCTTGTGGCCCGAGCCCTTGTGGCGCGTGGTCATGCGCCCGACGTTGTTGCGCCCGCCCGTGGACTTGTGGCCGGCCACGAGCGCGCGCACCGGCCCGCCGCGGTGCAGCTTCGAGCGGTCGGGACGCAGCTGGAAGCGCGTTCCCGGCGAAGTCGGCTTCATTTTCTTCAGTGGCATGATGCTGTCCTAATAGCCAGGCTCAGGCGCGCTCGGCGCCGGCCATCTCGATGGCCTGGCCCTCGGCCAGGCGCACATAGGCTTTCTTCCAGTCCGAGCGGCGGCCCAGGGAGCGCCCGAATTTCTTGCTCTTGCCCGCCACGTTGATGACCCGCACGGTGTCGACCTTGACCTCGAACATGAATTCGACCGCGGCGCGGATCTCCGGCTTGGTCGCGTCGGTGCGAACCCGGAATACGTACTGGCCGCCCTGCTCGGCGATGCGCGCGCTCTTTTCCGACACATGCGGAGCGATCAGCACATTGATCAGTCGTTCTTTCGAGATGCCGCTCATGCCAGCTTCTCCTCGAGCTTGCGCAAGGCGCCTACGGTCGCGAGCACCTTCGGGTAGCGCGCCAGGCTCATCGGATCGAGACTCGCAACCGTCAGCACGTCTACGCCCACCAGGTTGCGGGACGCGAGATGCAGCTTCTCGTCATAGGCCTCGATCAGGATCAACACATTCTTGAGCCCGAGCTCGGCCAGCTTTCCGACCAGCATTTTCGTCTTCGGTGCGTCGAGTTCGAGCGCGCCGGTCACCAGCAGTCGTTGCTGGCGCACAAGTTCGGACAGCATCGAGCGGATCGCGCCGCGGTACATCTTGCGATTGACCTTCTGCGCGTAGCTCCGGGGCTTCGCCGCGAATGCACGCCCGCCCCCGACCCAGATCGGGCTCCTGATCGAGCCTGCGCGTGCGCTGCCCGTGCCTTTCTGCGCCCACGGCTTCTTGCCGCCGCCACGCACCTCGGCCTTGGTCTTCTGTGCCTTGGTGCCGGCGCGGCCCGCGGCCGCGTAGGCAGTCAGCACCTGATGGATCAACGGCTCGTTGAACTCACGGCCGAAGGTCGCATCGCTGACATCGATTTCGGAGCCGGACGCCCCGCCATTCACCAGCTTCAGCTTCATCGCTAGTGCCTCTGCGTCACTTCTTCGTTGCAGCCACGAACTTGCGGCGCTTGCCGGCCGCGGCCTTGACCGAAGGCCGCACCACGACGCGCCCGCCCGGGGCTCCGGGCACCGACCCGCTGACCAGCAGCAGGTTGCGCTCCAGGTCCACCTGGACGACCTTCAAATTCTCTTCCGTGCGGCGCATGCCACCCATGCGGCCCGCCATGCGTTTGCCGGGGAACACGCGGCCCGGTGTCTGGCGCTGGCCGATCGAGCCGGGCGAGCGGTGCACGACCGATGCGCCGTGACTTGCGTAGCCGCCGGCGAAGCCGTGCCGCTTCATGACGCCGGCAAAGCCCTTGCCGATCGTCGTGCCCATGACGTCGATGACCTGGCCGGCCGCGAACATATCGACCTTGAGCTCAGCGCCGGTCTTCAGCTCCGCACCCTCGCCTTCGGCGAGGCGGAACTCGATCAGTCCCTCGCCCGGCAGGACGCCCGGCTTGGCGTAATGACCGGCGGCGGGCTTCGTGAGGCGGGAGGCGCGACGGGTGCCAACGGTGACCTGGACAGCGCGATAACCGTCGGGGCTCGCGTCCTTGACCTGCACGATGCGGTTCGGCAGGACTTCGATGACCGTCACCGACAGGGCGTCGCCCGCGTCGGTGAAAACCCGAGTCATGCCGGCCTTGCGGCCGACCAGACCTATGGTCATGATTTATATCCTTTTTTACACTGCGTCGGCTGCAATTGGCCGGCGCTGTCCCAACATTCCAGTCCGCCCCGGGGCGGCGCCCTTGCGCCCTCCCGCAGCCGGTTTCGACCCCGTAAAAAGCGACGGCGGAAGGTACCGGTCCCTTGCGCCGTTCAGGGCGAAAACGAGCCGCCTAGTATAGCGGCTCGTTACCTCAGTTCAACTTGATCTGCACGTCCACGCCCGCCGGCAATTCGAGGCGCATCAGCGCGTCGACCGTCTTGTCGGTCGGGTTGACGATGTCCATCAGGCGCTTGTGGGTGCGGATCTCATACTGGTCGCGCGCGTCCTTGTCGACGTGCGGCGAGACCAGCACGGTGAAGCGCTCGATCTTGGTCGGCAATGGCACGGGGCCACGTACGGTTGCGCCCGTGCGGCGCGCGGTCTCGACGATCTCGCGCGCAGAAGTGTCGATCAGCT
Organism: Steroidobacteraceae bacterium; assembly: GCA_031415935.1. Classification (GTDB taxonomy): domain Bacteria; phylum Pseudomonadota; class Gammaproteobacteria; order Steroidobacterales; family Steroidobacteraceae; genus SCUD01. Next base: position 200 of record JANOSR010000084.1, on the reverse strand, counting down.
TGTGATCGAATGCCTTCAGGCGGATCCGGATGTTCTGGCTGGTTGCCATCGTTGCACCTTTACTTCAGTACTTTCGACACGACACCGGCGCCGACGGTGCGGCCGCCCTCGCGAATCGCGAAGCGCAGTCCTTCCTCCATCGCGATCGGCGCAATCAGCTCCACCACCATCTTGATGTTGTCGCCCGGCATCACCATCTC
>JANOSR010000083.1:0-10951 GCA_031415935.1 Steroidobacteraceae bacterium | reverse complement strand
TGCAAGCGTGTCCATTGCCACTGGGTCTGCGGCGGATCCAGACGCTGCTGATGCTGCCGCGCAGCGATCCACGCGAAATTGCGATCGCCCACCGTGCCGCGATGCCGCGCACTTTGCGGACGCTGTTGCGCACGCTCGGTGTCGCCGGCGAGCGCGGTGGCCGGCTGATGTCCTATCTGATGTTCGAAGCGCCCTACACCCGCGAGTTGATCCGCCTCGGCGAACAGGACGCTCACGCGCGCCGTGACGAAATCAGCTCATTTCTGGGCCTGGGCCGTCACTTCGGCAAGGCGTTGTGACGGACGAGTAATTGCGGGTAGCGCTGCTTGAAGTGCGCGGCCAGGCGCTCGACCAGGTAGACCGAACGATGCTGGCCGCCGGTGCAGCCGATCGCGACGGTCAGGTAGCCGCGATTTGCGGCCTCGTAGTCCGGGATGCGGCCATCCAGGAAACGCACCAGATCGTCGGCCATGCGGTGCACCTGGGGGCTCGCCTCGAGGAACGCGACGACCGGCCCGTCGCGCCCGGTCAGGGCCTGCAACGTCGGTTCCCAGTACGGATTCGGCAGCGTGCGCGCATCGAACACAAAATCGGCGTCACCCGGCGTGCCGTGCTTGAAGCCGAATGATTCAAACAGGATGGACAGTCGGCCCGGGCCCTGCGGCTCGATACGCTGGCCGATCAGATCGCGCAGCTCGTGGACACTCATGCGCGACGTGTCGATGACCAGATCGGCGCTGTCGATCAGCGGATGCAGCAGGCGCCGCTCCTCCGCGATCGCATCGGCCAGACTGCGGCCGGCGCCTGCCAGCGGATGACGGCGGCGCGTCTCGGCGTAGCGCCGCAGCAGCACCTCGTCCTCGGCGTGCAGATACAGGATCTCGCAGCGCAGTCCGGCCTTTGTCAGGTCCGCGATCAGGGCCGGTATCGATGCGAGGTCATCGGGACGATTGCGTGCGTCGAGACCGACCGCCAGGCGGCGATAGATGGGCTCCTCGGTTTGCACCGAATGCGCGACGAGGCTCTGCACGAGACCGGCGGGGATATTGTCGATGCAGTACCAGCCGAGATCCTCGAGCATGTTGAGCGCGACGCTCTTGCCCGAGCCAGACAGGCCGCTGACGACGACGAGACGAATCATGGAGCCGGCCGGCCACGCACCACGTCGGCAGCGTGGTGGTCGGTCAGCTTTTCCTTGTGCTTGCGCATGCGACGGTCGAGCTTGTCGGCCAGTGCGTCGATTGCGGCGTACATGTCGCCGTCGATCGCGTCGGCATGGATTACCGCCCCGCTGACTCCCAGCGTTGCTTCCGCCTTGTGTTCGAGCTTTTCGACCGTCAACACGCAGTGCACGTCGATCACATGGTCGAAGTGCCGCACCACGCGGTCCAGCTTCTTTTCGACGTAACCCCGCAAGGCTGGAGTGACATCGATGTGGTGGCCAGTGAGCGTCAACTGCATGGTGAACTCCTCCGTTGTGTGGCGACCCGCCGGCGCTCGCTCGAGGTCGGAATGCCGAGCGCCTCGCGATACTTGGCGACCGTGCGTCGCGCGACCTGGACCCCGTCAGTGGAAAGCAATTCCGCGATCTGGCTGTCGGACAGCGGCCGGGCCGCTGTTTCCTGGGCGATCAATTTGCGGATCTTTGCACGGATCGCCGTGGACGAAACACCGGCGCCGTCGTCGCCCGGCACGTGGCTCGAGAAAAAATAGCGGAATTCGAAAACCCCGCGCGGCGTGTGCAGGTACTTGCCGGTGGTCACCCGCGAGACCGTGGATTCGTGCAGCTGCACGGCTTCCGCGACGTCGCGCAGGATCATCGGCTCCATGGATTCCTCGCCGCGGTCGAGAAACGCGGACTGCCGCTCGACGATCGAGCGCGCGACGCGCAGCATCGTGTCATTGCGGATCTCCAGGCTGCGCAGCAGCCAGCGTGCTTCCTGCAGCTGGGTGCGCAACACGGCGTGATCGGCCGCGCGCGTGATCATTCCGGCGTAGCTTTCATTGAGGCGCAGGCGCGGCACCGACGCCTGGTTCAGCTCGACAATCCAGCCCTGCGGCGAGCGGCGCGCATACACGTCCGGCACCACGAATTCGGTGTGCACCGGCTGGATCGTCGAGCCGGGCCGCGGGTGGCAGCTGCGAACGAGCGCGAGCGCGACATCCAGTTCCTCTCCGCTGCAGTGCATCTGCCGCTGCAGCAGGGAAAACTGCTGGTCTGCGACCAGCTCGAGGTGCTGGTGGGCAAGGATGAACGCTGCATCGAGACCCTGCGTGGCGGGATCGAGTTGCCGCAGCTGCAGTTCGATGCATTCGCCGACCGTTCGTGCGGCGACGCCGGCCGGATCGAACTGCTGGATGGTCGCGAGCACCGCCTCGACCTCGGCCTCGCCTGCGCGTATCTCCGGCGCGACCGTGTCCGCGATGGCCTGAAGCGTCTCGGTCAGGTAACCGTCGTCGCTGATCGCATCGATCAGCGCGCGGCCAATCGTCATCGCGTCGGCGGGCAGCCGCGCCATCTCGAGTTGCCAGATGAGGTGGTCCTGCAGCGTCTGGCCCGCCTCGTCGGCGAAATCCTGTGCCCCATCGCCGCTGCCCGACCAGGGTGTCTCCGACTCGGCGGCGGTCGGCTCGGTCCATTCGTCGCCGATCTCGACGACCGGCTCGTCGGTGTCCACCCCATCCCTTTCGTTGCGGTCGTCTTCCGCCAGGGCCTCGAGCGAAGCGGTGGGCTCAATGTCCTCTGCCGCTTCGAGCATGACGTTTGTCTCGAGCGCCTGCTGGATCTGGGCCTGCAATTCGAGTGTGGGCAGCTGCAACAGCCGGATCGCCTGCTGCAGCTGCGGCGTCATCGTCAGCTGCTGGCCGATCCGGAGCTGCAGGGTGGGTTTCATCATGCGCGCGTGTGGCGCCTCGACGCCGCTCGGTCAGAGCCGGAAATCCTGGCCCAAGTAAACCTTGCGGACCTCCGGATTGGCAAGGATCTCGTCGGCAGAACCGGAGGCCAGAACCGTGCCCTGGTTGACGATATAAGCGCGGCTGCAAATTCCCAATGTTTCCCGGACGTTATGATCGGTGATCAGGACCCCGATGCCGCGTTCGGCCAGATGGCGGGCGATGCGCTGGATATCGTGCACCGATAGCGGATCGACACCGGCAAAGGGCTCGTCGAGCAGGATGAAGGCGGGGTCCGCCGCCAGCGCCCGGGCGATTTCGACGCGGCGCCGCTCGCCGCCTGACAGGCTCATGCCGATATTGTCGCGCAAGTGCGCCACATGCAGCTCCTCGAGCAGCCGCTCGAGCGCTTCATCGCGCGCCGCTTCGTCGAGGTCGTGGCGCGTCTCGAGTATCGCCATGACATTGTCGGCCACGCTCATGCGCCGGAACACCGACGCTTCCTGCGGCAAATAGCCGAGACCGCGCCGCGCACGCGCGTGCATCGGCAGGCGCGTGATGTCCTCGCCGTCGAGTTCGATGCGCCCGCCGTCGCAGGGCACCAGGCCGACGATCATGTAGAACGCCGTGGTCTTGCCGGCGCCATTGGGCCCGAGCAGGCCGACGACCTCGCCGCTCTCGATCTGCAGCGACAGCGAGCAGACGACCTGGCGTTTCCGGTAGCTCTTTTCGAGACCGGTGGCGACTAACAGGCTCATTCAGGATTTTTCGGTGCGGATGTGGGCGCAGGCACTGGCTCCGGCTCGCGTGGCTTGATCGTGATGACCACCTGCTCGCGCGAAATCACCCGCTGATTCTCGGTACTGTAGACCAGTGTCGCACCGGTGATCTCGTTGCGTCCGTCCGAGAGCCAGGCTTCGCCGGCGAGTTCCACCGTGCCGCGGCCGAGATCGTAATCGATGCGATTTGCATGCCCCTGTGCGAGCTCGGCCTCGCGACGCTGCTCGAATGTCGCCGGCGCCCCGGTCACTGTTGCGCTCTGGATCTCGCCCTTTGCGAAGCGTACCCGAGCCGTGTCGCTCGCCAGTGTGCCATCGGTCAACTTGATGCGCACTGAACCGCTGAACTCCCAGCCGCTGTCCTCGAAGTCGAGACCGCTGGCCTGGGCCCGCTCGGCCGTGATGCGGACTGCGCCCTGGACGATCGTCACGTCATTGAATACCAGCACGCTGTTCTTGTAGTCGAAGTCGGACGATCGCGCCTCGACCGTGATCGGCAACCGGTTGCGGTCCTGTGCAATCGCTGCGCAGGCGGCTGCGCCGAGGAGGACGGCTGCGATTGCAGGCCTACGGAGTGAAAAGGCCATGGACTTCGGATTCTAACCGCAGACTGCCCGCCTTCAAGTCGACCTGCAGGCCACGGGCATGCATGAGGTGGCGACCAAACGCGAGCGTGACCGGATCGCGGGTCTCGGCGCGCTCCCTGGCGGTGTCGAGTGTCAGGCGCGCGGTGCTCAGTTCAGCGAGGCCAGGGAGATCGCTGACCCGCCCAATCATGCGCACATCCCCTGCGAATTCGACGGCATGAGCGCCGCGCGGCACCTGGGCCTCGGCCGCGGTCAGGTGCCAGCTCTGGCCCGCCAGCGCGTGATAGTCGACGACGACCTCGCGCAGCGTGACGATGCCGCTGACCGGTTCTTCCTTGGCGGTCGCGGCCTGCAGCCCGAGTCGCAGATTTCCATCGGCGCCAAAATCCTCGAGATCGATAACCGTCAGGTAATAGCCCGGCCGCTCGGCCTCAGTGACAGGCGTCGTGGCTTCGCGACTCATCAGGCGCCACTCGACGAGCACCGCGATCAGCGCAATCAGTGCCGCAAGCAGGATCAGCCGGCCGGTCATCGTTTGTCGCCCCGTGCGGCCAGCAGCCAGTCACAGAATTCGCGCGCGGCTCCTTGCCCGCCGGAGGCCCGGGTCACATGAACCGCCGCGGCCAGCACTGCCGGATGCGCATCGGCGACCGCAGCCGCGAGGCCGACCGCGGTCATCAATTCAAGATCCGGCGTGTCGTCGACCAGGCAGGCGACATGGCGCGAATCGATCCCGGTGCGTGCCAGCAGTTCGCCGAGTGTGCGGGCCTTGTCGTTGACGCCCTGCGCGACATCGGTGACACCGAGTTCACGCATGCGTTCGGTGACCGCCGCCGAGCGCCGCCCGGAAATCACCGCGACGCGGACGCCCGCGGCAATCAGCATCCGGATACCGTGGCCGTCGCGGACATGGAAGGACTTGAGAGTCTCGCCATTCGGCCCGAACAATAGCCGGCCGTCGGTCAGCACGCCATCGACATCGAACACCACGAGGGCGATGTCGGCGGCAGCCGTCACATGACCCCCGCGCGCAGCAGATCGTGGACATTCAGGGCGCCGACCATGACGTCATTTCCGTCGAGCACGAGCAAGCCGTTGATCGAATGCCGCTCCATCATCAGCACGGCTTCGGCGGCGAGCTCCTGCGGTCCGATCGAGCGGCAACCGGCGGTCATCACGTCCGCCATCGTGCTGCGATGAATGTCGATCTCGCGGTCGAGCGCGCGCCGCAGGTCGCCGTCGGTGAAGATGCCGACGACATGCTGTTTCGCATCGACGACGGCCGTCATGCCGAGACCCTTGCGCGACATTTCGAGCAGGCCGTGCGACAGCGGCGTGTCGGGCCGCACCATCGGCAGCTCCGCGCCACGGCGCATGACGTCGGAGACGCGCAGCAGCAGCCTGCGTCCCAGCGCGCCACCGGGGTGCGAGCGCGCGAAATCGGCTTCCGTGAATCCGCGATGGCCCAGCAGCGCGACTGCAAGCGCATCGCCCATCGCGAGTGTCGCCGTCGTGCTCGCTGTCGGCGCGAGGTTCAGCGGGCAGGCCTCGGCGGGCACGCTGACATCGAGGTGGACGTCGGCTTCGCGTGCGAGTGTCGAGTTCGCGCTGCCGGTCATCGCGACTAGCGGCGCACCCATGCGTTTTATCAGCGGCAGGATGGTCAGCAGCTCGGCGGTCTCGCCGGAGTTCGAGATCGCGAGCACTGCGTCGCCTTTTGTCAGCATGCCGAGATCGCCGTGACTCGCTTCGGCGGGATGCAGGAAGAACGACGGCGTCCCGGTGCTCGCGAATGTGGAGGCGATCTTGCCGCCGACGTGGCCGGACTTGCCCATGCCCGACACGACCACACGACCGCGGCAGTCGAGGAAGATGCGGCAGGCGGTGGCGAATTCGTCGCCGAGGCGATCGACGAGCGCGGCCACCGCCTGCGCCTCGATGCGTAGCGCCTGGCGTCCCATGTCGATCAGGCCGGTTGCGTCTGCGGGCTGTTTCATGCGCTTTGAGTCGCTATCCGAGGCGGTCCAGCATCATACACCGGCATCGGCGGCCGCCCGCCCGCACCCCGGCGTCTCCTGGCTTGGCCGGCCCCTTTCAGGACCGCCGTGAATACATCCCTGTAGGCTTCGGGCACGACATCCCTGTCGCGCACGATCCTGAAATAGGCCGGCCAAGCCAGGAGACATCAGCCAGCCGTGCCCTCGGTCGCCGATGCCGGATAAGATGGCGGCCCGAATTGGAGCGCTGACGAAGTGACACCGGAACAGGTTCGCGAACAAATAGAATCCGCGTTGCCGGGCGCGACGGTTGAGGTGCGTTCGGAGGACAACGTGCACTTCGAGGCGCTCGTGGTGGCGGCGCAGTTCGCGGGACTCAGGACGATAGAGCGGCATCAACTCGTCTACCGGGCGCTCGGCGCTGCGGTCGGCAGGGAGATTCACGCGTTGTCGCTCGACACGCCAGCGCCCGACGAGTGGGCGCGCCGTGCGGCGGGCTGAGGCGCCTGGCCATGGATAAGCTCCAGATCTCGGGCGGCATCCGGCTCTCGGGCGAGGTGCGCGCCTCGGGCGCCAAGAATGCGGCGCTGCCGATCCTGGCGGCGGGACTGCTGGCCGATTCGCCATTGACGATTGGAAATGTCCCGCACCTGCACGACGTCACCACGATGATCGAGCTGCTGGGCCGCATGGGTGTCGGCGTGACGGTCGGCGAGGGCATGCGTGTGGAAGTCGACGGCGCGCGCCTGACGACGCCGGTCGCGCCCTACGAACTTGTGAAGACGATGCGTGCGTCGATCCTGGTGCTCGGTCCGCTGCTCGCGCGGCACGGAGAGGCGCAAGTGTCGCTTCCGGGCGGTTGTGCGATCGGTGCGCGACCGGTCAATCTGCATATCACCGGTCTGGAGGCGATGGGCGCAGAAATCGGCGTCGAGGCCGGCTATATCCGCGCGAAGGCCGGCAGGCTCAGAGGCGCGCGCATCGTGCTCGATACCGTCACGGTCACCGGCACCGAAAACCTGATGATGGCGGCGACACTTGCGGAAGGCCGCACGGTGATCGAAAACGCCGCGCGTGAACCGGAGGTCGTCGATCTCGCGGGCTGCCTCAATGCCATGGGCGCGGCGGTTTCCGGTGCGGGTACCGACACGATCGTCATCGAGGGCCGCGAACGCCTCGGCGGATGCGAGTACGACGTGCTACCGGACCGCATCGAGACCGGCACATTTCTCGTCGCCGGCGCGATCACCGGTGGCCGGGTGCGCGTGCGCAACACGCGGCCGGACCACCTCGACGCGGTGCTCGCGAAGTTGCGCGAGGCTGGCGCGACCGTCGAGACCGGCCCGGACTGGGTCAGTGTGGACATGTATGGGCGGCGGCCGACTGCCGTAGATATCCGCACTGCGCCCTACCCGGGATTTCCGACCGACATGCAGGCTCAGTTCGCCGCGCTCGATTCGATCGCCGATGGTGTCGCAACGATTGTCGAGACGATTTTCGAGAATCGTTACATGCACATGCTCGAATTGCGCCGGCTCGGCGCCGAGCTGCGCCTTGAGGGTCACACGGCGATAATTCAGGGCGTGCCGCGGCTTTCGGGTGCGCCGGTGATGGCCACCGACCTGCGCGCGTCGGCGAGCCTCGTGCTCGCAGGGCTGGTCGCCGAAGGCGTGACCGACGTCCAGCGCATCTACCACATCGATCGCGGCTACGAATGCATCGAGGAGAAGCTGCGCCAGCTCGGCGCCAGCATCCGGCGCATACCGGGCGCGCGGACCTGAGAGCGGTCAGGCGGCGGGCGAGGCGGCCGCCTGCGCGGGTCGCTCGACCACTTCGATCCGTACGTTGTGCTCGCGTAGCGGCCCTTCGAATGGCGGCCCGCGCCACAGACTGAGCCTCACACCCTGACCGGGCTTCAGCATCGCGACACGTGCCATCAGGTCCTGGGCGCCACGCAACCTGGTGCCATTGACCTCGGTGATGACATCGCCGCGCACGACACCCTGCAAATTCGCCGGACTCCCGGCATAGACCTGCCTGACCAGCACCGAACCCTCGGGGATGCCGAACTGCTCGGCTTCGCCCGGGGTCAGCTCGCGCGGCACGACGCCGATCCAGCCGCGCACGACCCTGCCGTCACGCAGGATGGCGTCCACGACGCCGCGCACCAGATCGACCGGAATCGCAAAGCCGATTCCCTCGATGCCGAGCATCCGGCCCGCGATCGCGGTGTTCAGCCCGACCAGCTCGCCCGACGCATTGATGAGCGCACCGCCCGAATTGCCGAAATTGATCGGCGCATCGGTCTGGATGAAATTCTCGTAGGTGGAGACACCGAGCCGACCGCGGCCGGTCGCACTGATGATTCCCTGCGTGACGGTCTGGCCGAGGCCGATCGGATTGCCGATCGCGAGCACCGGCTCGCCGACGCGCAAGCGGTCGGAACGGCCGATCGGAATCACCGGCAGCTTCGCGAGGTCGATCTTGAGGACCGCGAGGTCGGTATCGCGATCCACGCCGACGAGCGTGGCGGGCGCCTCGCGATTGTCCTTGAGCTGCACGTTGATCTGCGAGGCATTCTCGATGACGTGGAAGTTGGTCACGACGTGGCCGCGCGCATCGTAGATGACGCCCGAGCCGAGGCTGCGTTCCACGCGTTCCCGGTAGTCCGGCCAAACATCGCCGAACAGCCGGCCGATCTCCGGCGGCAGCGTGCCGACATTCGGCACCAGCACGCGCCGCTCGGTGTAAATATTGACGACCGCCGGCGCCGAACGGTCCACCGCGTCGGCATAGCTGACGAACTGCGGTTGCGGGGCGGGTGCCGGCGAATTTGCAGGTTCGGTCTTTGCGGCCGGTACCTGTGCGGTCTGCGCGGGCGTGGCGGAAGCCGTCACGGCCGGCTCATCGCCATTCGCGCCGGGCTTCAACAGCACGACCGCGAGCGCGACCGCAAGTCCCAATGCGACCCACGGTGAAATCCAGCGCAACCAGCCCGGAAACCTTGACATGCGCGCACCGGCCTCCATTTGGAAGATGTATCGGCGTGTATAATGCGTCAAACCCTGCAACGAACGAAAACTGAACTGATGGGCGAAGAAATTGACCGGGGCCGGCGCCAGTTGTTGACGGTGGCCACGTCCTTGACTGGTGCGGTCGGCGTGGCGTTCGCGGCAGCACCGTTTCTGGCTTCCTGGAAACCCAACGCACGTGCCAAGGCGCTCGGCGCGCCGTTGGAAATAGACATCAGCAAGCTCGAACCCGGCGCGATGCTGAAGATCGAGTGGCGCGGCAAGCCGGTCTTTGTCGTGCGGCGCACGCCCGAGATGATCGCCACCCTCGGCACCATTGATAGGCTGCTGGCCGACCCCGGGTCGGAACAGTCGAAGCAGCCCGAATACGCCAGGAATCACGCGCGCGCGGTCAATGCCGAGTACTTTGTGGTGCTGGGCGTCTGTACGCACCTCGGTTGCGCGCCGATGAGCCGCTTCGACCCGGGCGACGCTGAACTCGGCGCCGACTGGCCGGGCGGTTTCTACTGCCCCTGCCATGGTTCGAAATTCGATCTGTCGGGCCGCGTCTATAAAGGGGCTCCGGCGCCGACCAACCTGGAAGTCCCGCCGTATACCTTTGCCGACAGCGGGCACATCGTGATCGGCGTGGACCAGCAGAGGTCGGCTTGATGGCCGGCAGGAAGGCCGCGCCCACCGCGCCAGGCAAGCTTGCGGCGCTCGGCGCCTGGATCGACGAGCGCTTCCCGATGACGACGCTCTGGAAGGAGCACATGTCGGAGTACTACGCGCCGAAGAACTTTAACTTCTGGTACTACTTCGGCTCGCTCGCGATCTTCGTACTGGCGCTGCAGATCGTCACCGGCATCTTCCTGACGATGAGCTACAAGCCGTCGGCGACCGAGGCCTTCGGTTCGGTCGAGTACATCATGCGCGACGTCGAATGGGGCTGGCTGATCCGCTACCTGCATTCGACCGGGGGCTCGGCCTTCTTCATTGTCGTCTACCTGCACATGTTCCGCGCGCTGCTGTACGGCTCCTACCGCAAGCCGCGCGAACTGCTGTGGATCTTCGGCGTGCTGATCTACCTCGCGATGATGGCCGAGGCCTTCTTCGGCTACCTGCTGCCCTGGGGCAACATGTCCTACTGGGGCGCGCAGGTCATCGTCTCGCTGTTCGGCGCATTCCCGTGGTTCGGCGACGCGCTGGTCGAATGGATCCGCGGTGACTACTTCATCTCGGACATCACATTGAACCGTTTCTTCGCGCTGCACGTGGTGGCGCTGCCGCTGGTGCTGATCTTCCTGGTCGTCGCGCACATCCTGGCGCTGCACGAGGTCGGCTCGAACAACCCGGACGGCATCGAGATCAAGAAGACGAAGGGTCCGGATGGCGTTCCGCTGGATGGGATTCCGTGTCATCCTTACTACACGGTCAAGGACATCTACGGGCTCGGCGGGTTCCTGGTGCTGTTCGCCGCGGTGGTGTTCTTCGCGCCGGAGATGGGCGGGCTGTTCCTCGAAGCGGCAAATTTCGAGCCGGCGAACCCGCTGCTGACGCCCGAGCACATCGCGCCGCTGTGGTACTTCACGCCTTACTACGCGATGCTGCGGGCCGTGCCGGCGTTCGCGGGCACCCAGGTCTGGGGCGTGCTTTTGATGTTCGCGGCGATCCTGCTGCTG
>JANOSR010000082.1:0-10286 GCA_031415935.1 Steroidobacteraceae bacterium | reverse complement strand
GATTTCGACAATGGCTATGACGCCTTCGCCGTCGACAACAGCTTCACGACGCTGTCCGACCGGCCGGGCCGCGATTCGCAGGAATCCCTGGGCGCGTCGCTCGATGTCAGCTATTCAGGGTGGAGCGGATTCGTGCTGCGTTCGATCAGCGCGTGGGCCGACTCGGACATCGAGGCGAGTTTCGACGCGGACTGGGGCAATGAGCCCGGCTGGGGCGCGGCCGGCCCCTACGATTTCTTTTCGAGCACGCTGCGCCATCGACAGACCCTGAGCCAGGATCTTCGGTTGATGTCCGTGACCGGCCGCGACTGGTCCTGGCTCGTGGGCGCGTGGATTTCGCGTCTCGAGGAAACCAACCACATCGCGGACGATGGCCTATACCTGGACGATGCGTTCGTGCGCCTCCTCGACAGCCGCTATCGGGCGACCAATGCCGCGGTTTATGGCGAAATCGAATGGTCATGGACAGCCGCGACGACGATCGCGGGGGGGCTGCGGCTCGAGGAACGGGACGCGAGCTACGATGACAACGACGGCAGCCAATTTGATCCGCGCGATCGCATGTGGGGCGGTCAGTTGTCGCTCACGCATCGACTGGGGGAAACCCAGAGTCTGTGGGCGTCGCTGTCGCGCGGATTCAGGGCGGGCGGATTCAACATCGGCACTTCAGTCCCGATAGACACCCAGTCATTCGATTCGGAATATCTGTGGAACGTCGAACTCGGATGGAAAGGCAACGACCTTGAGCGGCGCCAGTCCGGCGATGTGAATCTCTTCTACACCCGTCGCGAGCACCAGCAGGTCGCAATCTCATTTCAGCTCGATCCCGATGATCCATTGACATTCCTGTTCCTGACCGACAATGCGGCGAGTGGCGAGGCCTGGGGGCTGGAGGCATCGGCACGCAGGCAGGCGAGCGCGCAACTCGAATTGAGTTCGACGCTTTCGCTGATGCAGTCGCGATACCTGGAGTACCAGTTCGGGGCGCGGGATCTCGACGGGCGTGCATGGGCCCATGCGCCCGAGTGGAAGATCGCGGTGGCTGCGACCTGGCGGCATCCCGCGGGATGGATGGCCAGGCTCGACATTTCCGGCGAGGACGGCTTCTACTACGACACCAGTCATGACCAGCGTGCCGATGCGCGCTTGCTGACGAATTTCCGCGTTGGTTTCGAGGCCGAGCATTGGTCGGCTCATGTCTGGGCCCGCAACCTGTTCGATGAAAGGTATCCGGTGCGAGGATTCTTCTTCGGCAACGAGCCGCCGGATTTCCCCGAGACCCTTTATCTTCGCTGGGGCGATCCGCGCCAGCTGGGCCTCACCGCACGCTACCAGTTCTGAGGTGATTTCATGCGCATTGCCGTCGAAATGAGTCTTTATCCGCTCACGGACGACTTCATCCCGTCGATCCTCGATTTCATCGAACGTCTCAAGACGCACCCGAGGCTCGCCGTTGTCACGAATTCGATGAGTACGCAGGTCAGCGGTGAACTGGACGACGTCTTCGATGCGCTGCGCGCGGAGATCTCCGGGACCTTGGCAAGTCCGCGGCGCTCCGTTTTCGTCATGAAAATCCTGGGCGGCGGTGACTGAGTCTGTAGCAGCCTGGTCCGCCGCATTCGTCGCGGGCGCGCGATCGGCGGGCCCGTACGAACTGATCGCGGTGGCGCTGGGTCTCGCCTACATCGTGCTCGCAATCCGCCAGCATCGGGCCTGCTGGATTGCCGGCGGCGCGAGCTCGGCCATCTATATTGTGGTCTTCCTGAAAGCCGGGCTGCTGTTGCAGGCCGCGCTGCAGGTCGCGTATGTCGCGCTTTCGGTCTACGGTTGGATGGCCTGGCGGGCCGGCGGCGATCTGCCTGCGCGGCCGCAGGCCTGGCCGCTGTCGAAGCATCTGCTCGCTGTCCTCGCAGTCTTGCTCGCGACTGCGGCGAGCACGCCATTGCTCGAGCATTACACGGTTGCTCCGGCACCGTTCGCCGATTCGCTGGGCACCTGGGCAAGTGTTGTCGCGACCTGGTTGCTGGCGCGCCGTTATCTCGAGACCTGGTTCTGGTGGATGGTGATCGATTCCGGGCTCGCGGCCCTGTTCGCAAGCCAGGGTCTTGCCTTCACAGCGGTGCTCTATCTGGCCTATGCCGTGCTCGCCATCGCAGGTTGGCGCGCCTGGCGCCGCAGCCTGTTTACGGCCGCATGATGCCGGCAGAAGGCCGCGACGCGACACCGGATCATTTCGCGGCCATTGCCGCGGAACTGGGCCTGCTGGATCCGGAGGTCACGCCACTCTGTGGCAGCCTGTCGAATCGATCATGGCGCCTGCGTGATGCGAGGCAAGACCTCGTGCTGCGTCAGGCAGGCAGGGGCTCCGACTTGCTCGGCGCCGATCGCGGCTCGGAGCTCGCGATGCTCGAGATCGCAGCGGCTGTGGGCCTGGCGCCGCCCATCGTGCTCGCGCGGCCGACCGAAGGGCTCCTGGTCACTCGATACATCGAAGGACGCGTGCTGTCCTACAAGGATGTGCGCGGGCCTGCGATGCTGGCGCGAATCGGCTCATGGTTCGCGAGGCTGCATGCGCTCTCGCCGCCGATAGGTCTCGCAGCCATCGATTTCGGTGCGCGCGCTGCTGGCTACCTGCAATCTTTGCGTGGGCAGCTGCCGGCGGCATTCCTGCAGGAACTCGAGCGCGGCCTCGCCGCAAGGCGCAAGGCTGCACCGCCACCGCCCCGGCTCGCGCCTTGTCATCATGACCCGCATCACCTGAATCTCGTCGATCGATGCGATGCACTCATGGCGCTCGATTGGGAGTACGCGGGTCCTGGCGATCCGGCAGCGGATCTCGCTGCCTGTATCTGCTATCACGACCTCGACCCGAAGCTGACCGAAGCATTGGTCGCCGGCTATGGCGGCGATTCACGGCCGCTTCTTGCCAGGCTCGCCACGCTCTGCTGGATCTTCGACTGCCTGTGGTTCGGCTGGATGGAAATCGCGGCGCAGCAAGGCATCGCCGTGGATGCCGGAAGGCGTCAACGCCTGATCGAGCGCCTTTGGTCCTGACCGGTTGCGCGATCCACTGCGATTCCCGCAAGATGGCGCCCCATTTATGGCAGAGATCATCGTGACCGATCGCGACGGCGGGGAGCACCGTGTGGCTGGGCGCGTTGGCGTCAGCCTCATGGAGACGCTGCGCGAGTTCGACTATGGCGTCGCGGCAATCTGCGGCGGCATGTGTTCCTGCGCGACCTGCCACGTCTACGTCGCGGAGTCCTGGCTCGACCGGCTTCCGCCGATGCAGGGCGACGAAAAGGAAATCCTGCAGGAACTCGAAAGCTACCGGCCACGCGGATCGCGGCTTTCCTGCCAGATCCCCTTCGAGCAGCCGCTGGATGGAATTCAGGTCGAGATTGCGCCGGAGGAGTAGGGCGGGCTAGGTTAGTTAGCGCTGTTCCGCCTGGCGCGCAACCGCGAGCGCCGCAGCCTCGATCGCGGCGGCGTCGCCCAGAAAGCGGCGCGGCGCCGCGAGCCGCAAGCCCGCATCGAACTCGTAGACAATTGGCACGCCAGTCGGGATATTGAATCCGACGATCTCTTCGTCGCCCATGCCGTCCAGCATCTTGACCATGGCGCGCAGGCTGTTGCCATGCGCAACGACCAATACGTTTCGGCCGGATGCGAGCGCGGGCGCGATGCGACCACGCCAGCAAGGTTCGACCCTTGCAAGTGTGTCCTTCAGCGACTCGGTCGCCGGCAATTCGGATGCCGGGACGTCGCGGTAACGCGAATCGAACTTCGGATGACGCGGATCGTCTGCCGCGAGCGGCGGCGGAGGGATGTCGTAGCTCCGTCGCCAGATCTTGACCTGCTCGGCGCCGAATTTTTCGGTCGTCACCGCCTTGCCGAGACCCTGGAGAGCACCGTAGTGACGTTCATTCAGACGCCAGTCGCGCTCAACCGGAATCCACATGCGATCCATTTCGTCCAGCATCAGCCAGAGCGTGCGGATTGCGCGCTTCAGCACCGATGTGAATGCCAGGTCGAATTCGTAGCGCTGTTCGCGCAGCAGTTTGCCTGCGGCCTGCGCTTCGGCACGACCTTGCTCCGTAAGGTCGACATCGGTCCAACCCGTGAAGAGATTCTCGAGATTCCAGGTGCTCTGGCCATGACGGACCAGGACGAGCTTGCCGGGCACAAGAAAACTCCAGCGCAGAATGCAGGCGGCGTTATATCACAGTGACGCGCGGATCCCCGTGCGCTGCGTTATAATACGCTGCCCCGACCCGCTGTCCGGGGCCGTTCAATTCCTCCATGTCCACTTCATCGCAACTATCGACGCGCACTCTCGCACTTGGCGCGCTCGGGGTCGTTTACGGGGACATCGGCACGAGCCCCCTGTACGCCTTTCGCACCTGCTTCGTCGGCATCGACGGTATCGCCCCGACGCCCGCCAATGTGCTGGGCATCCTGTCGCTGATCTTCTGGTCGCTGACGATCGTGATCTCGATCATGTACGCCGGGATCATCCTGCGCGCGGATAACCACGGCGAGGGCGGCGTGCTCGCGCTGATGGAACTGGTCCTGGCGAAACGCTCCTGGCTGCCGGCGACCGCGACTGTCACGCTCGGCCTGTTCGGGGCGGCTCTCTTCTTCAGCGATGGTGCGATCACGCCGGCCATCACCGTGCTGTCCGCCGTCGAGGGACTCTCCGTCATGAGTCCGGCGTTCAGCTCCGCAGTGATTCCCCTGGTGATCGTCATCCTGGTGCTGCTGTTCAATTTCCAGAAGCGGGGCACAGGCACGGTCGGTGGCCTGTTCGGCCCGGTGATGGTCATCTGGTTTCTGACGCTCGCCGTTCTCGGCATCTCCTGGATCATGCGTCAGCCGTCAGTGCTTGCCGCGATCAACCCGAGTTACGCGGTCGCTTTCTTGGTCGAGCCTCGCGGGGAATCGTTGATCGTGCTGGCGGCGGTGTTCCTGACGGTCACCGGTGGTGAGGCCTTGTACGCGGACATGGGCCATTTCGGGCGCCGGCCGATCCGGCTCGCCTGGTACGGTCTCGTGCTGCCGTCACTGGTATTGAATTACTTCGGCCAGGGCGCACTCGCACTGTCGAATCCCGAGGCTGTGGCCAGTCCTTTCTACCTGATGGCGCCGGATTGGGCGCTGACACCGCTGGTGCTGCTGGCAACGGCCGCTGCGATCATCGCCTCGCAAGCGGTCATATCGGGCGTCTATACCGTCGCGCATCAGGCGATGCAGCTGGGATTCCTGCCGCGCTTGACGGTCATCCATTCATCCGACCAGACCGAAGGGCAGATCTACGCGCCCGCGGCGAACTGGATACTGATGTGGGCGACCATTGGGCTGGTGCTGGCCTTCGGCTCCTCGGATTCGCTGGCAGCCGCCTACGGTGTCGCGATCATCGGTGCGATGCTGGTCAACAACATCTTTGTCATCGCCTGGCTCGGGGCACAGCAGGGGCGTCGCGCGCGGCTCATGCTGATGGTGGCTTACCTCGAGTTGGTCATTGAACTCTCGTTCCTGGCGGCCAACAGCCTGAAGATCCCGGAGGGCGGCTGGCTGCCGCTGGTCGCAAGCAGCGTGGTCCTGACGATCATGCTGACCTGGCGCGACGGACGGCTCGCCGGTCTCGATCAGCTGCTGCGGCGCCAGATGCCATTGCGCGCGCTGGTGGCGCTCGTGACCGAAGATGGGCTCAATCGGGTTCCGGGCACGGCGGTCTATCTCGACAGCAGCGCGAGCGGCGTTCCACGCGCCCTGCAACGCACGATCGAGACGCACAAGACCATTCACGAGCGCATCGTGCTGCTGACGGTCGAGACGGGCGACGAACCGAGGTCCGAGAAGGGGCAGCGCGTCACCGTGCGTGAGCTGGCGACGGGCCTGTACCGCGTCGTGGCACGTTATGGCTTCATGGAGTCCCGCAGCGTGCCTTCATTGCTGGCCGAAGCGGAAAGCGCAGGACTGCCATTCCGCCCGGCTGAGACCATCTACGTGCTGGGGCAGAAGAACATCCTGGTGACGGGACGTTCCGGTTTGGCCCGGTGGCGCAAGCGCCTGTACTCGCTGATGGCGCGCAATGCGCGGCCGGCGGCCTACCACTTCGGCCTGCCGCCGGGACGCGTCATCGAGATTGGCGAGCAGCTCGAGATCTGAGCGAGCCTTATCGTTCTGCAAGACGGCGCACCGCCTGCAAAGCGACGGAAAGC
Organism: Steroidobacteraceae bacterium; assembly: GCA_031415935.1. Taxonomy (GTDB): domain Bacteria; phylum Pseudomonadota; class Gammaproteobacteria; order Steroidobacterales; family Steroidobacteraceae; genus SCUD01. Next base: position 4,062 of record JANOSR010000082.1, on the reverse strand, counting down.
GTCGGAAAGTCCGCGCTGCCGATGGTCTTCATCTCCTGCACCGCGCGATTGAGATTCTCGGCCGCGACGCCGCCCTGCGCCAGCCAGGAGCGAATGGCAGCGCCGGGCTCGCGCTTGCCGCTGCGCGCGAGAACCTGGTCGCATAGCCTGCGATGCAACAGGTAGGCCTCCTCGCGCAGCGTGCCGCGTGCGACGGCCTGCCAATGCCCGTCGACCGCCAGCTTCTCGATCTCGCCGAAAATCCAGTCGAGCCCGATTGCCGCGCCCAGGCCGAAGTACACGCGAGCCGCATGCGCGACCGGCGCCTTGCGTGCAAGCGCCACTTCGACGATGTCCACGCCGGAATGGATGGCGCCCAGGCAGGCGACGCGGCGCGCGACGCGTGGCGGCACGCCCTCGCGCGCAAATCGCTGCAGCGCGCGGTCATAGCGCTCGATCTCCAGGCCCTCGATCAACTCCGGCAAGTCGCGCATCAGGTCGCTGAGCCCCGGGCCCAGGCGCGATACGGCACGCTCGATGTCGAGATCGGTTCCGAGATTTCGCAGCACCCAATGACTCAGATGCCGCAGCAGCCGGGTCGTCTCGTACATCATGTCGTATTGCAGTTCGGTCGGCGCGCGGTCGTCCAGCGCCTCGATATCCGCCCACAGCTCCCGCATGCCGGTCACTTCACGCGCGATCGAGTAGGCGCGCGCGATGCTGCCGACGTCCGCGCCGGTGTCCTCCTGGGCGCGGATCGCAAAGACTGGACCCATGCGGTTGACCAGGCTGTTGGTCGTCGCGGTCACGATGATCTCGCGGCGCAGCTGGTGACGAAGGATCGCACGCGGATATTTCTTCTGGACCGGCACCGGGAAATAGCGCGTCAACTCGCTGCCGAGATAGCTGTCCTCGGCGACGTCGGATTCGATGAGCCGGTCGTACAGCCAGATTTTCGAGTACGACAGCAGCATCGCCAGCTCAGGGCGCGTGAGGCCCAGGCCCTTGCGGCGACGCTCAACGATTTCGTCGTCGGGCGGCAGTGCCTCCAGTGCGCGATCGAGGGTTCCGGCCCGCTCAAGCGCATGGATCACGTGCCCGAGCTCCGAGATGCGCTCTGCAGCCCGCGCCTGCAGAGTCGAGATCGCGAAGCTCTGCAGGTAGTTGTTGCGCAGCACGAGTGCCGCAACCTCGCCCGTCATGCCTGCCAGCAACCGGTCGCGAACGCCACGCCTGAGCTTGCCGGACAACATCAGCGGATTCAGCAGGATCTTGAGATTGACCTCGACATCCGAGCAATTGACACCGCCGGAATTGTCGATGAAGTCGGTGTTGATTCGCCCGCCGGTTGCCGCGTATTCGACGCGCCCGCGCTGCGAGAGACCCAGGTTGCCGCCTTCGCCGACCACGCGGCAGCGCAGCTCGCGACCATCGACGCGCACTGCGTCGTTTGAGCGATCGCCGATTTCGGCGTGGGTTTCTTCGCTGGATTTGACGTAGGTACCAATGCCGCCATTCCACAGCAGGTCGACCGGCATCTTCAAGATCGCACGGATGATCTCCACAGGCGTCGCGGAACCCGCCTCGATGCCGAGCATCGAGCGTGCCTCCGATGACAACGCGATCGACTTGCTCTGGCGCGAGTGTACTCCGCCACCTTTCGACAACAGCTTCGTGTCGTAGTCCTCCCAGCTCGAGCGCGGCAGCTTGAACAGGCGTTGCCGCTCGACAAAGCTTCGCACTGCGTCCGGCGACGGGTCGAGCAGGATGTGCTGGTGATTGAACACCGCCTGCAGCCGCAGGTGCTTCGACAGCAGCATGGCGTTTCCGAACACGTCGCCAGACATGTCGCCGACACCCGCGACCGTGAAGTCCTGGGACTGGATGTCCACGCCAATCTCGCGGAAGTGACGGCGCACCGCCTCCCAGCCGCCGCGCGCCGTGATGGCCATCTTCTTGTGGTCGTAGCCGGCCGAGCCGCCGGAGGCGAATGCGTCGCCCATCCAGAATCCGTACTCGGCCGAGATCGCATTTGCGACATCCGAGAATGTCGCCGTGCCCTTGTCCGCCGCGACCACGAGGTAGGAATCATCGCCATCACAGCGCACGACATCCGGTGGCGGAACGACTTTTCCGCCGACCACATTGTCTGTCAGGTCGAGCAGCGCACGGATGAACATGCGATAGCATTCGGTGCCATCGCGTTGCGCCTCGTCGCGGGTCGGCGGTGGCCGGCGCGGCACGAAGCCGCCTTTCGCCCCGACCGGCACGATCACCGTGTTCTTGACGTTCTGTGCCTTCATCAGGCCGAGGACCTCGGTGCGGAAGTCCTCGCGGCGGTCCGACCAGCGCAGGCCGCCACGAGCGACGCGACCCATGCGCAGGTGCACGCCTTCGAAATGCGGCGAATGCACGAAGATCTCGAACATCGGCCTGGGCGCCGGCACTTCCGCGACCTTGCGCGGGTCCAGCTTGATCGAAAGATAGGACTTCGGCCCGCCGCCTGCCGCGGTCTGGAAGAAATTGGTCCGCAGCGAGGCGTCGATCGCCGCCAGGAACGCGCGCAGGATGCGGTCGTCGTCGATGCGCGTGACCCGCGCGAGAAGTTTTTCGAGCGCGCGGCGCTGGCTTGCCTCGGCGCGCCGCCGGTCGGAGGCCCTGATCTGCGGGTCGAACTTGGCCTTGAACAGGCGTAGCAGGCGGCCGGACGCGGCGGCATTGGTCGCGAGCGCGTCTTCCATATAGGCCTGCGAGAGCGGCAGGCCGAGCTGCCCGAACCAGCGTGCGTAGGTCCTGAGCACCATCGCCTCGCGCCACTCAAGATCCGCTGCCAGAACCAGGCGATTGAAGCCGTCATTGTCCGCGCGACCGAGCCACACACTCGCGAATGTGGCCTTGAATCGCGGCCCATCGCTCTCAAGGTCGATGCGCGCGCCACGCGGGTGCTCGAGCTCGAAATCCTGGATCCAGAAACTGCCCGCGGCCGCCTTGATCTCGTAAGGCCGCTCGCTGATCAACTTGAGACCCAGGTTCTCGATGGTCGGCAGCACGTCGGAGATCGGTATCGGCCGGTCGCGGCGGAACAGCTTGAACTGCACCTTGTGCCGCGGCTGGCCCTCGGGGCGGTAAAGATTCATGCGCAGACCGGTTGGTTCGGCGACCAGCGCTTCCAGGCAGGCGATGTCGCCGATGGCGACTTCGGTCGCGGTATCTTCCTGGTAGGCGGCCGGGAAGGCGTCACCCCAGTCACGCAGCAGGCGCAGTGATTCAGTTTCTTCGTGGGTCTCGCGCAGCCCTTCCTTCAGGTGGTCCAACCAGGTCCTCATGGATTCCATGATCTGGCGCTCGAGCCCGGCTGCATCGACTTGCCGGCTCGCCTTCAGCGGCGTGCGCACGAGCATGTGGAGCCTCGCAAGCACCGACTCCGAGAGTTGCACCTGCGACTCGATCGCCTGGCCGCCAAAGGCCTGAAGCGCGAGCCGCTCGATGCGTTCTCGGGCCTGGGTGTTGTAACGGTCGCGCGGAACGAACACGAGGCAGGAGTAGAAGCGGAGAAATGCATCACGGCGCACGAACAATCGCACCTGGACGCGCTCGTAGAGATTCACGATTCCACGCACCATGCGCACGAGATCGCCGACGGTCGCCTGGAACAGTTCGTCGCGCGGGAATGTCTCGAGCACCTGGACGACGGCCTTGCTGTCGTGACTCGTCGGCTTCAGGCCGAAGTGGTCGATGACGCTCTGGACCTTTTGGCGCAGCACCGGAATCTCGCGCGGGCTGCGGTTATAGGCCGAGGAAGTCCACAACCCGATGAAGCGTCGCTCGCCGTTCACATTGCCGGCGGAGTCGAAGGTCTTGATGCCGACGTAGTCGAGATAGGTCGCGCGATGGACGGTTGCGACCGAATTCGCCTTGGTGATGATCAGCAGGTCCTTCGAACGCGCGAACTCGCGCCCGTCACCTTTCAGGACGACCGATCGCTGCTTGCGGTGGCGGTTCGGGCGCATGAGCCCGAGCCCGGACTTTGAGATCGGCTGGAGCAGGTCACGGTTCCGGCCGCGGCGCAGCCGGTACTCGCGA
>JANOSR010000081.1:0-2890 GCA_031415935.1 Steroidobacteraceae bacterium | reverse complement strand
ACATTGCCGCGCCGGTCCGCGCGCTGCGCATGAAGGATCGTCACGTCGGGATTCAGCGCGGGAACGGTCGCGAGTTCCTCGCCGGTGTACGGGCAGCGGACGCTGCGAATGTTCGGATTATGGGCCGGCAGGTCGGTGCCGATGTAGCCGCGCAGAACTCCGAACGGAAGACGTGCGGCACCCGCGCGATAAGCGGCGGCCATGCCGGCGTGGCTGTGCTCGTCGATTTCAAGCGGCCGCGGCCAGGCCTGTTCGACCGCGTCGCGCAAACGATGCAGCGAGCCGACTCCCGGGTTGCCGCCCCAGGAGAACGTCAGGCGCCGCGCCGCGCCCATGCCGATCAGCTGGTCGTAGATCAGATCCGGCGTCATGCGGATGAGGTGCAAGCCGCGGCGGCCCTGCCGGATCAGTTCGTGCCCGGCCGCGAAGGGAATCAGGTGCGTGAAGCCCTCGAGTGCCACGGATGCGCCGTCCGGCACATGCTTCGCGATGGCCTCCGACAGCGGCAGAAACTCGGTCATTCACTCCACCACGGTGCGTGACTGCTCGCGCAGGTACAGCGGCAGGTAATAGAAGGAAGCGATCGCCTTGCCGGTCGAGCCGGAACCCTTCCATCCGCCGAAAGGCTGGTAACCCGGCCAGGCGCCGGTGGTCGCGCCTTGGCCACGATTCGCATAGGTGACGCCGGCCTCGATGTTTTCCTGGAACCAGCGCACGTCCTCGGCTGAACCATAGACGCCGGCGGTGAGCCCCATCTCGGTGTCATTCGCGAGACGCATGGCGAGATCGCGATCGCGATAACGCTGCGCCATCAAGATCGGCAGGAACATTTCGTGACGCCACAGGGGATGTTCGGGCGGAGCTTCGGCGAGCACCGGCTCGACGTAATAGCCGCGGCCGAAATCTCCGTCCGTCAGCACACCGCCGCCGCGGCGAAGTTTCGCACCCGCTTCGCGCAACTCGCTGACGTAGCGCGCGTAACTCTGGTGCGCCCTTGCGTTGACCACCGGACCCAGCCAGGTCTCGCGCCTGGTGGGATCGCCGATGCGGATTGCATCGATCTGTCGCTCGAGACGCGCGAGCAGGTCGTCGGCGACCGCCTCATGCACGTAGAGACGCGATACCGCGGAACATTTCTGTCCGCCCATGCCATAGGCGGAGCGCAGGATTCCACTCGCCGCGCGGTCGAGGTCCGCATGCTCCGTCACGATGCAGGGATTCTTGCCACCCATCTCCGCGATGCAGGGCCGCGGATATTTTCCCGTCGCCATCGCGCCGAGGATCGTACGGCCGACGCCGACCGAGCCCGTGAAGGTGACGCCCGCCGTGCGCGCATCGGAAACCAGCGCCTCGCCGACTGCGGGACCGGAGCCGGCGACGTAATTGAAGACACCGCGCGGCAATCCGGCGTCGCGGATGCAGTCGGCAAGCCAGCGACCGGCCCAGGGCGTGTCGGATGAGCATTTCACGACGACCGTATTGCCGGTCACGAGCGCGGCGGCTGTTGGCCCACCGGCCAGCGCGAGCGGGAAATTGAAGGGCGCGATGATGGCCCACACGCCGTAAGGGCGCAGCACGCTCCGGTTGCGCGAAACGAAACCCTCGAGCGGATCGTTCGGAAGCTCGACCTCGTAACCCTTATGCGATTCGAAGTCATCCGCATAGCAGCGGAAAAAGTCGACCGTCTCCTGCGCCTCACCGAGCGCCTCCATCCGCGTCTTGCCGACCTCGAGCACGAGTGCGGCGGCGATGTCGTAGACACGCTCCTCCATGATGTCCGCCACGCGGCGCAGCAGCCGCGCGCGTTCCGCCGCGGGTGTCGCGCGCCAGGCCGGAAACGCTTTTGACGCGGCCGCGAGCGCTGCATCGACGTCCTTGAGTTGCGCCATCGGAAAACGACCGAGCTTCAGGTCACGGTCGATAGGGCTCACCCGCTCCTCATGCGCGTCGGCGTCCATGTCGCGGCCATCGATGAACAGGCGCTGCGTGCGGCCGAGTTCACCGCGAATCTTCGCAAGCGAGCGCTCGAAGCGTTCGTGCATCGCCTCGGGCGGGTTGAACATCGTCGCGTAGGTCAGGCGGAAACTCATGTGCTCTTCTCCATCCTGGAGGCTGGAAAGAAACGGCCGAGCAGACGATCGAGCAACGCGACGGCCGCGGCGAGGTCGGTCTCGTCGATCACCAGCGGTGGCGCGATGATCAGCAGATTGCCACGCGAGCCGAAGGAAACGCCGTCGTCGAGCGCGGCGCGCAACAGGGCCCGCTGCTGATCGGACTGCTGCGGCCATGGCGCGAGCGGCGCGCGTGTCGCTGGATCGGCGACGAGTTCGACGACCGCGAACAGGCCGTGGCCGCCGCGTACCTCGCCGATCACCGCATGGCGCGCCTTGAGTTTCTGTAATTCTCCGAACATCCGGGCGCCCAGCGAGCGTGAACGTTCAATGAGCTTTTCGTCGCGATAGGCATCGAGCGCGGCGAGACCCGCTGCGCAGGACAGCGGGTGGCCGCAATACGTCAGGCCGCTGTAGAACATCTGCCGCTCGATGCGCCGTGCGATCGCGGCGCTCATGACGACTGCGCCGAGCGGCACAGTTGCGCCCGTGAGGCCCTTGGCGAGCGTCATGATGTCCGGGCGGCCCGGCTCGCCGTGACGCTGCCAGGCGAACCACTCGCCACAGCGTCCGAAAGCGCTCATGACCTCGTCCGCGATGAGCAGCACATCGCGGTCGTGCGTCAAGTCGCGGAGCATCGGCCAGTAGCTGTCCGGCGCCACGATGCCATTGCTGCCCGCATTCGATTCCATCAGCACAGCGGCGACGCGATCCGCGCCTTCCGCATCGATGCAGTCCGCGACGGCGGCTGCGGCCATGCGCCCGCAGTCATGCGGTGA
>JANOSR010000080.1:0-1902 GCA_031415935.1 Steroidobacteraceae bacterium | reverse complement strand
CGAGCTGGAGCACCAGCAACGCGAACTGATCGAGCTGGGTTGCGTCGCAGGCCAGGGCTATTTCTATGCGAAGCCGGGTCTGCTGCAGGATCTCGAGTCTTCGGTGCACATGAAGCGCCGCCGCACGATGGCGGATACGCTGCCACAGGGCGCCCGATTCACGGCCACCGGGCGTTTCCTGATCGGCAGCCTGAAGCGGTCGGAACCCGAATCCTTGGCAAGCGGTACCTTCGGGCCCGTCCCACCACAATAAGCTGATTAAAAACAAGGTCTTGAAATAGTGCCCGGGCGCCTTGGTGCGCCCGGAGGCGCTTCATCGGCGGCCCCAAAACCGTTACCCTAGGCTCCCTTTTTTGATGCGGGACCCCAGCGGTACATGAGCGGCCGGTTATACATCTCCACTTTCGGCTGCCAGATGAACGAATACGATTCGGCGCGCATGGCCGATGTACTGCGCGTGTCGTCCGGTCTGGAGTTGACCGATCAGCCCGAGCAGGCCGATATCATCCTGTTGAATACCTGCTCGGTCCGCGAAAAGGCCCAGGAAAAAGTCTTCTCCCAGCTCGGCAAATGGCGGCTGCTGAAGCGCCGCAAGCCGGAGCTCGTGATCGGGGTCGGCGGCTGCGTCGCCAGCCAGGAAGGCGAGGGCATCCTGGAGCGTGCGCCCTTCGTTGACATCGTATTTGGTCCGCAGACCATCCATCGGCTGCCCGAAATGATCGCGGCGTTGCGCGCAACCGGCCGGCCGCAGGTCGATGTGTCATTCCCGGAGATCGAGAAATTCGACCGGTTGCCGGAGCCGCGCGCCGCGGGCGCGACGGCATTCGTGTCGATCATGGAGGGTTGCAGCAAGTACTGTACCTTCTGCGTCGTGCCGTATACGCGCGGCGAGGAAATGAACCGCCCATTCGGCCAGGTCGTCGCCGAAGTCGAATCGCTCGTCGCGCAAGGCGCGCGCGAGATCACGTTGCTCGGACAGAATGTCAACGCGTATCGCGGCCCGATGGCGGATGGCACGATCTGCGACCTCGCCACTCTCGTGCGGCACATTGCGCGCATCGAGGATCTCGAGCGCATACGCTTCACGACTTCGCACCCGGTCGAATTCACCGACGCGCTCATCGAAACATATGCCGCTTTGCCGAAGCTCGCGAATTGCCTGCACCTGCCGGTGCAAAGCGGCTCCGACCGCATCCTTGCGTTGATGAAGCGCGGTTACACGCGGCTTGAGTACAAGCAGAAGATCCGGCGGCTGCGCGCGGCGCGCCCCGACATCAGTCTCTCCTCGGACTTCATCGTCGGCTTTCCGGGCGAGACCGATGCCGATTTCGGCCATACGATGGACCTGATCGCCGACGTCGGCTTCGACCAGTCATTCAGCTTCATCTACAGCCGCCGGCCGGGCACGCCGGCCGCCGCGCTGCCGGACGAGGTTCCGCATGAACTGAAACAGCAGCGTCTTGCGCTGCTGCAGGCCCGCATCAACGAGCAGGCGCGGAGCATCAGCAAGGGCATGATCGGCAGCATCCAGCGCGTGCTGGTCGAACGGCCGTCGAAGCGCGACCCGCGCCAGCTCGCGGGGCGCACCGAGAACATGCGCTGGGTCAATTTCGACGGACCTGCGGAGCTCGTCAACTGCTTCGCGCGTGTCCAGATCACCGAAGCCATGCCGAATTCGCTGCGCGGCCGGCTGGTCGCTTGAGTAGCGGCCCGGAATCGAGCGTCGACTTCGGCGCCGCGGACAACGCCCGACTCGCCGCGCTTTGCGGCCCGTTTGACGAGAATCTGCATCAGCTCGAGAAGCGGCTCGGCGTGGAGATCCGTCACCGGTCCGGGCGCTTCTCGGTGACCGGCGCGAATGCCGAGGCCGGCGCGACCGTGTTGAGGCTCCTCTACGAACGC
>JANOSR010000079.1:0-1857 GCA_031415935.1 Steroidobacteraceae bacterium | reverse complement strand
TGGACGGCGCGGAGCACCTCGGTGATGCGTTCGCGGCGCCATTGGCCGGACTCGTATCGCAATCGCAAAGGGTGCGCGCGCTGGTAACGAGCCAGGCCCCGCTCGGCATTGCCGGGGAGACCGTCTACCGATTGTCGGTGCTCCCGGTTCCCGATCCCGGCACCCCACAGGCGGACGCCGCACGGTACGCGGCCGTCGAGTTATTCGCACTGCGCGTGGCGGAGGCCGACCGCCGATTCCAATTGTCGGCCACAAACACGCCGCTCGCCGCCGAAATTTGCCGGCACCTCGACGGAAACCCGCTTGCGCTCGAACTCGCGGCCGCTCGCGTTCCGGCCCTCGGACTCGCCGTGGTTCTCGAGCGACTTGACGATCGGTTCCGCCTGCTGAAGCCCGCCGGACGGTCATCCGATCCGCGCCATGGCGTGCTGCAAGCCGCATTCGACTGGAGCTACGGTTTGCTTGCACCATCGGAACAGCGGGTCTTCAACCGGCTCGGCACGTTTGCTGGAAGTTTCTCTTTGAAGGCAGCCGCGCGCTGTGTCGCAGACGGGAGCGTCGATACCTCCGAGGCGATCGACCTGATTGGGCGACTGGTCGACCGCTCGTTAGTCACCGTCCTTCCGACTGACCCGCCGCGCTATACGCTGCTCGAGACGGCGCGCTACTACGCGCTCGACAGGCTCGCGGCCAACGACGAACTGGAAGCGGCGCGAGCGCGCATGGCCGCTACGATGCTGGACCTGCTCGACGTGGCGTACCAGGAATACTGGTCGCTCGACGAAGCCATCTGGTTGAATCACTACGAGCCTGAGCTCGACAACGTGCGCGCAGCTATCGACTGGGCGACGGATAATGACCGCGCGCTCGGCGTTGCCCTGTATGGAGCGGCCTGGCCCTTGTTCGTCGAGACAGACCTTCACGCAGAAGGTCGTTCACGTTTCACAAAGGCGGTGGCCCTGCTTTCCGATGCCATGTCGCCCGCCCGCACAGGCCGATTCTGGGAAGCCGTCGCCACCTACGACTCGACGCGGCAGTATGACCGCGCGAGGTACGCCGCGGAACTGGCGGCGTCAATGCACGCCGCGACGGGCGATACTCGCTCGCACTACTACGCCCTTATGCAGCTGGCGCAAAACTGGCGCGACGATATTGCCAGCGCGCGCGCGGCGTTCGACGTCGCCCGGCAACTTGAGGACCCCGCCTGGCCGGCGCGCCTGCTGACCCACGGCGCGTTGACCGAGGGCGCGCTGCTAATGAGCAGTGGACAGTTCGTTGAGGCTCGCGCCGCCTATCGGCGCGCATTGGGCTTCGCGTTGTCGATGAGTGAGCGGCAGGCGCTCGCGGCGACCGTCAACATAGTCGAACTGGACATCGCGTGCGGCGCTACCGCTGCCGCCCTGCAGCTGGGCCGCCCGCTGGCGCTGAGCCTGCGGCACTCGGGACGCCGTGAGACGCGATTCGAACTGCTGGTCATGACGTTCAGCGCGCTGCTAATCGCCGGCGAGACCAGCGAAGCGCGCGCGATCGGCGCTGAACTCTGCGAGCTGGCCCTGCGGCTCGACCCCAGCAAGCTTTACACGGTGCTGGATGCGATGGCGTTCCTCGCCTGCGAGGATCGGCGCTACGACGCAGCGGCACGGATCGCCGCCTGCGCCAACGTCGCCCATGAGGCACACGGCCAGGCGCGCCGTCGACCAGCCGAAGAACGGATGCGGACCGCTGTGATGACGGTTCTCGATGAATGCCTGGGGCCCACGTGGCGCGCTCCCGCCAAGGACGCCCGAGAACAGTTGGACGAAGCCGCGGCCTGTGCGCTCGCCCTCGGCCTTCGCGCCTGACGGCAGGGAAACCGTG
>JANOSR010000078.1:0-2121 GCA_031415935.1 Steroidobacteraceae bacterium | reverse complement strand
CGATGTGCTGACCCGTGTCAGCATGGTCGGCAACGACCTGGCGCTCGACGACGGCATCGGAAGCTGCGGCAAGGACGGCCAGACGGTGCCGGTCGGCGTCGGCCAGCCGACGCTGCGCATCGATGCGCTGACCGTCGGCGGTACCGCCTGAGAGATCCGCTGATGCGACTGTCACGCTCACTCTACGAATCGCTGCCCTATGTCTACATGCTGGCCGGCTTCGGCGCGTTCGCGGCGTCGTTCCTGTGGCGAGCGGAAGTCTGGTCCGACCTGGTGGCCGGATTCGGGCTGATCGTCCTGATAACCGGAATGGTGCTCGCGCTGAGACGTCGCGACTACCGGATCCAGAAGCGCCGTTACGGCGCAGCATTCGACGACGACGACTGATCAGTTTGCCCCGGCCGCCGGGGCCCGCTCGTCGTCCTCTTGCTCGTCCTGCACCTCGTCTTCGTCGACGATCTCGTGATCGCCGGTCGAGTCGCCCTCGTTCTGCACCCTGCTGCGCACCGAGCGTTCGTCGAGATACATGATCTCGTGCTTGCCGAGCACGATGACGTCACCGTCATTCAGGTGATGCTTACGGACCCGCTTTGACTTCACATAGACGCCATTCGTGCTGTTGAGGTCCTCCAGCACGCTGCCTTCCGCGGTGGTGATGATCTGACAGTGATGGCGGCTGATGAACTTGCTGTCGACCTGCAAATCGTTGTCGGGCGTGCGGCCGATGATCAGGCGGCCCAGGCGCAACGGGCGCTCTTCGACGCGCTCCCCGGAATGCGCGACGATGACGCGCGCCAGCACCTGGTCCGGCCCGACACGCCTCGGCGCGGGCGCCACGATGAGCGCCGCGCGCACGCGGTTGGTGCGCGAAGCAAACTCGACCCACTGCAGTTCCTCGATCGCCGCCTTCAGTTCGCCGACGCCGATCCGCTTTTGCTCGAGCGCATAGGCTCCCATCAGCGCCGTGTCGCACAAGGTGTTGATCAGGCGCGGCACGCCGCCGGAGTAGCGGAAGATGATCGGGTAGGTATCCTCGGTGAAGAGCTTGCGGCCGTGCGAGCCCGCGACCTCGAGCCGGTGCAGCACGTAGGCCTGCGTATCCTCCGGCGTGAGAGCCGTCAGGTGGAAGCGCAAGCGCACGCGCTGGACCAGCTGGATCAACTCCTCGGAATCGAGCTTGTCACTGAGCTCCGGCTGTCCCGCCAGGATGATCCTCAGGACCTTTTCCTTGGTGGTTTCGACGCCCGACAGCAGGCGGATCTCCTCGAGCACGCGATTCGAGAGATTCTGCGCCTCGTCGACGATCAAGAGCACCTTGCGACCGGCGGCGTACTGCTCGACCAGGAACTGGTTGAGCGTCGCGAGCAGCTCGGCTTTGCGCATCTTGAATGGCGAGAATCCGAACTGCACGAGCACCGCCTGCAGGAACTCGATCGGCGAGACCTGGGTCTGCGCGACCTGCGCGACCACCACGTCTTTCTCGAGCTCACGCAGGAATGTCTCGATCAGCGTGGTCTTGCCGGAGCCGATCTCGCCCGTGATCACGACGAAGCCGTCCGTGAACCAGATCGTCGACTCCATGTACGCCTTGGCGCGCGCATGGTGCTTCGAGAGGTACAGAAAAGCCGGGTCCGGGCTCAACCGGAACGGCAGTTCCGTCAGCTGGAAATGTTCCAGATACATGCGTACGACAAGGCTAGCACATGGGCGGTTTACGGGCGCCGTTCAGCGGCCCACGAGGCGTCGCAGCCGGGCCGCGGCACGGTCGCATTCCGGGCGCGTGGCGCACACCTGGGTCAGGTGCCCGAGTTTCCGGCCCGGCCGCGGTGATTTGCCGTAATCGTGCCAGTGAACGCCGGGCAGGTTCAACAGCTTCCGCGCGTCCGGCAGCCTGCCGATCAGGTTCCGCATGACGGCGTGACCGCGCGGGCGCGTGCTGCCGAGCGGCAGGCCTGCTATGGCACGGACATGATTTTCAAATTGACTGGTTTCCGCGCCCTCGATGGTCCAGTGGCCGGAGTTGTGCACCCGCGGCGCCATCTCGTTCGCGATCAGCCGGCCGCGCTCGACGAAGAACTCGACGCACAGGACGCCGACGTAATTGAGCTCCTCGAGCAGCCG
>JANOSR010000077.1:0-7977 GCA_031415935.1 Steroidobacteraceae bacterium | reverse complement strand
GTTTTGTTCACTCGGCGGTGGCGGCGGCGGTGCTGTTAGCGGTAGTGGTGCGGGTGTTACGGTTTTCGGATTGGGCGACCCTAATCCTAAATCGGTAACTCCGGCACCTCTTACGCAGCCATTGCGGCCCGAAGCTTGCTGATCGCCGTTGCTTCGACCTGACGGATGCGCTCCGCGGAGACGCCGTATTCATCGGCTAGATCCTGAAGAGTCCGCTTGTCTTCGGCAAGCCAGCGGGCCTTGATCACGGCGCGGCTGCGCTCGTCCAGATTCCCGAGCGCCGCTGTCAGGGAGTCTGCTACTGCGCCGTCCCATTCTTCCTGCTCGACGGTCGTGGCGGGATCCAGGTCCGGCGAAGGCAGGTAGAGCGACGGCGAACCGACACCATCCTCTTCGTCGGCATCGGGTGCCGGGTCGAATGACAGGTCGCGCGCCGCCAGGCGCTGCTCCATTTCCCGAACTTCGCGCGGCTCGACGCCCAGTTCGCCTGCGACAGCATTGGTTTCCTCGTCGGAGAGCCATGCCAGGTTCTTCTTCATGCGGCGCAGGTTGAAGAACAGCTTGCGTTGCGCCTTGGTCGTCGCGACCCGCACCAGCCGCCAGTTGCGGATCACGAATTCGTGGATCTCGGCCCGGATCCAGTGGATCGCAAAACTCACGAGGCGCACGCCCATGTCCGGGTTGAAACGCTTGACCGCTTTCATCAGGCCGACATTGCCTTCCTGGATCAGGTCGGCAACCGGCAGGCCATAGCCCATGTAGCCGCGCGCGATGTGCACGACGAATCGCAGGTGTGAAAGCACGAGCAGGCGCGCTGCGTCCAGGTCCTCATGGTCATGGAAGCGCTTTGCGAGCTCGAGTTCTTCCTCGCGGCTCAGCACGGGAATGCTCGAGACTCGCTCGATATAGGCGTCCAGGCTGCCGACCGGGCCGTCGAGCGCCAGGGACTGATTCTTCAGGGCAAGCGCAGTACCAGTCATGTGTGGCCAACCTCCGGAAGACAACTTTAGCAGTCGCGCCAATAGAGTGCTAATGGCAGCGGGAAGTTCACCGCTGCCGGGTGCGTAAATGTCAGCTGGGACAGGGGGTTACGCGCGAGGCTCGATGCGCCGCAGGTGATAAGCGGCGGCGAGCCAGGCGCCCAGCAGGCCAAGCGCCGCGCCGCCGCCAATGACCGCGAGATACTCCCGCGCCGCAAGGCCTGAAAGCGCGAATGCTGCCCCGTATGCCGCGGCCACGCGCGCCACCGGCGCCTCGAGAATGACGAGGCCGATGCCGATCAGCGCCACAGCGAGGAATCCGCCGGCGAGTCCCTGCCAGAAGCCCGAATACAGGAATGGCCTGCGCACAAAGGCATTGCTGCCGCCGACCAGCTTGGTGACCTCTATCTCCGCGCGGCGTCCGTTGATCTCGAGCCGGATGGTGTTGCCGACGATCGCGAGCACGCCGAGTGCCAACACCGCGGCGGCCAGGACGACGATCTGGCGCAACGCGTCCAGGATCGCATGCAGGCGCCGCACCCAGGCGGTATCGGCCTCGACCAGCTCGACCTCCGGGAGTTGGCGCAGGTCGGCGGCGAGCGTCTCGACTGCGGCCGCTGAATCCTGGCCCTCGGCCGGCCGCAACTTGACGACCCACGGCAACGGATTCTCCGCGAGCGCCTTCAACGCCTCGCCGATGCCGGAAAGCGCACGGAATTCGGCGAGCCCTTCGTCGGGACTCACGAGCACCGCTTCGCCGACTTCGTCACGTGCCTTGATCGCGCGCGCAACCTTGCGCGCCTGCTCGGCCGTTGTCGGAAGGCGCAGGTAGACCGAGAGTTGCACGGTGTCGCCGAGACCGGCGCTCACGGCGCGCGCATTGGCGACGACCAGGTAGAGCGCGACAGGCAAGGCGAGCGCAATGCCGATCACCGCGACCGTCAGCGCAGTCGCCAGTGGCTGGCGCGCGAGACGGCCGAGCGAGCCGACCAGCGTCTGCGCGTGGCGCTCGAACCAGGTCGACACGGCGCCGCCAAACGTTCGCGGGCCGACCGGCCGGACATTCCGGACTTCTTCAGGCAGCGACATAAGGAGGATTCGCGAGACGGCCCTGCTCGATATGGATGCGCCGTACGGGGAACCGGTCGAGCAGGTGCACGCCGTGCGTCGCGACCATGACGGTGACGCCGACCGCATTGAAGCGCTGGAACAGGTTCATGACCTCGAGCGCGAGATCCGGGTCCAGGTTCCCGGTCGGTTCGTCCGCGATCAGCACGGGTGGCTTCGTGATGACGGCGCGCGCGATGCCGACGCGCTGCTGCTCGCCCGCGGACAGCTCGAGTGGAAATGTCCTTTCCTTGCCAAGCAAGCCGACTTGATCCAACGCAGCCCGCACGCGTCTGTCCATTTCACGGCGCGGTACACCTGCGATCGCGAGCGGCAGCGCGACATTGTCGTAGACCGGCCGGTCGTCCAGTAGCCGGTGATCCTGGAACACGAACCCGACCTGGCGGCGGAAAGCCGCGATGGCGCCCCGGCGCAGCGTGCCCGTGTTGCGGCCGTTGACGACAACCTGGCCGCGTGTCGGGCGCTCGAGCAATGCGATCAGGCGCAGCACCGTGCTCTTGCCAGCCCCCGAGTGGCCGGTCAGGAATGCCATTTCGCCGGTGGCAAGCTCGAATGACAGCTCTGACAGGGCCTCGCGGCCATTCGGATAACGCTTGAATACGCGGTCGAATCGGATCACTGGGCATTCCCGGGCGTGGGACGCAGCAGCCCGTCGACAAATGCCTCGGCCTGGAATGGCCCGAAGTCCTCGGCCTGCTCTCCGACGCCGACGAACCGGATCGGCAGCCCGAAGCACCGCGCGATCGCGATCAGGATGCCGCCCTTGGCCGTGCCGTCGAGCTTGGTAATGACGATTCCCGTGACGCCGATCGCAGTGTTGAATTGCTCGGCTTGCCGAAGTGCGTTCTGGCCGAGGCTCGCATCCAGCACCAGCAGCACTTCGTGCGGTGCCTCGGGGTCGAGGCGCTTCAGCACGCGCGCGACTTTCTTCAGTTCCTCCATCAGGTGCAATTGTGTGTGCAGCCGGCCGGCAGTGTCGGCAATCAGCACGTCGGTGCCACGCGCGCGCGCAGATTGCAGCGCGTCGAACACGACGGCGGCGGGATCCGCTCCGGCCGCCTGGGAAATCATCGGCACAGCCGCGCGTTCAGCCCATGCGGCCAGCTGCTCGACGGCGGCGGCGCGGAAGGTATCGCCCGCCGCCAGCATGACCGAGAGTCCTTCGGCCCGGAGCCTGCGGGCGAGTTTGCCGATCGTCGTCGTCTTGCCCGAGCCATTGACGCCGACTACCAGGATCACGAATGGTTTTCGGGAGCGATCGATTTCAAGCGGCCGTTCGACGGGCTGAAGTATCGCGAGCAGCGCCTTGTGCAGTGCTCCCTGCAATGCAGCGGCATCCGCAAGCTCGCTGCGGGCCACCGCACGGTGCAGATCCGCAAGCACCGCTGTCGTCGCCTCGACGCCGATGTCAGCCTCCAGCAGCCGGGTTTCGAGTTCCTCGAGCAGCGCGTCGTCGATCTGTCGGCCGGGCAGCAGGTCCGCGGCCCAGGAAGCGCCGCGATTGACCCTGGCGCGCAGGCGGGCGAGGAAGCCGCGGGATTCCGCGGAGGCCTTGTCGTCGGGAGCGGTCATTGCAGGCGCGATCCGGCGGGAAAGCGCGATTGTAGCGAGCGCGTACGCTGCGGCGCACGCTGTTCCGCGACCGCGCCGCCCGGCCGTGGCAGCGGGGCGGAGCAGCCCGGGGAATGGGCCGTTCAGGGTTGCAGGATGGCGGAATTCGCGATGACGAAGGCGGTACCACCGCTCGCAGCCAGCGACGCGGCATGGGTCTGCATTTCCGTCGTCACGGCGAGGCTCGCCGACGGGTCGAGCAGCGAGGCGTGCGACCCGGACGTGAAATGCACCCAGCGGCCATTGCCGGCAGCGACCGGCGTCGGCCCCGCCGCGTTCGCCTTGACGAAGCCGCCGGCATTGACCAGCCGCTGCGTCGCAGTGTTCGGTACGACGGTGTCGTTGATGACCTGCGTCAGCACGGTCGGGCGCGCCGCGACGGTCGCCGCGACGTAATTCAGCGGATCGCCCGCGTCGACGACGGTCTGCGCATCGCGGAAGAACTGCTCGTAGAGCGTCGTACCCGGTGAGAGACCCGCGGCGGCGAGGCCGGCGTTGACGCTCGGCGACAACGCCGCCGATTCGCGCAGCAGGTTGGCGATGCCGCCGCCCGGCACGTTCAGATAGGCCGATCGCGTGGCGATCGGCAGCGCGTTCGCCACGGTGCCGACGATGCCGCCCAGCGAAATGCCGGAGTAATGGATGCGGTTGGCGTCGATGTCGGACACCGCGTCGCCATCCAGGTCGAGCCCCGGCAGGGACACCGAGAGCTGGGCGATGTCCGTTGCCGCCTGACGCAGGTTATCGCGGCTGGTCAGCAGGCTCGTCAGGTTGATGATGTGCGTGCCCGAGGGGTCGATCGCGCCGTCGGGGCCGGGAGCGCCGGTCGCATTGTTGACGAGGTCGAGATTGAAAGTCCGCTCGAGGGCGCCCTGGTACAGCGGATTTGCGGCGGCGGTGATGCCGTGCAGCGGTATGTCGATCGCCGCGACGACGAACCCCTGCGCCGCATACGCCGCGGCGATCGCGGCCGACTGTGTCCGATTGCCGCGCAAGCCGTGCTGGAAAATCACGACCGGCCAGCCGGCCGCCGGTTTCGCCCGGCCGGACGCCGCATTCGGCACGGTCACGAACAACGGTATGTTCGGATTCGCCTGCACGACCGGAACCGGATTGAAGCGCGACAGGTGTGTCGTCGTCGCTGCGCCGGGCACGGCCGTGAACGGCGCCCCGCGCCAGGAGCCGGTCAGCGGAGCGGCCGGGTTGTGGTAGTACCGGATGCCGAGCGTGCCGACGTAGACATTGGCGATCGGCGGCAACGGCAGACCCAGTTGCGAAAGATCCCGGCCCGTGAACTGCGCGACGATCGCGGTCGGCTGCGCGAGGCCCGCGGCGATGTTGATACTGTCGCGCGTCGCCTGCGTCGAGTACGAGAAGCTCAGCACGATGCTGGCGGCCGGCACGCCGACGGCACCGGCGATTTGCAAGTGTGCGCCGGTCAGCCGGCAGATGCCGTTCAGCGACGCGTTGGTGATCGACGCGCAGGTCGGCTGCGCGTTCTTGATCGTGAGATAATCGTTGTCGGGTGTCGCGGCGTTGCCGGAAGTGTCCTGCAGGCCGTTGGTCAGCACGATCAGGTAGCCGACGTTGCTCGCGCCGGTGGAGCGTGTCAGCGGCCGCAGCGGCACGATCTCGAGTGTCGAACCGGCTGAATCCACGGTCGTGGCGACCCGCGCGGTGTAGTCGGTGCCAAACACGCGCAGGCCGCGCACGCCGACTGTCGCCTTGGTCGCATTGTCGATGTTGACCTCGATCATCCTGACGCTGGCGGCGGTGATCGTCGCCGGGTTGATCGGCCGGGAGAATCGCGCGTTCGCGGTCGCGACGGTCGAGTAACCGTCGAGCGCGTTCAACGCCGTCACGTTCGGCAGGAACGGGGTCGCCGGAATGTTCAGCGTGCCGTCGGTGCTGCCGTTGAAATACAGGTCGGTCGGGAAGGGCAGCACGCCGGAGAGCGGGATGAAACTGGCCTTGAAGACTCCGACGCCGGCTGGCACCGTCGGGTTGCCATTGCCGGAGGTCGGGTCAGTCGCGCCGATCCCGTCACTCCCCGAGCCGCCGCAGGCTCCGAGCATCAGGCCGGCGACGAGCGCAGTGGCGGCGTAATGAATTCTCATTTCGGAGACTCCGGCTAAGTGTTGTCCGCGATCAGGGCGCGTATCATCGCGCTCGTTTGTTTCGAGCCAGCCTACGCTTGGCTCTAATCATCATGCAAGTCTACGGGATCGGCGGCATTCGATGCGCCGGAATCGCGGTGGGCCAACGGACAATGCACTGCAAAAAGCCAAATGAGCTGCGGATCATCGGCGGCCAATGGCGCGGGCGCCGGATCCGCTTTCCAAGGCGACCCGGCATCCGGCCATCGCCCGACCGGGTCCGCGAAACACTGTTCAACTGGCTCACGCCGGTCGTGGCCGGCAGCCGCTGCCTGGATCTATTCGCGGGCAGCGGTGCGCTGGGACTCGAGGCCCTGTCCCGCGGCGCAAGCAGAGCGACCTTCGTCGAGTCCGATCGGCTTACCGCGGAGCGGCTGCGCGAGACAATTTCGACCCTGGCGCCCGAGCGCGCGGTCGTGTTGCAGGCCGATGCGCTCAGGTGGCTCGAGGGTCCGCCGCAACGCTTTGACCTGGTATTCCTCGACCCGCCATTCGCATCCGGCCTGCTCGCCGAAGCCCTTCGAAGGCTGGACTCCGGCGGCTGGCTTTCACCGGCCGCATACGTATACCTGGAGGCGCCCGCAAAGGATGGTCCGCCGTCATTGCCTGCGGGCTGGACCCTGCACCGGTCGGGCAAGGCAGCTGCGGTCGGTTATCATCTGGCACTGAAGTGAATCCGAAACGCATCGCCGTCTATCCCGGCACATTCGATCCGGTCACCAATGGCCACCAGGACCTGGTGCGGCGCGCGGCCGGCATATTTGACCGCGTCGTCGTCGGCATCGCCGCGAATCCCTACAAGGCGCCGCTCTTGCCGCTGGATGAGCGGGTCGACCTCGCGCGCCGCGTCGTGGGCGATCTGCCGAATGTCACGGTCATCGGTTATGCGGGCCTGACCGTCGATTTCGCGCGCGAGCAGGGCAGCCAGATCGTGATCCGCGGCCTGCGCGCGGTATCCGACTTCGAGTTCGAGTTCCAGCTTGCGAACATGAGCCGCCACCTGGCGCCGGATGTGGACTATGTCTTCCTGACGCCCAAAGAGCAGTTCACCTTCATCTCCTCGACGATGGTGCGCGAGATCGCAATGCTGGGCGGCGATGTCTCCCACTTCGTGCATCCGATCGTCGTTGAGGCGCTTGCCCGGCGCCGCGCAGGAATGCGGCCGGGGGCCTGAGGATCGCATCGGCCTAATGCTGGCAGTGCGGGCACCAGTAGGTGCTGCGCTGGCCCTGGACGTACTGCCGGATCGTGGTCCGGCATTTTCTGCAGGGTTGGCCTGCCCGCTCGTAAACGAATAGTTGCTGGCGGAAATATCCGGGCATTCCGGACGGGTCCACGTAATCCCGCAGCGTCGTGCCGCCGACGCCTATCGCTTCGGTCAGCACCTCGCGGATTTTCGTTACAAGAACGGCCATGCGCTCGCGGCTGACCTTGCCTGCCGCGAGCCCGGGCCGGATGCCTGCGCGAAACAGGACCTCGCTTGCATAAATGTTGCCGACGCCGACGACGGCGCGGGAATCCATGATGAAGGCCTTGATCGAGACGCGCCGGCCCCGCGCATGGCGCCACAGGGCGTCGCTGTCGAATTCCCGGGACAGGGGCTCGACGGCCAGGCCTGCGAGGAGCCGATGCCGCAGCGGATCCCCCGCCGTGAACAACAGGCAGCCGAATCGGCGCGGATCGTTGAATCGCAGGCAGCGCCCGGAGTCGAGCACGATGTCGACATGATCGTGCACGAGCGGCGGCGACTTCGCATCCATCACGCGCAGGCTGCCGGACATGCCGAGGTGCAGGATCGCCGTGCCGGTGTCGGTGGCGATCAGCAGGTACTTCGCGCGTCGCCCGACAGCCTGGACCGTGGATCCGCGAAGCCGCGCAGGAAGTCCGCGGGACACCGGCCAGCGCAGGCGCCAATCGCGCACGACGACCTGTTCGATGCGGTGGCCGACGAGCCAGGGCTCGATGCCCCGGCGCGTCGTCTCCACCTCCGGCAATTCCGGCATCTGCGCCGGCCCCGGCTCAGAATCGGGTCATGAACTCCAGGCCCCAGCGGCGCGGCTCGTTGATGAATCCCGTCCGATTGTTGAAGTCGATGCCGCCGA
>JANOSR010000076.1:0-4047 GCA_031415935.1 Steroidobacteraceae bacterium | reverse complement strand
AACGGCGGCCGCGGTGCTGCTGTTCGTGGTACTCGGCAACTGGCAGCTCGGGCGCGCCGCGGAAAAGCGCGCCCTCGATGAGGAATTCACGCGCGCGGAACCGGCGCTTCCGCTTCCGCCCGCTTCCGTTGCCGTGCCGCGCTACCAGCGCGTGACCGCGAGCGGCAATTACGACACCGACCATCAGTTCCTGCTCGACAACATGAGTGAATCCGGCAGGGCCGGGGTTCACGTGCTGACGCCACTCCTGCTGTCGGACGGCAAGGCCGTGCTCGTCGATCGCGGCTGGGTGCCATTCGGCGCCGGCCGCGACTCCCTGCCCGATGTCGCGGTCGCCGGAACGTCGCGCACGGTCGCCGGGCGCATGGACCAGTTGCCGCGCCCCTCGATCCGATTGACGGCACCTCCGGGCAATGACTGGCCGCGCCTGACCAGCTTCCCGGAAATGAACGAGCTCGCAAACCAGCTCGGCCGGAATCTGCATCCGCAGCTGATCCTGCTCGATCCGCAGGATGCCGACGGCTTTGTGCGCAACTGGCACGTCCCTGGCGCGACTTCCCTGCGTCACCTGGGCTACGCGATCCAATGGTTCGCATTCGCGGCCACGGCCATCGCGATCTGGTTTGCGCTTGGCCTGCGCCGTAGTGGGGAAGTCACATGACGGATGCCGCCGCCAGGCGCCGGTCCGGCCACCGCACCTTTTTGATGCTGGCGTCGCTGTTTTTCGTGCCGTTCGCGGCGGCCGTCTGGCTCTATTACTCGTCCGCATGGCACCCGGCCGTCGCCGCGCATGGCGAACTCATCGATCCGCCGCGACTGCTGCCCGCGGTCGCCCTGACCCTTCCCGATGGCGGAACGACATCGTCCGAGGTGCTGCGCGGCGCCTGGTCCCTGGTCTATCTCGTCGACAATTCCTGCACGGAAAGCTGCACGAAAGAGCTCGCGGAACTCGCTCGCGTGCGGTTCGCGCTCGACAAGGACGCGACGCGCGTGCAACGAGTGCTGCTGCACGCAGGTGAATGCTGCGCCCCGGGATTTCCGGAGCAGGGCGATGAGGATCTGCTCGTACTTGGCGCCACGGGAGCCGAAGGACAGGCCCTGCTCGCGCTGTTTCCGCGCGCGCCCACTGGCGCTGCCTCCGTCTATGTCGTCGATCCGCTCGGAAATCTGATGATGCGCCACGCCGCAACCGGCGGCGCGCGAGGGCTCCTCAAGGACCTCGAGCGGCTGCTGCGCCTGTCGAGTATCGGCTAGAGTTCGCGCATGGGTCCGAAGCTCAGGTGGTTTCGCCGCGCGGCGCTGGTTGCGACGCTCCTCTGCGCGATCGTGGTCGTGGTCGGCGCCTGGGTGCGCCTGTCCAATGCGGGCCTTGGCTGCCCGGACTGGCCCGGCTGCTACGGCCAGGTTCATCCGTCGCAGGTCGCCGAGAACGCCGGCGTAGTCAGCGCCGCGTATCCGGATCGCCCCTTCGACTACCAGAAGGCGCTCAACGAGATGGTGCACCGCTACATCGTGGGTGCGCTTGGCCTCGTGATCCTCGGCCTTGCGGCGCTCTCGGTCTGGAATCGCCGTGACCCGGCGCAACCGCGCGTATTGCCCTGGCTGATTGTCGCGCTGGTCGTGCTGCAGGCGCTGCTCGGCATGTGGACGGTGACGCTCCTGCTGAAGCCACTGATCGTGACGCTGCACCTGCTCGGTGGCCTGGCAACGCTTTCGCTGTTGTGGTGGCTGGCGCTTTCGCCGGAACGGCGCGAGCTGAAAGCGGCGGAACGACCCGTGCGCAATCTGGCGATCATTGCCATGGTCGTCGTGACCCTGCAGGTTTCGCTCGGCGGCTGGACCAGCACCAATTACGCGGCCGCGGCCTGCGCGGAATTCCCGGCCTGCCATGGGAGCTGGTGGCCCGACATGGATTTCATGAATGCTTTCGTGTTGTGGCGGGGACTGGGCATCGATTACGAGGGCGGCGTGCTCGATGCGCCCGCACGCGTCGCCATTCATTATTCACACCGGCTGGGCTCCTACCTGACGGCGCTGGTGCTGCTGCTGCTCGTCGTGGGGGTCTGGCGTCGCGGCCAGACCATTCTTACGCGCGCGGCCGGAACGACCGTACTGGTCGCGCTGCTACTGCAAATCCTGATCGGCATGAATCTCATCTGGCAGGGCTGGCCGCTCTGGCTCGGCACCCTGCACAACGCAGGTGCTGCTGCCGTCGTGCTCGCGATGGTTGCGCTGCTCCGCTACCTCGCCCCGCGCCCCGAAGGCGGCCCGATCCGCCTGCGATCCTGAAGCTGCGACCGGGCTGCCACCGGGGCCCTGAACATGGGCTGTGCTAGCATCTTCGGACCCCGATGAACACCAAGGAACAAAGCGCGAACAGCGCGGCAACCCCCGCCATCTGGGCAAAGGCACGCGATTACCTCGAGCTGACGAAGCCCAAGGTCGTCTCGCTGATCATGTTCACGGCGATCGTCGGCATGTTCCTCGCCGTGCCCGGATTCCCGCCCGCGGGCGCGCTGGTCTGGGGCACGATCGGCATCGCGCTCGCCGCGTCCTCGGCAGCCGCAATCAATCATGTGCTCGATCGGCGCATCGACGCGGAAATGGCGCGCACACGCCAGCGCCCATTGCCGCGTGGCACCGTATCCGAGGCCTATGCGCTGTCCTTTGCCTTTGTACTCGGCGCCGGCTCGATGCTGATCCTGGCGCTACTCGTCAACGCGCTGACGGCCATCCTGACTTTCTTCTCGCTGATCGGCTACGCGGTCGTTTACACCGTGTGGCTCAAGCGCGCCACGCCGCAGAACATCGTGATCGGCGGGGCGGCGGGCGCGGCACCGCCTGTACTCGGCTGGACCGCGATTACGGGGGAGATGCACTCCGATGCGCTGCTGTTGTTCCTGATCATCTTTGCGTGGACGCCACCGCATTTCTGGGCGCTCGCGATCGCGCGGCGTGACGAGTACGCGCGGGTCGGCATCCCGATGCTGCCGGTCACGCACGGCGTCGAGTACACCAAGCTCTTCATCTGGTACTACACGATCCTGCTCACGGTGGTGACGGTCATGCCCTGGCTGACCGGCATGGCGGGACTTCCTTATCTTGCGACTGCACTTGTGCTCGACGGTGTGTTCCTGCGCCACGCCTGGGCACTGCGCGTTTCCGATCGCGCCGACCTGCCGATGCGCACCTTCCGTTATTCAATCAATTACCTGGCGCTGCTGTTCGCAGCGCTGCTGATCGACCACTACCTGCCGCGCGCATTCTCCTGAGTCAGCGCCGGAAGTCGGGGACAACATGCGTTGGCGCGGACGCAGACAGAGCGACAACATCGAGGACCGGCGTGGGCTGCGCGTCGGCCGCACTGCCGGCATCGGCGGGATCGGCCTGGTCGCCGTCTACCTGATCAGCCTGTACTTCGGCGTCGATCCCTCGGTGCTGCTCGGCGGCATGCAAACGACGCAGCTCGGGACAGAGTCCGGGAGTTCGGAGCCTTATCGCGAAACCGCGACCGAGGCGGAGCGCCGCCAGCAGATCGCCGTCGTGCTGGCGGACACCGAGGACGTCTGGAGCGCGGTGATGGCGGAACTGCGCGGCAGCTACCGCGCGCCGAAGCTCGTGCTGTTTTCCGGCGCCGTCGATTCCGGTTGCGGGTTTGCCGAAGCGGCGATGGGCCCGTTCTACTGCCCCGCGGACGAGAATGTTTTCATCGACCTGTCATTCTTCGACGAGCTGGACCGGCGCCTCGGTGCCGGCGGCGATTTTGCGCAAGCTTACGTCGTTGCGCACGAAGTCGGCCACCACGTGCAAAATCTGCTTGGCAAGTCGGCGCGTATCCAGGAACTGCGCCAGCGCGTCGATGAAATCGAGGCCAATCAGTTGAACGTCCGGCTGGAATTGCAGGCGGATTGCTACGCCGGACTCTGGGCGCGGCATGCCGAGCAGACCGCGGCCATCCTCGAGCCGGGGGACATTGAAGAAGCGCTGGGTGCGGCGAGCGCCGTCGGTGACGACCGGCTGCAGCGGCGCGCCGGGGGTCAGGTCGTT
>JANOSR010000075.1:0-6983 GCA_031415935.1 Steroidobacteraceae bacterium | reverse complement strand
GTGGCGCAGCGCCCAGTTGTAGCCGCTGTGTCCGATCAACTGCGAAATCGCCGCCATGCCCGCCAGCGCCCACCAGGTGGCCGCGGCGAAGCCGCCCGCTGCCGTGTCGGTCATTGTCACGGCCAGCCACAGCAATGCGGCAGCCGAGCCGTAGGCGATTGCGAGATAGCGGCGAAATGGCAGGCGCGATTGTGCTTTCTGTGACAACAGGAGGTAGCTGGCCATCGCGATCGCGCCGGCGACCGCCAGCAGATCGCCGGTCAGCATTCCTTCGCCGTGGTCGTGACCGGTACTCGCTATCGCCACGCCGCCCACCGCGAACAGGAGCGCCAGCACCGTTCGTAACGGCGGCGCCCCCCGCCCGGTCACGGACTGCAGGATGGCGACCCAGATCGGCGCCGTGCTGACAAGGAGTACGCTGCGCGCGATCGACGTGTAATCGAGCGACGCGATCCAGGTGGCGAAATGCAGGGCCAGACATAGACCCGCGGCTGCCGCCAGTGCGGCATGCCGCAAATCCATCCGTTCCGCGCCGGACCTTCCGGCGAGCGCCACCGGTATCACGACGAGCGCTGCAAGACCCATGCGCCAGGCGGCGATTGCGAGCGGCGCCGCCTCGGCGAGTCGCGCAAAGATCGACCCGAAGGATACGGCGGCGAGCGCGATGGCCAGCACCAGGAACGGTCCCGCAATGCGGGCCCGCGGCATCAGCGCAGGACCCAGCCCGGCACCTCGCGCCATCCCTGCGAAAGTTCCGCGTCGAGTTCACGCCAGCGCGGCTCCAGCTGTTCGACCAGTGCCCAGAAGCGCCGGGAGTGGTTCAAATGACGCGTATGCGCCAGTTCATGGAGCAGCAGGTAGCGCACGACTTCCGGTGACTGGAAGACGAGGCAGGCATTCAGGCTGATTGTCCCGCGGCGCGAACAACTGCCCCAGCGCGTGCGCTGGCGCCGGATCTGCGCACTTGAGTAGTGCAGTTCGCATTCTGCAGCAAGTTGCTCGAGCTGCGGCACCAATATCGCGTGGGCGATCCGCATCGTGAAGCGCTGCAGTGCATGGCGCGCAAGCGCAACCCGCGTCAAATCGCCGATCAGAAGCAGGCGAGCGCCGTCGATCGCGAGCTTGGGCGCACCCCGTGCTTCGACATGGTCGACGCGCCAGCAATCGCCGCTGGCCCGGAATCGAATTGCCGTTGGCAAAGCATCGCCGGTTTCTGTCTCGAGCGGCTGGTATTGCGCAAGCTTGCGGTCGATCCATGGCCGGTACTTCGCGACGAACTGCTCGACCACGCGCGGGCGCGTGCCATTCGGCACCACGATCTCGACTTTCCCTCCAGGAAACACGCGCACCGTCAGCCGGCGCGCGCGGTCGCTCGCGCGCACGCGCCACGCACCCTGAGTGGCTGTCGTCTCGTCCAGCAGCGCGAGTTGTGCGGCGTGGCGGGCCAGGTCACTCATAGCGCCGCCGCAAGGCGCGAGCCTTCGTCGATGGCGCGCTTGGCGTCGAGCTCGGTCGCGAGCTTCGATCCGCCGATCAGGTGTACGCGAAAACCCGCGGCTTCGATGCCACCGGCAAGCTCGCGTTGCGGTTCCTGGCCTGCGCAGACGACGACATTGTCCACCGCCAGCAACCGGGACTCGGTGCCGACAGCGATATGCAGGCCGGCGTCGTCAATGCGTTCGTAACTCACGCCCGCCATCATGCGCACGCCGCGCCGCTTCAGCGCGAGCCGATGCACCCAGCCCGTGGTCTTGCCGAGGTCGCGCCCGGGCGGTGTCGGCCTGCGCTGCAGGAGCCAGATCGTGCGCGGCATGCTGTGCGCATGATCGGCTTCCTCAGTGAGACCGCCGCGATTCGCGAGTGCCATGTCGATGCCCCACTCACGCATGAAAGCCGGGATGTCGACACTGGATGGCGAATGTGTGGCGTCGTGACTCAGATACTCCGCGACATCGAAGCCGATGCCGCCGGCGCCTACAATTGCGACCGATGGGCCGACCGGCCTGCCATGCAGCAGTACATCGATGTAAGACAACACCTTTGGATGCCTGAGACCATCGATGGCCGGGAAACGCGGCACGACCCCCGATGCCAGCACGATGTCATCGAACTCGCCCCCGGTCAGCTCGGCGACACCGACACGCCGCGACAGCTCGAGTTTCACGCCGCTCAATTCGATCTGCCGCCGGTAGTATCGAAGCGTTTCGTGAAACTCTTCCTTGCCTGGGATGACCTTGGCCATGTTGAACTGGCCACCGATGCGATCGGCTGCCTCGAACAGCGTGACGCGATGACCGCGGCCGGCGGCAACCGTAGCGCAGGCGAGTCCCGCAGGCCCGGCACCGACGACGGCGATACGCCGCCGCGCGGCAGCCGGACGGTAATTCAACTCTGTTTCGCGGCCGGCGCGTGGATTGACAAGGCAGCTCGCGACCTGATTCTCGAACACGAGATCGAGGCAGGCCTGATTGCAGGCGATGCAGGTATTGATCTCATCCGCCCTCCCCTCCGCGGCCTTGCGCACGAAATCCGGGTCGGCCAGCAGCGGCCGCGCCATTGAAACGAGATCGGCGTCGCCGCTTGCGAGCACTCTTTCGGCGACCGCCGGATCGTTGATCCGGTTACTGGTGACCAGCGGGATTGTCACGCTGCCACGCAGGCGCCGCGTGACCCAGCTGAAGGCCGCGCGCGGCACCATCGTCGCGATAGTCGGAATGCGCGCTTCATGCCAGCCGATGCCGGTGTTGATGATCGTGGCGCCGGCGAGTTCGACGGCCTGCGCGAGTTCGACGACCTCGTCCCAGGAACTGCCGCCTTCGACGAGATCGAGCATCGACAGCCGGTAGATGATGATGAATGAAGGTCCGACCGCCGCGCGGGTGCGGGCGACGATCTCGATTGGCAGCCGCATCCGGTTATTCCAACTTCCTCCCCAGCCGTCCTCCCGATGATTGGTCCTTGCGACCAGGAACTGATTGATGAAATAGCCTTCGGAACCCATGATCTCGACGCCGTCATAACCGGCCTCCTGCGCGAGCTTCGCGCAGCGCACGAAATCGGCGATCTGCCCCTGGATGCCGCGCTCGGACAGCGCGCGTGGCGTGAATCGCGAAATCGGCGCCTTCAGGCGCGATGGCGCGACCGCCAGCGGATGATAGGCATAGCGACCCGTGTGCAGAATCTGCATGCAGATCCGGCCACCCTCGCCGTGCACGGCGTCGGTGACCAGGCGGTGGCGCGCCAGATGGCGGCGGCCGCTCAGGGTGCCGGCGAAGGGCTTGGTCCAGCCTGCTGCATTCGGTGCGATGCCGCCGGTGACGATGAGCCCGACACCGCCGCGCGCGCGCTCGGCAAAATAGGTGGCGAGCTTCGGGTAATCATCCCGGCGGTCTTCGAGACCGGTGTGCATCGAGCCCATCAGCACCCGGTTGGGGAGAGTCGTGAAGCCGAGATCGAGCGGCGCCAGCAGGTGCGGGAATGGACTCTGCGTCACGCGCGCAATCATATAGCATCATCAACTGCATGAAACCGGTGCTCGAAGTCCTCGATCTCGTCAAGCAGTATCCCGGCGTGCGCGCGGTCGATGGCGTGTCGTTCGCAATTGCCGCGGGCAGCTGCTTCGGCCTGCTCGGACCGAATGGCGCCGGCAAGACGACCACCGTCGAGATCATGGAAGGAGTTACCGAGCCGACGGCCGGCCGTGTGTTCTATCACGGCGAGCCGCTAGGTAAACGTTTCCGCGCCGAGGCCGGCATCCAGTTCCAGAAGACCGCGCTGCAGGAATTCCTGACGGTGCGCGAAACACTTCAGATGTTCCGGCGTCTGTATCCGCGCGGCCGGGACGTGGATGAGCTGATCACCCTCTGCGCGCTGGAACAGGTCGTGGACCGCGACAATCGCAAGCTGTCGGGCGGGCAGCTGCAGCGCCTGCTGCTTGCGATAGCGCTGGTGAACGATCCGCAGGTGCTTTTCCTCGACGAGCCGACGACCGGACTCGATCCGCAGGCGCGCCACAACTTCTGGGACCTGATCCGCGCGATCAAGGCTGAGCAGCGGACCGTGCTGCTGACAACCCATTACATGGAAGAGGCGTATTTCCTTTGCGACGTGGTCGCAATCATGGATCGCGGCCGCATCATCGCCGAGGGTCCGCCGTCGCGGCTCCTGAAGGAGCACTTCGACGACATTGTGCTGGAACTGCCGCGTGACGAGTTCCGAGTCGATCCGGCGACATTTCCGCTACCGGTGCTCACCGCGGACGACCGGGTCGAGATCCTGACGGCGGACGTGGAACTCGCATTGCGGGCGCTGCTCGATCGGGGCGTGCCACTGCGTCACCTGCGTATCAGGCCGCGGAATCTCGAGGACCTTTTCCTCGAGCTCACCGGCCGCGAGCTGCGTACATGAATTTCCGGCGCCTGTTCGCCGTCTGGCACGCGCGCAATCTGGAGTTCCTGCGCGACCGCTCGACACTTGTATTCAACTTCGTGCTGCCGCTGGCTCTCGTCGTTGCCTTCGCGGTCATCTTCGGCGGGCAGCCGCGAAACCTGATCGACATCGGGGTGATCGCTGCGCCGGATGCGACGCTTGATGCGGGGCTGTACCCCTTCCTGGGCACGCGATTCGTGGATTTCCACAGGGTGGACACGACCGATCTCGAGGCCGCAATCCGGGCGGTGGAACGGCACCAGACCGCTCTGCTGCTCGATCTGCGCGGGGCGCCGCGCTATTGGGTCAACGCGGATT
The DNA here is from genome assembly GCA_031415935.1 of Steroidobacteraceae bacterium. Lineage (GTDB taxonomy): Bacteria > Pseudomonadota > Gammaproteobacteria > Steroidobacterales > Steroidobacteraceae > SCUD01. The sequence goes on along the minus strand of JANOSR010000075.1, from coordinate 2,237 downwards.
CCCCGAAAGGTTATCTGGCGGAAAAGCTGCTGCTCGAATCCGCTCGCGACGCGTTGCGGCAGCCGGTCAGCGGCGCGGCCGTGGGCTACGTGGACTGGCTGCTGCCGGGCATCCTCGGCATGAACATGATGTTCAGCTGCCTGTTCGGCGTCGGTTACGTCGTCGTGAGGTATCGGAAGTCGGGATTCCTGCGCAGACTGTCGGCGACACCGGTCACGGCGCTCGAATTCGGCGCGGCCCAGATCATGTCGCGGCTTGCGCTGACCGTCAGCGTGACGACGCTTGTCTATTCCACACTCGCGCTGCTCGTCCCATTTCGCAACGACGGCAGCCCGCTCCTGCTGTTCGCCACCGCCGTGCTGGGCGCAACGTGCATGATCTCTCTGGGATTCATGGTGGCAGCCCGGTTCACGAGCGAGGAACTCGCCAATGGCGTCATCAACCTGGTGTCCTGGCCGATGATGCTGCTATCCGGCGTCTGGTTCCCCCTCGAGGGCGCACCGCCCTGGCTGCGCGTGGCTGCCGAGGCGCTGCCGCTGACCCAGATGCTGCAGGCCGCGCGGGCCGTCATGCTGGACGGCGCCGGGCTCGTCGACTTCCTGCCCCGCCTCGCGGCGCTCGCCGCGATGACCATCGTGTTCCTGGGCATCGCCGCTGCGGGGTTTCGTTGGCGCGCCGATTAGAAAGACGGCATTATCTGCGAACCGTTCAACTGCGACAGAGAGAGGAATCCCGATGGCCAAGGTAGTTTGCGTGTTGTACGACGACCCGGTAACCGGCTACCCGAAAACCTATGCCCGCAAGGACCTGCCGCATCTCGACCGGTATCCGGATGGGCAGACTCTGCCGACACCCGGCGCCATCGATTTCACGCCCGGCGACCTGCTGGGGAGCGTGTCGGGTGCCCTGGGCCTGCGCAAGTATCTGAAGCGGCTGGGCCACAAGCTGGTGGTCACGTCGGACAAGGACCGGCCAAATTCGACCCTCGACAAGGAACTGGTCGACGCTGAAATCGTCATTTCGCAGCCATTCTGGCCTGCCTACCTCACTGCCTCAAGGATTGCGAAGGCGCCCAAGCTCAGGCTCGCCATCACAGCGGGCATCGGCTCGGACCATGTGGATCTGCAGGCAGCGATCGAGCGGCGCATCACGGTGGCCGAGGTCACCTACTGCAACAGCATCAGCGTGTCCGAGCACGTCGTGATGATGATCCTGAGTCTTGTGCGCAATTACATTCCGTCCTGGCAGTGGGTCGTCAAAGGCGGCTGGAACATCGCCGACTGCGTCGCGCGTTCCTATGACGTCGAAGGCATGCACGTCGGCACCGTCGCGGCAGGGCGTATCGGCCTTGCCGTGCTGCGCCGGCTGAAGCCCTTCGACATGCATCTGCACTACACGGACCGGCACCGTCTGCCGGAGAGCGTCGAAAAGGAATTGAACCTGACCTTTCATCCCGACGCCGAATCCATGGTCCGCGTCTGCGACGTCGTGACCATCAACTGCCCTCTGCACCCGGAGACCGAGAATCTTTTCAACGCGCGCATGATCGGCAAGATGAAGCGCGGCGCCTATCTCGTGAACACCGCGCGCGGCAAGATCTGCGATCCCAAGGCGATCGCGCGCGCGTTGGAGAAGGGTCAGCTCGCCGGCTATGCGGGCGACGTGTGGTTTCCGCAGCCGGCGCCAAAGAATCATCCCTGGCGCAGCATGCCGCACCATGGCATGACGCCGCACATCTCAGGCTCGTCGCTGTCCGCGCAGGCGCGCTACGCCGCCGGGGTGCGTGAGATTCTCGAATGCTGGTTTGCCGGCAAGCCGATCCGCAACGAATATCTGATCGTGGACGGCGGCAAGCTGGCCGGAGCCGGGGCGCATTCCTACAGTGCCGGCAACACGACCGGCGGCTCGGAGGAAGCGGCGCGCTTCAAGTCGACTGCCAGGGGCGGCAAGAAGAGCAAGTCGAAACGGAAGTGAGGCGAGCGCCTGCGCTCGCCATCACTACAGTTCGCGCATGAGCGGCGTCCTGTCTTGGGACTGTGGCAGACTCTTGTTCCAATGAATAAGTCCGACCTTCTCAATCAACTGCGCATCGACCGGGGGCCGAACGAAGAAGGTTCGCCGTTGCGTACCCGACTGTGGATCGGCGTGGCGATCGCGCTGTTCCTGGTCTGCGCGGCGCTGATCTGGTGGTACTTTGGCCGGGGCGAAGCGACACCGGTGGTGGTGACGCCCGCGCG
>JANOSR010000074.1:0-4271 GCA_031415935.1 Steroidobacteraceae bacterium | reverse complement strand
TCGCCACGTCATCGCGCGCGATGCAATCCTGGTGGTGGAGGGTCAGTTGCGCTTTGACGAGTTCATCGAGGACTGGCGTGTCAACGCGAAGAAGCTGACGCCGATCGAGGAGCTGCGCGAGCGCGAGGCGCGCCGCCTGATCATCCGCTGGCCGGGCGGGGCCGGTGACCTCCGGTTCATCCAGCGGCTCGAGGAGACACTGAGGCCCTGCACCGGCGGGCGCTGCGGTGTCGCGGTGCATTACATGGGATCCGGCGCGCGCGCAACGCTCGCACTCGGAGACGAGTGGTCGGTGCGGCCGACACGCGAATTGCTCGAGGGACTGGGCCGGCTCGTGGGGCGCGACGGCGTGCGCATCATGTACGGCCCCAGCGGCGATTGACCCCTCTATACTGCCGATATGGCGCTGCAATTCCTCGATTTCGAGCAACCGATCGCCGAGCTGGAGGCGAAGGTCGAGGAGTTGCGCTTTCTCGGTAACGACTCCGAGCTCAGCATGTCGGAAGAGGTCGAAAAACTTCGCGCCAGGAGCCGCGCGCTGACGATCAGTATCTTCGGAAGTCTGACGCCCTGGCAGATCACGCAGCTTGCGCGCCACCCGCAGCGGCCCTATGTGCTCGACTACATCCCGCTGGTATTCACGGAGTTCCAGGAGCTGCACGGCGATCGCATGTATTCCGACGACCAGGCAATTGTCGCGGGGCCCGCGCGACTTGCCGGTACGCCTGTCATGGTGATCGGGCAGCAGAAAGGCCGCGACACGAAAGAGCGGGTGCGCCGCAATTACGGCATGCCGAAACCCGAGGGTTATCGCAAGGCGTTGCGCCTCATGAAGACTGCCGAGCGTTTCGGGTTGCCGCTGGTGACCATGATCGACACGCCGGGCGCCTACCCGGGTGTCGGCTCGGAAGAGCGTAACCAGAGCGAGGCGATCGCGCGCAATCTCTTCGAGATGGCGGAGTTGCGCGTGCCGATCGTCAGCTGTGTGATCGGCGAGGGCGGCTCGGGCGGCGCGCTCGCCATCGGCGTCTGCGACCGGCTGCTGATGCTGCAGTACAGCATCTACTCCGTCATCTCGCCGGAGGGCTGCGCCGCGATCCTCTGGAAGAGCGCGGACCGGCGTGAACTCGCGGCCGAGGCCATGGGCATCACGGCGGAGCGGTTGTCCCGGCTCAATCTCATTGATGAAGTCATCCCCGAGCCATTGGGTGGTGCCCATCGCGAACCGCAGGTGATGGCGGAGTCGCTGCGGGAGGCGCTTGCGCGCCAGGTTGCGAAGCTTGCCGCGCTGCCGATCGAGGTGTTGCTCGACGAGCGTCAGCGGCGCCTGCGCGGCTTCGGGGTCTACGGCGGCGCCTGACATGGTCTTCGGCCCAGAGCGGCTGACCGCGGCGCTGTCAGCACTCGAGCCCGGATGGCGGTCGTCCGGATTCTGCGTGGCCTTGAGCGGCGGGCTCGATTCGAGCGTGCTGCTGCATGCGATGGCCGCCCTGCGGGCTCATACCGCCGGTCTGCGGGTTCGCGCCGTGCACGTGGATCACGGACTGCAATCCGCGGCGCCTGCCTGGGCGGATGCCTGCGCCGGATTCTGTCGTTCACTCGAGGTCGAACTTCTTGTGCTGAGGCTGGGCCTCGAGCCCGCGGCCGGCGAAAGTGTCGAGGCCGAAGCACGCAACGCGCGCTATGCGGCGATTGCCGGCATCCTGATGCCTGCCGAATGGCTGCTGACGGCGCATCACCGGGACGACCAGATGGAAACGGTGCTGATCCAGCTGCTGCGTGGAGCGGGTGTCGCCGGACTCGCCGCCATGCCCGCCCGGGCACGGCTGGGCGCAGGCTGGCATGGACGGCCATTGCTCGACGTCGATCGCGCTGAGCTCGCCGCTTACGCGCAGCGGGCGGAGTTGTCATGGGTCTCGGATCCGACGAACAGCGCGACGCGCTTTGACCGGGGCTGGCTGCGTGAACAGGTGCTGCCGCAGCTGCGCACACGCTGGCCACAGGCGGCAGCGACCGTCTCGCGCAGCGCCTCGCATCTCGCGGAGGCCGGACGGCTGCTGGCCGCGTTGGCGGAATCGGATGCGTCAGGCCTCCTCGACGACCGCCGGCTATCCATCGACGGCCTGCGTCGCCTGCCGCAGGACCGCCAAGTGAATCTATTGCGCTGGTGGATCCGGGAGCGAGGACTGGGGTCCCCGTCGGCCGCGCGCTTCGAAAGCATCCTGGATGATCTGATCGAGGCCCGGGCAGATGCGGTGCCCGTGGTGCGCTGGGAAAGCGGCGAACTGCGACGCTATCGCGATCGGCTTTACGCCATGCAGCCTCTTGACGAGCCGCCATCCGGGAGCTTGCGATTCGACCCCGCCGTGCCGGCTGGAATCGAGCTGGGCGCGGGGCTGGGGCGCCTCAGCCTGGCCGCAAGCGATCAGGGCGGCCTCGACCCGGTGCTGTTGCAGGACATCGTCATCCGGTTTCGCGTGGGGGGAGAGACGTTGCGGCCGCATCCCGCGCGGCCTCGCAAGCGTCTCAAGCAGCTCTGCCAGGAGGCGGGCATCGTGCCGTGGATGCGGGAGCGCTTGCCGCTACTCTACGTCGGATCGCGGCTTGCCGCGGTCGGCGACTTGTGGATCGATGCGGAACTGTCCGTCGCGCCGGGTGTGCCGGCGCTCGCGCCGGTCTGGTCGGGGCGGCCCGAACTTTTCTAGCGGCTCAGCGCCAGCACTCCGCCGTATTGTCGGCCCCGCCAGAGTTGAGGGCCGTGCGGATGCCGCGATCGGTGACGAGGAATCTGCGGCAGGCCGTGTCCTGGAACTGGTTGCCGGCCGGTGCGGCGGTGGCCCTGACCGTGTAGCTGGTCACGGTCGCAACTGGGGGTCCGATCGCCAGGATGTACCAGCCATTCTTGCTGGCGGCTGTGCCTTGCAGTTGGCCCGCAACGCAGTTCGGGGCGGCGGCGATTGCGTTCGCGTAACTGTTGCACTGCAGGTAGAACTTCTCCTGCTGGGTCGCGAGCGCGAGCAGCGCGTCCTTGGCGTCGGAGCGCTGGCTGCGCAGCACGTAGTTACGGTAGGAAGGCAGGGCGATGGCCGCCAGGATACCGACGATGATCACCACGACGATCAGCTCGATCAGTGTGACGCCGCGCTGGTGTTGAACAGATTTCATGTGGATTCTCCGGCGGGCCACCCGGCCGCTCACGCGGCCGGGTGGTTTGCCGTTAGTTGACCCCGGTCTGCCGCCAGAAAGTCCGGACCGGCGCCAGGTTGATGCCGACGCCACAGTTCTCGAGACCGACCAGGCACTGCGGGGGCGGCCGGCACGCGGCGCCAACGCAGGTCGCGGGATTGTCCGGGCTCGGGAACAGCCAGACCACCTCCGGCGCGATGCCGCCCTGGGCGAGCTCGGTGTCGCGGTCGTCGGTCGAGCTCGGCGGGGCGAGGGGGTTCTGACGGTTGAGCACCGGCGCACCCGTGTAGGCGCTCACCGTGTACAGCCGGTTGGTGCCGGCGGCCGGCGTGCATGAGGAGCTCTGGACCGAGGACGCCGAGTTCGGCTCGTAGGTCGAGAACTGGATCATGCTCTGCACCGTGCGGGCCTCGGACAGCGACTTCTCGCCGGTCCAGCCAGCCGCCGGGCGGCGCAGATCCATACGCCAGCCGCTGGCACCCGCCGGGATGGTCGGCGCGATGTCGGTCGTCACGTCGATCAGGTTCACATCCGCTTCAGTTATCACCGTCCAGCTGTCGTACTGCGCCTGGGTCAGGCGCGCAAACGGCCGGTGGTCGCGCAGGCTGTAGAAGCGGTCCTGCGTGTCCAGGTTGAGCGGATGCCCGCGATATCCAGAGCCGAGCGCGAGATTGAGCCAGGTACGGCCGCCGGAGCCCAGGAAGGACACGTCGGGCGCACTGTAGAAGCGCCGGGTCGTGGCGTTCGGGCGGGTCGACAAGTGGGCATTGCCCAGTGAGGCGAACACGCCGCCGGTGACCAGGGTCGCGCGAGGCTGTCCGTTGCTGATGTCGAAGCGCCACACGCGCCCGCCCATGTCCGCTGCATACATGCGGTCCGCGAAACCGTCGCCGGACAGGTCGAAAACCCGCACGTCGCCCGGAATCGAGTGCGTCAGGGACGCGTGCCGCAGGTCGGCGCCCGTATCGGTGCTCGGACCGGCATACCAGAGCCGGTTGCCGCTGACGGCATCCACCATGAAGATCTGGTTGCCGTTCGTGTCCGTGGCATAGGGGCCGTTGTCCTGCACGGTGTCGTAGCCGCCG
>JANOSR010000073.1:0-5690 GCA_031415935.1 Steroidobacteraceae bacterium | reverse complement strand
GCCGTCCGGGTGAATGGTCATGCGCAGGTGCGATACCGGGCCGAGCTTCACGAGCTGATCCTCGAATCGATGCACGGCATCGGCGCCGAGCGCTTGCTCCGGCAGCAGCAATGGCCAGTTCGCGCTCTCGGACTCGAGCGCATCGTCGGCGAGTCCGCGGACCAGCGCAGCCTGCATTGAGACGCGGTCCGGATAGTTGCCGCGGAAATGCGCGGTATCGACTTCCACTTCGCGAATCGTTCCGGGATGGCCCAGCATCACGATCACCCAGTCGGAGCCGGGCTCGCGCCGGCGCCGGGTTTCCCAGCCGTCGCCCATGTTCACGCCGCGCCCGGGTCGGTTGAGGTTTCGGATGTCTCCATAATGTTGATCATTCGCCAGTAGCGCGATTCCGCCGCGCTCGATGGCGAAGAGATCCACGAGTTCATCGGTGCGGACTGCGGTCCAGTCCGGCTGGACGATGCCGCACACGCGAAACCGCGCGATGCCGCCATCGGGAATGATGTTGAGCCGCAGCGAGCGCCAGGTGGAATTGTCGTCGATCGGGAATGGATTGTGCCGGTTGCCGCCCAGTGCGCGGGCGGGCAGGATCGTGGTCCAACGGGCGGCGGGAGCCAGCGGATCTGCGTCGTTGGTTGCGTCGACCGAAGCCTGAGTCGGGTAGTTGCCGGTGAAGTGCCGCGTGTCGAGATCGATGAGCTTGACGATGCCGGGATATGCCAGCCTGATGACACAGGAATCATGCCCGGGGACGCGGCGACGGCGCGTCTCCCAGCCGTCCATCCACTGACCGTTGGCATCGAAGGTGCCCGCGCGAAACTCGGGCTCCGTCGGGCGCAGCATCCGTTCCTTCGCCGCGAAGAACTCATCGTTGGCCCACAACGCCTGCGCGCCCAGAGAGTCGTCCGCCAGGTTGATCAGTCCGGCTGGGATGTCCTGGCTCATCGGGTGCGCCGCAGCATAATATTTCTCAATCGGCAGTTCTGATTGTATCTTATCGCTGTGTCAACGAGTTCGGAGTATCCGCGCGACATGGTCGGCTACGGTTCGGCACCGCCCGACCCGCAATGGCCCGGCGGCGCGCGGCTCGCCCTGCAGATCGTGCTCAATTACGAAGAGGGCGCCGAGCAATGCATCCTGCACGGCGATCCGGCATCGGAGTCTTTCCTCTCGGAGATCGTGGGCGCCAAACCATTTCCTGGCGTGCGCCACATGAGCATGGAGTCGCTTTACGAGTACGGCAGCCGTGCCGGTGTCTGGCGTTTGCTGCGTGTATTCGAAGGACGAGGCCTGCCGCTGACCGTGTTCGGTGTCGCAATGGCGCTGCAGCGCAATCCCGAAGTCGTCGCCGCAATGGTGGCGGACGGGCACGAGATCGCGAGTCACGGCTGGCGCTGGATCGATTACCAGTTCGTCGATGTCGAGACCGAGCGGCAGCACATCGCGCTCGCGGTCACCGCGATCGAGAAGCTCACGGGTCAGCGGCCGCTTGGCTGGTATACAGGCCGTGACAGTCCGAATACGCGACGCCTGGTGGTGGAGCACGGGGGTTTCCTGTACGACGCGGATTCCTATTCTGACGATCTGCCTTACTGGCAGAGCGTCGACGGCAAGGCCCATCTGGTGGTGCCGTACACGCTCGATTGCAACGACATGCGGTTCGCCACGCTGGCGGGCTTTTCCACCGGCGACGAGTTCTTTGACTACCTGCGCGATGCATTCGACCTGTTGTACCGGGAGGGCGAGCGCAGGCCGAAGATGATGTCGGTCGGCCTGCATTGCCGCCTGGCGGGACGGCCCGCACGGACCGCCGCACTGGAGCGCTTCCTCGACCATGTGCAGCGCCATGAGAAAGTCTGGATCTGCCGGCGCGTGGACATTGCGCGTCACTGGATTGCGAATCACCCCTGCGGCGTGCCGTCCGGGCGATGACCACAGTGCCGCTTTCGGTCGCCGAGCTCAATGCGATGGATCGCGCGACCTTTGTCGCCAGACTCGGCGGCGTCTACGAGCATTCTCCATGGGTGGCAGAACTCGCATTGCAGGCGCGCCCATTCGCGGATCCCCAGGCGCTCGAGCGCGCCATGCAGGAGGCCGTGCTCGGCGCAGGCAAAGCGCGGCAACTCGAGCTGCTCAGAATGCATCCACCCCTCGGCACCCGGCTGAAGCTCAGCGCTCATTCACGGACGGAGCAAGCGGGTGCTGGCCTCTTCGACGCGAGCGCTGCCGAGCGGGCTGAACTCGAGGGGCTCAATCGCGACTACGAGCGCAGGTTCGGGTTTCCTTTCATCTACGCCGTGCACAACGCCAGCCTGCGTTCGATCCTCGACAGCTGCCGGACTCGCGTAAACGCGGATGCCAGACTGGAATTCGACGAGAGCCTGCGTCAGGTGTTCAGGATCGCAGCCTTTCGTCTCGCGGATCTCTGTTGAGTAACCGTCGCCGGCGCATGTCGCAATCAGTTCCTCATGCCGTCGCGCTCGGTATTGCAGCGTCGCTGTTCGCCGTTCCCGCCCAGTCGCTCGAGGAAGTGATCGTCACGGCCACGCGCAGCCCGGTGGCACTGATCGACTACCCTGGCAGCGCAACACGCATCGATGCGGCCGCGATCGAGCTGCAGGGCGCCACGCATTCTTCCGAACTTCTGAGTCGCGCGCCCGGCACGATGATCCAGCGTGGCAGCGGTCAGGAATCGCTGACGGCCCTGCGTTCGCCGGTGCTGACCGGCGCCGGCGCCTGTGCTGCGGTGCTCGTGCTGGAGGACAGCATCCCGATCCGGCCGGTCGGCAGCTGCAATGTCAACGAGCTGTTCGAGGTCAACTTCGAGCAGGCGGCTGCGGTCGAGATTCTTCGCGGACCGGGCAGTGCCTTGTATGGATCGAGCGCCGTCCACGGCATTATCAATGTGATTCCGCCGCTACCCGATCAATTGCCGGCGCTCGGTGTCGCAGTCGAGGCCGGCAGCGACGCATACCGTCGCATCCGGCTCGCGGCATCGACGGAATCTGCCGTGCATGGCCTGGGCATTGCGTTGCATGCGACCGAGGACGGTGGCTGGCGGGATTCCTCCGGTTTTTCGGAGCAGAAGATGAACGCTGTGTGGACTCAGTCGCTCATGACCGGTGACCTGACACTGCGCCTGGCCGCAACGCGTCTGGACCAGGAAACCGCCGGGTTCATCATCGGCGAAAATGCTTATCGTGACCCGCAGCTCGCGCGCTCGAATCCGAACCCCGAGGCCTACCGCGACGCCCAAAGCATGCGATTCGCAGCACAATACCGGAACCGGTCCGGCTTCCAGCTGCGCGGCTACCTGCGCAGCTCCCGGATGGATTTCCTGCAGCACTTCCTGCTCGGCCAGCCAGTCGAGGAGAACGGCCAGGACAGCGCTGGCCTCCTGATCCTGCTCACGCGCGCGGATGTCGCGGGCGGCGAAATGCTGCTGGGTGCAGACGCAGAAATCGCGGCGAGCAGCTTGCTGCAATTCCAGGATGGCCCGACGACGGGTGGCTCGCCGGCGGCGAATGCCATCCGGCCTGCCGGCATGCATTACGACTACGAGGTGGATTCTCAGCTGCTCGCGGCCTATGCGCAATGGCGCCGGCCGCTGGCCGCAGGCTGGTCGCTGGAAGCCGGCGCGCGCGTCGAGCGGGTGCGCTACGACTATGACAACGGGATGATCGACGGCAATACGGATGAGAATGGCGTGCCCTGTCCTGGCGGCTGCCTCTATTCGCGCCCTGGGGATCGCTCCGACGACTTCACGAACTTCGCGCCGCGCCTGGGTCTCGTGTGGCGTCCCGTCGAAAGCATCTCCGCCTACCTGTCGCTCGCCCGCGGCTTCCGCGCACCGGAAGCGACCGAACTGTACCGGCTGCAACGACGGCAGTCGGTCGCCGATCTCGATTCGGAGCGCGCGGATGCGGCAGAGGTCGGCCTGCGCTGGCGTGGCGCATCCGCCGCTTTGGATCTCGCGGCTTTCACGATGGACAAGCGCGACGTAATCCTGCGCGATTCTGCCGGTTTCAATATCAGCGGCGGAAGCACGCGCCACCGCGGCCTCGAGTACGATTTCGACTGGTCATTCGCCGAGAGCTGGACGATCGCCGGCAGCGGCAGCGTCGCGCGGCACGAGTACCGATTCACGGCAGCGGTCGAACAGGGCGAGCAGATCACAGCCGGAAATGACGTGGACACGGCACCGCACGATCTGCATGCATTGCGCCTGCGACACGATGCGGGCGGGCTGGCCGCGGAACTGGAATGGACCTACGTCGGCCCGTACTGGACCAATGCCGCCAACACGGCGCGCTATGACGGCCACGACCTCATGAACTTGCGGCTGAGCTGGCAGCCGCATCCGGCCTGGACGGTCGCGTTGCGCGCGACGAATCTGCTGGATACCGCTTATGCCGACCGCGCCGATTTCGCATTCGGCAGTCATCGCTATTTTCCGGGCCGGGGCCGCGCCGTCTTCGTCGAACTGGGTTGGCGCGACGACTGAGGCGATGCAATGCGCTGCGATGCCAGCGACCGCTCTCGTCGGCGCGCCGCTAGGCTGCGCGCAGCAGCCGCGCCTGGATGCCCTGGCCCTGCAGCTTTGCGGCGAGTGCTTCGGCGACGCGGCGGCCGTTGCCGGTCTGCGAACCGTGGACGATCGTCGCGAGCGCCGTCGAGACCGGTTCCGCGGCGGGCAGGGAATGAACCGTGTCGCCCTACGCCACGTCGAGCGGATAGGCCTGGGTCTGGACTGCTGCGCCTGCGCTCGCCACCGGCCGGTACCCCCGGGAAATGCTCCTGGAGGTGATCCTAAGTAGCGAGCTGCGGTCTCCGGAAAGGCCGGCTCGTTATGCCTTCATAACGCGCCGCGGTCGCGGCTGCTGCTGCGTGATGCAGTGGATGTTGCCGCCGCCCAGCAGGATTTCGCGCGATGGCACGCCGACAACCTGGCGGCCCGGAAACAGCCGCGCAATCGCGGTCTTTGCGCGCTGGTCGGTGCGGGAATCGAGCAGCGGCATCACGATGTGTCGATTCGCGATGTAGAAATTCACGTAGGACCCCGCGAGCCGGTCGCCCCCGCGGCGCTGGCGGCTGCCGGGCGCCTGCTCGATACCGGCGGCTTCCTCCGCTGTCATGTACAAGGGACCTGGTTGTGGAAGTTTATTAATGTTCAATGACTTACCGCGTGCATCTCGAGCCGTTCTAAGTACCTCGTAGGCTTCGTGCGAAATGTCGTACTGCGGATCCTCGGGATCTTCGCACCAGGTCAGGGCCACTTCGCCCGGGCGCGCGAAGCAGCAGAGATTGTCCACATGACCATCGGTCTCGTCCTTGTGGACCCCACGATTCAACCAGATGATCTGCTCGACCGCGAGGTAGCGCTGCAACAGGGTCTCGATCTGGCCGCGCCGGAGATTGCTATTGCGATTCGGATTCAGCAGGCATTCTTCGGTGGTCAGGAGCGTCCCGCGGCCGTCCACATGGATGGCACCCCCTTCCAGCACGAAGGGTGCGCGATAACGCTCGCAGCGTTCGATCTCGAGCACCTTGGCCGCGACCTGTTCGTCCAGGTCCCAGGGGCAATAGAGGCCGCCGGAGCGTCCGCCCCAGGCGTTGAAGATCCAGTCCACGCCGCGAATCCGTCCGCGCCGGTCCACGACGAAGGTCGGACCCACGTCGCGCATCCAGGC
>JANOSR010000072.1:0-2305 GCA_031415935.1 Steroidobacteraceae bacterium | reverse complement strand
TTCGGGATCGTATTTTTCGGCACGATCGCGCGCCGCAAGATGGCGCCGATCTACATCTCCAACTGGTTCTACGGCGCGCTGATCATCGTCGTGGCGATGTTGCACATCGTCAACAGCCTGGCCTTGCCGGCGACACTCGGGAAGTCCTACTCGCTGTTTGCCGGGGCGCAGGACGCGATCGTGCAATGGTGGTACGGCCACAACGCGGTCGGCTTCCTGCTGACCGGCGGCTTTCTCGGCATGATGTACTACTTCCTGCCGAAGCAGGCGGAGCAGCCGATCTGGAGCTACCGGCTCGCGATCGTGGCGTTCTGGGCCTTCGTCTACACCTACATCTGGGCCGGACCGCACCATCTGCATTACCACGCCGTGCCCGAGTGGGTGCAGTCGCTCGGCATGGTCATGAGCCTGATCCTGCTGGCGCCGTCCTGGGCGACCATGATCAATGGAATCATGACGGTCAGCGGCGCGGCGAAGAAACTGCGCACGGATCCCGCGCTCAAGTTCATCGTGCTGGCGCTGGCCTTCTACGGCCTCGCGACCTTCGAGGGCCCGATGCTGGCCATTAAAAGCGTCAACGTGTTCAGCCATTTCACGGAGTGGACGATCGGCCATGTCCACTCGGGCGCGCTCGGCTGGAACGCGCTGATCACCTTCGGCACGTTCTATTTCCTCGTGCCGCGCCTGGCCGGCCGCCCGCTTTACAGCACGCGCCTGGCCAACGTCCATTTCTGGCTGGCACTCGCGGGAATCATGCTCTACGTGCTCGCGCTGTGGGGCGCGGGTGTCTCGCAGGGCGTCCTATGGCTCACGCTCGACGAGCTGGGCGAGGTCCGCTTCAGCTTCAACGACGTGATGGCGGCGATGAAGCCCTACTACCTGCTGCGGTTCATCGCCGGCCTGATCTTCCTGGCGGGCACGGTGCTGATGGCGGTCAACCTGGCGCGGACCTTCGCCGGCCGCCGCACCGTGCAGGCCGCGCCTCCGCAGGCCGCGCTCGTGGGAGGCGATCAGGCATGAACCTCGTTTCGCTGCACAAGAAGCTCGAGCGGAACTCCGGCCTGCTGATCTTCGGCATTCTCGTCGTGTCTTCGATCGGCGGCCTGGTCCAGGTATTGCCGGTCGTCCTCGATGATTCACACAGCACGCCGTCGCCGGACCTCGCGGTCTATTCGCCGCTCCAGCTCGAGGGGCGCGACCTCTACATCCGCGAATCCTGCAGCACCTGCCACACGCAGCAGATCCGCCCGCTGCTGGCAGAAGTCAAACGCTACGGGCCTTACTCGCGGGCGGATGAATTCGTCTACGACCGTCCGTTCCTGTGGGGCTCGAAGCGCACGGGTCCCGATCTGCAGCGGGTCGGCGGCATGTACAGCGATGTCTGGCACCGCATGCACCTGCTGGATCCCCGCGCGGTCGTGCCCGCGTCGATCATGCCGGCGTATCCCTGGTTCGCAGAGCGCCGCGCGGACCACGACAACAGCATCCAGGCGCGGATGCGCGCACTCCGGACGCTCGGGCACCCCTATACCGATGCAGACATCGCCGCGGCGCCGGCGGCGCTCGAAGGCAGGACCGAGCTCGATGCGGTGGTGGCCTATCTGCAGTCGCTGGGCCGGGGCATGGAAGGGGAGCCGCTGCCATGACATTCCTGCTGTTCGCGGGCGACATGCTCGTCATGGCCTTCATGATCGCGATCATTGTCTGGGTTTCGCTGCGTTCCACGAAAGAGCGCCTGGATGCGGCTGCGCGCATCCCGCTCGAGGACGAGAGCCCGCATGGCTGACATGCCGTCGGAATTCTGGGGCGGATGGATCGTGGTTATCACGGTCACGAGCTTCATTGCACTGATCTGGCTCGTGATCGATGTCTACCGGGATGGAGGCCACGGCAGCGAGCCTGAAGACCAGGTTTGGGATGAAACCCTGCGCGAAGGCACGAGGCCCGCGCCGGTGTGGTGGTTCTGGTTCATCCTCGCGCTGATGTCGGTATCGGTGGTCTACGTCATGCTTTACCCGGGGCTCGGCGCCTACAAGGGCGTGTTGAGGTGGTCCCAGGGCGGCAGGATCGCCGAGCGATTTGCGGACTACGAGACGCAATTCGGCGCAGAACGACGACGTCTGCAGGCCTTGCCACTGGCGCAGCTCGCAAACGATCACGAAGTGATGCGATCGGCCTGGCGCATATTCAACAATAACTGCAGTTCCTGCCACGGCCGGGACGCGGGAGGGCAGGCCTGGCAGTTTCCGGACCTGACGGACGAGTCCTGGCAATGGGGCCGTGACGAGACGCAGATCGTGGAGTC
>JANOSR010000071.1:0-45100 GCA_031415935.1 Steroidobacteraceae bacterium | reverse complement strand
GCAGCCATTCGGCGGCTGTGGGCTGTCGGGTACGGGACCGAAAGCCGGTGGCCCGCACTACCTGCCACGCTTCGCGACCGAGCAGACCATCACCACCAACACGGCCGCGGTCGGCGGCAACGCGACACTCCTGTCGCTCGGCGAGAACTGACGTCGCCGCGAGTCCCTCGTCAATAGATGTTGCATCTCTCGATGGCGCGCGACTCGTGGCGGCGTCACATCATGCCGGTCTGAAGCCGCGCTGCCTCCGACATCATCGACTGGTTCCACGGCGGGTCGAAAACGAGATCGACGGTGGCCTTGCGGATCGTCGGTATGATCATGAGCTTGTCCCGGACATCCGCGACCAGCACCTCGCCCATGCCGCAACCCGCCGCTGTCAGCGTCATTTTGACGTCGACGTCTCGGGTGCCCTCGTCGTTCGCGGTGATCGTGCAATCGTAGACGAGACCGAGATCGACGACGTTGATCGGGATTTCCGGATCGAAGCAGGTGCGCAACTGGTCCCAGACCAGCCGGCTCACGTCCTCGTCGGTTGCACCCGGCGGAAGTTCGGGGCGGCGCAATGGCTCCTTGCCGATCGCATCGCCGTCCTCGCCGGCGATCCGGAACAAGTTGCCCTCGACATACACGGTAAAGCTTCCGCCCAGCGACTGGGTGATGTAACCGACACTGCCGGTGCGAAGCTTGATCTCGACGCCGGCCGGGACGATCACCGCGCGGACATCACGCTGCACGACGATGGGCTCGTGTTCGACGCGGCGCATATTCATTCCGTGGAAACCGGCGCGGCTGTGCCGGCGAGCGCCGCATTCAGCGTGTGCCAGCAGAGACTCGCGCACTTCACCCGCACCGGAAACTCGCGGACGCCCGCGAGTGCCGCGAGCTTGCCGAGGCCGGGCGCAGCTTGGGCGTCATGCCGGGTCAGCATGCGATGCACGCTGCCAAAAAGGTCCGCGACCTCTGCGCGGCTCCTGCCTTTGACCGCCTCGCTCATCAGCGAGGCGGAGGCCGTCGAGATCGCACAGCCAGCGCCCTCAAAGCGGATGTCGTGGAGGATGTCATCCTTCATCTCAACAAAGAGATGTAACTTGTCGCCGCATAAGGGATTATTGCCTTCCGCGGAGTGACTCGGTCCCGCGAGGCGCCCAAAATTCCGCGGCCTGCGATTGTGGTCGACGATGACATCGCGGTAGAGGTCGGCCAGGTCCATCAGCGCAGCATCCGGATCGCATGCAGCACGGCGTCCCGCAGCGCGTCGATTTCCCCGCGCGTGTTGTAGAGGCCGAATGACGCACGTGCAGTGGCCGGTACGCCGAAATAATCCATGACCGGCATCGCGCAATGGTGACCGGTGCGCACCGCCACACCCTGTGAGTCGAGCACGGTGCCGAGGTCGTGAGGATGCACGCCCGCGATCGTGAATGACACGAGGCTCGACTTGTCGGGCGCCGTGCCGATGAATGCCAGGCCGGGAACGTCGGCAAGCCGCGCCGTCGCGTACGCGAGCAGCTCTCGCTCGTGATGTCCGATGCTCTCCATCCCGATGCCCTCGAGATAGTCGATTGCCGCGCCGAGGCCGACGGCACCGGCGATATTGGGCGTGCCGGCTTCGAAGCGGTGAGGCAGGTGGTTGTAGGTCGTGCGGTCGAATGACACCGACAGGATCATGTCACCGCCGCCCTGCCAGGGCGTCATTGCCTCGAGGATCCGCTCGCGGCCGTAGAGCACGCCGATGCCGGTCGGCCCGTACATCTTGTGACCGGAGAATGCGTAGAAGTCGCAACCGAGCGTCTGCACGTCCACGGAGAGGTGCGGTACCGCCTGGGCGCCGTCGACCAGCGTCGTGATGCCGCGCTCGCGGGCCGCGTCCAGGTATGCGCGAATCGGCAATACGGTTCCCAATGCGTTCGACACATGCGCAAGCGCAACGATGCACGTGCGCGGACCGAGCATGGCCAGGTACTTGTCGAAATCGACCACGCCGCGCCGGTCGATCGGCACGACGCGCAGTACGGCACCGGTCTGCTCGCAAAGAAGCTGCCACGGAACGATATTCGAATGATGCTCCAGCCACGACACGACGATCTCGTCGCCGGGTTTCAGTCGCGGACGCCCATGCGCCTGCGCGACCAGATTGACGGCCTCTGTCGTGCCCCGCAGGAAGATGATCTCGGTGGTCGACGCGGCATTGACGAATCGCCGCGCTTTCTCGCGCGCGGCCTCGTACAGCGCGGTCGCCTCCTGCGACAGCGTGTGGACGCCGCGGTGGACATTGGCGTGGTGTGACCTGGCATAAGCGGCCACCGCATCGATGACGCTGGCCGGCTGCTGCGCAGATGCGGCATTGTCGAGATAGGCGAGCGGGTGGCCATTGACGAGGCGCGCCAGGACCGGGAAATCCTCGCGTACGCGCAGGACGTCAAATACATCATGCAGGTCGCGCACGGCCGCCATCAGCGGAAGCTCCGGATCACGTCGCGGTCCGGCAGCCGGCCGACCACCAGTTCCTCGATGCTGCGCCGTAGCTCCGGCAGCGGCACCCCGGCAATGACATCCTCGCAGAACGCAAATGTCAGCAGGCTGCGCGCGGTGGCCGGGTCGAGTCCGCGCGCCAGCAAATAGAACAACTGTGCGGGATCGAGTGTGCCGATGGTCGCGCCGTGGCGGCACTTCACGTCGTCGGTGTGGATCTCGAGCTGCGGCCGTGAATTGATCTCCGCGAGCGGCGTCAGCAGCAGATTGCGGCTGGACTGGCTCGCGTCGGCGCCGCGGGCGGCCGGGTGCACGACGATGCGGCCGTTGAATGCGCCGCGGCCGCGCTCCGAGGCGATGCCACGGAAATTCTGGATCGTGCGCGTTGCCACGCCATGATGCGCGATCTGCGTGTACAGGTCCGCCTGGCGTTCGCCGTCCACCATGAACAGGCCCGCGAGCCGGCACTGCGCGCGGCTGCCGATCAGAGAAAGATTCAGGTTTGATCGCAGCAACCGGCCACCCAGTGCGAAAAGATGCTGGCTGTAGCTGCTGTCCATCTGCTGTTCGACGACCCAGGTCTCCAGCTGCGCGGACTGCGTACCCGACTGGTGCAGGCGAAGGTGCTCCACCGTCGCACCCTCGGCGATGCGCAGTTCGGCCGCGAGATTCGAAAATGCGGGCGCGTCGCCGAGGGCGACAAAGTGCTCGACAAGCCGCAGCCTCGCGCCGGCGCCGACGTCGATCACGACGCGCGCGTGGCTCGCAGCCGGCGCAGTTCCTGACGAGGCGTGAAGCAGGTAAAGCGGTGCGGCCGGCACCGCGTTGGCGTCGATGCGAATGATCGCGCCCCCGGTGCAGAAGGCGTCGGCCAGCAGCGCGTATCGGTCATCGGCGTCGTCCCCGGGCTCGCGCAGCACGCGCATCGCACGAGCGGGATCGGTCGAGAGCAGCGTTGCCAGATCATCGACCTCGACACCCACGCCAGCGTCCGCAGCCGACAACAGCGGCTCATAGTGGCCGTCGACCAGCACCAGACGCCGCGCGGCATGCAGTGGCAGCAGGCATGGCGCGAGCCGTTCTGCGGTCAGCGTGATGCGCGGGGCGGGCTCGAATGTGCGCTCCGCAATCTTCGCGTGATCGAGATATTTCCAGTTCTCGTCACGGCGATCCGGCAGGCCGCGGCCCAGGACTCTTGCAAGCGCGAGTTCGCGGCGTCGGGCCCATGCCGTACCGCCCGCCAGGCGCGATGCCTGGCCTGCATGGCTCGCCGCGATCCGCTGCATGACGGTTTCCGCGTTCATGCGGCGGCCGATCCGTCGCGCAGCCAGTCGTAACCGCGACGCTCGAGTTCGAGCGCAAGTTCCCGGCCGCCGTTCCTGACAATGCGACCACCCGCGAGCACGTGGACCTGATCGGGCACGACGTGATCCAGCAGCCGCTGGTAGTGCGTGACCATCACGATCGCGCGCGTGGGTGAGCGCAGCATATTGACGCCGTCCGCCACCACCTTGAGCGCGTCGATGTCGAGGCCCGAATCCGTCTCGTCGAGCAGCGCCAGCGTCGGTTCCAGCAGGCTCATCTGCAGGATCTCGTTGCGCTTCTTCTCGCCGCCCGAGAAACCCTCGTTGACACCGCGATTCAGCAGGCTCTCGTCCATCTGCATCTGCCGGATCTTCGCGCGCACGAGATTCAGGAATTCGAAGGCGTCAAGCTCCGGCTCGCCGCGGTGCTTGCGCAGTGCATTCAGCGAGGCCTTCAACAGGTAGACATTGTTGACGCCGGGAATTTCGACGGGGTACTGGAATGCGAGGAAGAGGCCTTGCCGGGCGCGTTCCTCGGCCGGCATTGCCAGCAGATCGCGGCCGAGATAAGTTGCCGTGCCCGAAATCACCTCCAGACCGGGGCGACCGGCCAGCACACCGGTCAGCGTGCTCTTGCCGGAACCGTTGGGTCCCATGATTGCATGCACTTCACCGGCACGGACGTCGAGCGACACGCCGTCGAGTATCAGGCGATCACCCGCGCGCACCCGCAGATCGCGCACGCTCAGAATCGTCATCCGACTGCTCCTTCGAGACTGACAGCCAGCAGGTTCTGCGCCTCTACCGCGAACTCCATCGGCAGCTCCTTGAAGACCTGCTTGCAGAAGCCATTGACGATCATGTTGACGGCATCCTCGGCCGCGATGCCGCGCTGCAGGCAGTAGAACAGCTGGTCGTCCGAGATCTTCGAGGTCGATGCCTCGTGTTCGACGACCGCGGTCGGATTCCTGACCTCGATGTAGGGAAAGGTATGCGCCCCGCAGGTCTCGCTCATCAGCAGCGAGTCGCATTGCGTGTAATTTCTTGCGCCCTCGGCTCCCGGCAGGATCTTCACGAGGCCGCGATACGCGTTCTGTCCGTGCCCGGCGGAAATGCCCTTTGAAATGATGGTCGACCGGGTATTGCGGCCCATGTGGATCATCTTGGTGCCGGTGTCGGCTTGCTGGTAGTGATTGGCGAGCGCGACCGAGTAGAACTCGCCGACCGAATTGTCGCCGCGCAGAATGCAGCTCGGGTACTTCCAGGTGATCGCCGACCCGGTCTCGACCTGGGTCCAGGAAATTTTGGAGTTGCGGCCGCGGCAGTCACCGCGCTTGGTCACAAAGTTATAAATGCCGCCGACGCCATTCTCGTCGCCGGGATACCAGTTCTGCACCGTCGAATACTTGATCTGCGCGTTGTCGAGCGCGATCAGCTCGACGACCGCGGCGTGCAGCTGGTTCTCGTCACGCATCGGCGCCGTGCAGCCTTCCAGATAACTGACATGCGAGCCTTCGTCCGCGATGATCAGGGTGCGTTCGAACTGGCCGGTCTTCGGTGCGTTTATACGGAAATAAGTGGACAGCTCCATCGGGCAGCGCACGCCCTTCGGGACATAGACGAATGAGCCGTCCGTGAACACGGCCGAGTTGAGCGTCGCGTAGAAATTGTCGCTGACCGGCACCACCGTCCCGAGATAGCGCTCGACGAGCGCCGGGTGATTCTGGACCGCCTCCGAGAATGGGCAGAACACCACGCCTGCCTCGGCCAGGCGCTCCTTGAATGTGGTCGCCACCGAAACGCTGTCGAAGACCGCGTCGACCGCGACGCCGGCGAGCCTGGCGCGCTCGTGCAACGGTATGCCGAGCTTGTCGTAGGTTTCGAGCAGCTTCGGGTCGACCTCATCCAGCGACTTCGGCCCATCAGTCCGCTGTTTCGGCGCCGAGTAATAGGAAATGTCCTGGAAATCGATCGGCGGGTAATGAACGTGGGCCCAGGCGGGCGCGGTCATCTTGAGCCAGCGCCGGTAGGCCTTGAGCCGCCAGTCGAGCATGAACGCGGGCTCGCCCTTCTTCGTCGAAATCAGCCGGATCACATCCTCGCTGAGGCCCGGCGGGACGGTATCGCTCGCGATGTCGGTCACGAAGCCGTACCGGTACTTGCGGCCGACCAGTGATTCCAGTTCCTGCTGGTTGCTTGTCATGCTGGTGCCCGCGAGCCTCAGCCGCGCACCAGGGGCCGCCACTCGCCGCGCGCCGCAGGCCGGCGCAGGTCGGGTGTCGGGAAATCGCCCGCGCGGCTCGTGAGATCCGTCAGACTGATGCCGATCAGGGCGCGGCGGATCGCCTGGCTGACGCCTTGCCAGCCGTGGCCGACCGTGCAGGTCGTCTCGATGCCGCACAGACCGCTGCCGCTCGAACATTCGGTCAGCGCGACGGGGCCTTCGACTGCATCGATGATGTCAGCGGCGCTGATCCCAGTGGCGGGCCGCGCAAGCTGGTAGCCTCCGCGCGCCCCGCGCACGGATTTCACGAGCCCGGCGTGCTGCAATTCCTTCAGCAGCTTGCTGACGGTGGGCAGGCCGATGTGGGTGCGCTCAGCAATGTCGGCAGCGCTCGCCAGGCTGCCGCCGCCGAGGCTTGCCAGGATGACGGTCGCGTAATCGGTCAGCCGGCTGATGCGCAACATAGGCTCGCTCCAGGGTCCGCGGGTATACAGTACGATTTTAGTACTATTACGTCCCCAAGGGTAGGGGGTATTGGCGCTCTGCTATCCTTCCGTGCTCCCCGCCCGAGGACCCGGATTCATGGAAAAAGTGGCACTGGAATCGAACGCAGCCGCGATGGTGGCGCCCGGCAAGGGCATCCTGGCGGCGGACGAATCGTCCGGCACGATCAAGAAGCGGTTCGACAAGATCAAGCTCGAATCGACCCCCGAATCAAGGCGCGCCTACCGTGACCTGCTGTTCACGGCGCCCGGTGCCGAAAAGTACATCTCGGGCGTGATCCTCTTTGACGAGACACTTCGCCAGAAGTCGTCGGATGGCAGGCCGTTCCCGGAACTGCTCGCGTCGCGCGGCATCCTGCCCGGCATCAAGGTCGACGCCGGCGCGAAGCCACTGGCCGGATTCCCGGGCGAGACCATCACCGAAGGACTGGACGGGCTACGCGAGCGTCTCGCGGAATACAGTGGCCTGGGAGCGCGCTTCGCGAAATGGCGCGCAGTCATCGACATCGGTGCCGGGATCCCGACCCGTTTCGCCATTGAAGCCAATGCGGAGGCCCTCGCGCGCTACGCGGCACTCTGCCAGGAAGCCTCAATCGTTCCGATCGTCGAGCCCGAAGTACTGATGGACGGCAATCACACGATCGAACGCTGCGAGGAAGTGACTGACACGGTACTCGCGACCGTCTTCAATGCGCTGTTCATGCAGCGCGTGCATCTCGAGGGCATCGTGCTGAAGCCGAATATGGTCATCGCCGGCAAGAAGTGCGCGGTCCAGGCCGCTCCGCAGCAGGTCGCCGACGCCACGTTGCGCTGCCTGCGGCGCCGGGTCCCGGCCGCGGTGCCCGGAATTGCGTTCCTGTCCGGCGGCCAGAGCGAAGCGGAGGCGACACTGCATCTGTCGCTGATGAATCGCGCCGGCGCCCTGCCGTGGCAACTGTCCTTCAGCTATGGCCGTGCGTTGCAGCAGAGCACGCTCGATGCCTGGCGCGGCGAGGTGTCCAATGTCGCCGCCGCGCAGCGAACATTCCTGCGCCGCGCGCGACTGAACGGGCTGGCCCGTAACGGAAGCTACGACGCCGCGATGGAACAGGCCGCGGCCTGAGGCTGCGGAACCGGATCGTGCCCGCCAATCAGGGTCGCGAACCATCCGCCACTGCGCGTGACGCGCTCGTGCGTGTGCGCGGCCTGCATTATTCCGTCTCAAATCGCCCCATCTTTGCCGGCGTCGATCTCGACATTGAACGCGGTTCTGTCACGGCCGTCATGGGCCCGAGCGGCACCGGCAAGACCACGCTGCTGCGCCTGATCACCGGGCAGCTGCTGGCGGATCGCGGCGTGGTCGAGGTCGATGGCCAGGATGTCGCAAGCTTGCCGCGGGCCGGGATCTACCGGATGCGCCGCCGCATGGGCATGCTGTTCCAGAATGGTGCGCTGCTGACCGATCTCGACGTCTACGAGAATGTCGCGTTTCCGTTGCGCGAACACACGCGCCTGCCCGAGAGCCTGCTGCGCCACGTGGTCCTGGCGAAGCTGCAGGCCGTCGGGTTGCGCGGCGCGTACCGGTTGATGCCTGCGGAATTGTCGGGGGGCATGGCGCGTCGTGTCGCGATCGCCCGCGCGATCGTCATGGATCCGCAACTGCTGATCTACGACGAGCCATTTGTCGGGCTCGATCCGATCTCGCTGGGCGTCGTGCTGCGCCTGGTCCGGCGGCTGAACGACACGCTGGGGCTGACCAGCATCGTCGTCTCGCACGATGTCCACGACTTGTCGGCAATAGCCGACGTTTCCTACCTGCTGTCGGGTGGCCGGGTCATCGCGGCGGGGCCGCCGTCGGCGCTTGCGACTGATACGCGCGAGGAGGTCCGCCAGTTCATGCACGGGTTCCCGGACGGGCCGGTGCCATTCCACTATCCGGCGCCCGACTACCTCGAGCAGCTGCGGCAGTTGCGCTGAATGCTGGCCTCACTGACCCGCGAACTGCTGCACAGCCTGCGCATCGCGTTGCAGGAACTCGGCGCCTATACGCTTTTCGGCGTGCGGCTCCTGAGGGAATTGCCGCGCGCGCTGCTGCGCTTTGGCCTGGTCGTCGAGCAGGTGCACAACGCGGGCGCGCTGTCGCTCGTGATCATCATGCTGTCCGGCCTGTTTGTCGGCATGGTGCTCGGCCTGCAGGGCTTTGACCTGCTCGAGCGATTTGGCTCGGAGGAATCGCTGGGTTCGGCCGCTGCGCTCGGACTCCTGAAGGAACTCGGCCCGGTCGTCACCGCGCTCCTGTTTGCGGGTCGCGCGGGCACCGCGCTCGCCTCGGAACTCGGCTTGATGCGGGCGACCGATCAGCTGGCGGCGATGGAGATGATGGCGGTCGATCCCGTGCGGCGCGTGGTGATGCCGCGTTTCCTCGGCGGCGTGCTGTCGATGCCGCTGCTCGCCGCGATCTTCAGCATGATCGGGATTTTCGGCGCACAGCTTGTCGGTGTTCAGCTGATGGGCGTCGATGCCGGCCAGTTCTGGTCGCAGATGCGCTCGACGGTCGAGTTCGGCGATGTCATGGAGGGCGTGGTCAAGAGCTGCGTGTTCGGGGTCGCCTGCAGCCTGATCGCGGTCTATGAGGGATATCATTCGGTGCCGACGGCAGAAGGGGTCGGCAGGGCGACGACGCGCACCGTGGTCATTTCCTCGGTCGTCGTGCTGCTGCTCGACTACATGCTGACGGCGGCAATGCTGTAAAGGAGAGATGCCATGCGCCAAACGCGCGCCATCGAGCTGGGGACCGGGCTGTTCGTGCTGCTCGGTTTTTCGGCGCTGTTTTTTCTGGTCACGCAGATCACGAATCGTGAATTCGGCCTCGGCGACGGAGGCTATCGCCTGCTTGCGTCATTCGAGCAGCTGGGCGGCCTGAAGCCGGGCGCACCGGTGTCGATGTCCGGCGTGACGATCGGCCGCGTCGAAGGGATCGAATACGACTTCAACGAGTACAAGGCCCGTGTCACGATGCGCATCGACAGCCATTTCGATCGCATACCCGAGGACAGCGATGCCGGCATCTTTACCGCCGGTTTGCTGGGTGGCCAGTACATCGGAATCGGGCCAGGTGGCTCGGAAACCTTTCTGGCCGAAGGCGATCAAATGCAGTTCACCCAATCGGCGATCGTGCTCGAAAACCTGATCAGCAAGTTCCTGTTTTCCAAAGCGGCCGACGAGCAGACAGATCCACCGGCGGAGGCATCGACACCATGACAGGACGCTTCGTTGCTGCTTGCGGCCTCGTGCTCGGGTTACTGATGCTCGCGGGTGTCGTTGTCGCGGCAGACAACGCGCCGGGACCGGCGCCGCAGGAACTGATCGAGACGACGTCTACGCGGCTGCTGAAAGCCCTGGACGCGGATCGCGCCGCCGCAAAACGTGATCTTGCGCGGGTCCGACGGCTCGTCGACGAGATCCTGCTGCCGAGCTTCGACACGGACTACTCGGCCAGGCTCGTGCTCGGCAAGCATTGGCGCGACGCGACACCCGCGCAGCGTCAGCGCTTCATCGACGCGTTCTACCAGTCCTTGTTGCGTAATTACGGGTCTGCGCTTGCTGAATTTACCGCCGATCGTATGGCACTGCTGCCATTTCGCGGCGATCTGGCGACCGGCCAGGCGACAGTCAGGACCGAAGTAAAACGCAGCGACGGAACGCGCGTGCCGGTCAACTATTCGATGCGTGCGACGCCTGCCGGCTGGAAGGCCTGGGACGTCACGATCGAAGGCATCTCCTACGTGCGCAACCTGCGCAATGACGTCGGTGCGGAAGTCGACCAGCGTGGACTCGATGCGGTCATCGAGCGTCTCGAGACTGAGAACCGGCGTGGCGACGACCCACGGGCCGGCTGAACCGATGCAGCAGCAGCAGACAGGGCTCGCGAGTCTGGGGCAGGGGCGCTGGACCCTGTCCGGTGACCTGCTGTTTGACAATGCGGCGCGATTGCTCGTGGAAGGCGCCGCGGCGTTTGGCGCGGATGCGCGTGCCGAGATCGATCTTTCGCAGGTCGGGCGCGTGGACAGCGCGGGGCTTGCGCTGCTGGTCGAGTGGTCGGTCGCTGCCCGGAGCAGCGGGCGCGCCGTCGTCTACCGCAATGTACCGCCCGTTCTCGGCGCGCTGGCCGGCATCAGCGATCTCGCGCAATTTCTCGAAACCGCTTAGGGAATCTCCGGCTCGACTTCGAGTGGTGCCTCCTCTGGCACATCCCCGTCGCGCACCTGGTATTCACGGCGTTGCAGCCATGCGTTGCGGATGAAGGCATAGCGGTCAAAGGCGCTGTCAAGTGTGGCATCGGTACTCAGGAACGACGCACGGCGATCCACGACGGTCAGCACGCCGAGCGCGACACGCGCGCCGGTGTCGAGCTTCAGTTGAACGCGCAGGTCGGTCTGGCTGTCCACCGCAATTGCCGGCGTATCGCGCAATGTCGATGGTCCGAGCAGCGGCAACACGATGTACGGCCCAGCCGGTACTCCCCAGCGGCCCAGCGTCTGGCCGAAGTCTTCGTCATTGCGCGGGATGCCGACCCGGGTGGCGGGATCCAGCAAGCCGCCGATTCCGAGCGTGGAATTCAGCGCAAATCGTCCGATGTCGGCGGCCGTGTCGCGCAGCTTCAGTTGCAGCAGGTCATTGGCGATGGTGGTCGGAAACTCCAGGTGCCCGAGCAGGTTGCTGACGCCGGTCCGGATCACCCGCGGTACGTGTCTGCGATAGCGCTTCGCCACGGGCTTCAACACGGCGCGGTCGAGCGCGTCATTGAAGCGCTGGGAGCCGCGATTGAAGCTCTCCCAGGGATCCTCCGGCACGGCTTGCTGCGTGGTCGCGCAGCCTGCGAGTGAAAGCGCGAGCGTGGCGGTCAAGAGACTCATGCGGATTTCGACCGTCATGCAGCGATTCCGTGAGTTACCCGGTTCGCGGAATTCTGGCTTGAGCGGCCGTCCTCCGGGTGCGGATTCTTGGGGCCGGCGACCTCGCGGGCGCGCCGGCCCTTTGGCAGGTATTCCTGCAACTCGCGGATGCGCGCGTCGAAGCGCTCGCGTTGCACGTCATTGAGGCCGGGCACCGCCTGAGCGAGCCGCAGCTGGTCGATTGCAAGCGCCAGGTCGCCACTGATGACGTGGTATTCGGACATGTAGTAATAGGCATCGGCGACATCGCCCGCGGCATTCGCGGCGAGTGCGGTGTATCGGGCCTGCTCTGGCGTGGGCGGGACATTGTTGAACAAGTCGAGCAGCACGATGTGCGCCTGTTTCGGGTCGCCATCGCGCATCAGCGCCTCGGCATGGCGCATGGTGACCGGGACGCTGCGCGGGAACAGGCTGATCGCCTTTTCCAGTGTCATCCTGGCGGCATCGATTCGTCCCGATGCGAGAAAGGCCTGTCCAAGCGCTGCATGGTAAAGCGTGACATCGGGCCGCCGCGCGAGCAGGTCCTGCAGGATCGGGATTGCCTGCTCGGGGGCATCGGACCTCATCAGCGCGAGCGAGCGGCCATACAGTTCCCCGTCGTTCGATGGCAGGTCTGCACTCTGGGCATTGTGGTAAAGGTCGCGGAAATTGGCTTCAGGCGGCAATGACTGGACCGCGAACCGCTCGCGGATAAGCGTGTAGCTCGTGCTGTCCTCGTGACGCGGCCGGTCGAGCTTGTTGGCGCGATCGCGGGTCTCGGCAATGCGTTCCGTCGTGACCGGATGCGTGCGCAGCAGGTCCGGAATGTTGCGGCCGGCGCTGCCGCCGCGCTGCTGCAGGGTCCAGAAGAAGTCCGGCATTCCGCCCGGATCGAAGCCCGCCGCGGCCAGGATGCCGATGCCGACCCGGTCCGCCTCGGTCTCATTTGCACGCGTAAAATTGATCTGCTGCTGGGCCGCCAAGCCCTGCGCAGCGGTGACGGTCCCCAGTACCGCATCGCTTGACATCCCGGTCGTCGCGCCAATCAGTATGGCGGCGAGAATGGCCGCGGCCGAAGCCAGGTTGGCCCGGCCCGCATTCTGCACTGAGCGCGCGATATGCCTCTGGGTCACATGCGCGATTTCGTGCGCCAGCA
Source organism: Steroidobacteraceae bacterium (assembly GCA_031415935.1). GTDB lineage: Bacteria > Pseudomonadota > Gammaproteobacteria > Steroidobacterales > Steroidobacteraceae > SCUD01. The sequence continues at coordinate 32,525 of JANOSR010000071.1, read as the reverse complement.
CACCGGCGAGTTCGCTCTCGTTTCGAGTCGCCTTCACCAGGCCGGCGTTGACACCGATGAAACCGCCGGGCAGAGCGAATGCATTGATGCCGGAATCCTTGACCGCGAAGAATGTGAAGCGATGCGCGCCTTCATGCGCGTTGCTGGCCAGGCTCATGCCGAGCGTCTGCAGGTACTCGTTGATCTCGGGGTCCTCAACGATCTGCCCGGCGTCGCGCAGGCTGCGCACGATCATCAGCCCGATCTTGTATTCGTCCACCAATGACAAGGTCGTGCTGGCCGGCGTGCCGATGTCCGGCAGGTCGCCGCCCGGCAGCTGCGCCTGAACGGCGGTGCCGTGGATCGTCAATAGCAGGGGCAGAAGGATTCTGGTCGCGCGCATCACGATCGTTCCTGGCAAAGTGGATTCGACTGCCCGAGCGTCCTTTGGTTCGCGCCCGCGCCGATCACAACACTTCAGAGGCGAAATCGGCCAGCCGCGAGCGCTCGCCGCGCACCAGTGTCACATGACCCGCGTGCAGCCAGCCCCGGAAGCGGTTGACGACGTAGGTCAGGCCCGATGTCGTCTCGGTCAGATAGGGCGTGTCGATCTGGCCGATATTGCCCAGGCAGACGAGCTTTGTGCCGGGGCCCGCGCGGGTCACGAGGGCCTTCATCTGCTTTGAAGTCAGATTCTGCGCCTCGTCCAGGATCAGGTATCGGTTCAGGAATGTCCGCCCGCGCATGAAGTTGAGCGAGCGGATCTTGATGCGATGGCGCAGCAGATCCTGCGTTGCGGCGCGGCCCCAGCTGCCGCCATCCTGGCTCTGTGTGAGCACCTCAAGGTTGTCCATCAACGCGCCCATCCAGGGCTCCATCTTCTCCTCTTCAGTGCCCGGCAGGAATCCGATGTCCTCGCCCAGCGGGATCGTCACACGGGTCATGATGATTTCGCTGAAACGATTGGTCTCGAGCGTCTGCATCAGCCCGGTCGCCAACGTCAGCAGTGTCTTGCCGGTTCCCGCCGGGCCCAGGATCGTGACGAAGTCGATCTCAGGGTCGAGCAGCAGGTTCAACGCGAGATTCTGCTCGCGATTGCGCGCAGTGATGCCCCAGATCGCGTGCCGCTCGCTGCGGTAGTCCTGCGTCAACTCGAGCTTGGCGACGTCGTCCTCGACCGTGCGCACGATCGCCTCGAAGGAATCGCCGCCGCCGTCGAACAGGAACTGGTTCGGCTGCCACTCGCGCACCAGCGGGCCCCGGACCCGGTAGAAGGTGCGCGCCTGTTCCTGCCAGGACTCCACATTGTTGCCGTGCGTTTCCCAGAAGTCCGCGGGCAACCCGGTCACTCCGGTGAACAACAGGTCGGCATCCTCGATCGTGCGATCGTTGTAGTAGTCCTCCGCTTGCACGCCGAGTATTGCGGCCTTGATTCGCAGGTTGATATCCTTCGACACCAGCGTCACGCGCGTGCCGGGCATCTCCAACTGCAGCGCGAGCGTGTAACCCAGCAGCGCGTTGTCTATGCCATGACCGGGCAGCGTGTCCGGGAGACCGGCCGCCAGCCGCCGTGTCTGGAAAAACAGCCGTCCGCTCGGTGGTTTCTTGCCGTGATTGCCGCTGCGGCCCACCGGCAGCTCGAGGCCGCGGTCGATCTGCTCCTTGGTCGCATTTGCCATCAGCTCGTCGAGGAAGCGGCTGACCTGCCGGACATTGCGCGCGGATTCGGAAAGGCCCTTCTTACCGGCGTCGAGTTCCTCGAGCACGCCCATCGGCAGGTAGATGTCGTGTTCCTCGAAGCGGAAGATCGCCGCCGGGTCGTGCATCAACACATTGGTGTCCAGCACGAACGCGCGCCGGGCGCCTTTTGCAGGGCGGCTTTTCAGCATATCGGTGTCACAGCTCGCGGACTGCCGCCAGGACCTGCTCGGCGTGCCCGGCCACCCTGACTTTGCGCCATTCCTGACGCAGGATGCCTTCAGCGTCGATCAGAAACGTGCTGCGCTCCACCCCCATCGTTTTGCGGCCGTACATGTTCTTCTGCTTCCAGACCGCGAACCGCGCCGCGATGGCATGGTCCTCGTCGGAACCGAGCGGGAACGGGAAGCGCATCTTCTCTTGGAACTTGTGGTGCGACTCCAGCGTGTCCGTGGAGATGCCGAGGGTCATCGTGCGCGCGCGCCGGAATGCGGGGGCGAGGTCGCGGAAATCGCTGCCCTCGAGCGTGCAACCGGGCGTGTTGTCACGGGGATAGAAATAAATAACAACGTTGCCGCCGCGCTGGTCGCTGAGCCGGAAATTTCCGCCAGTCGTCGGGATGACGAAGTCCTGCACTTTCCGGCCGACGCTGATCGTGGTCATGGCGATGGCTGGACCCCGTTACCGTCCGCAGCGGTCAATTCTTGACTGGCTCGAGAATCGCGTCGAGGTTCATCTGGTCGCAGAAATCCATGAATTCTTCGCGCAATGCGCCGACATGGATGCGTGCCGGCACATTGATGATCATATAGACGGAAAACATCTGCGCGCCAGTGTGCGCCGCGGCGTAGCCACGCGTCGAAAGCTCGCCGATGTCGATTCCGCGCGCCGCGAAGAATCCGGAGGCCGCCGAGACGATGCCGGCCTGATCCAGGCAGACCACATCGACGGAGTAGGGAATCATGTCCTCGCGCGCCGCGCGCTCGGCGGTCCGGCGCACCTGGATCGTCATGCCGGATGTCTCCGCCAGCTTGTTCAGCTCGGTCTCGATCCTGGCGATTGAGTGCCAATTCCCCGAGACCAGCAGCAACATCGCGAAATCCGAGCCAAGCGCCGTCATTCGGCTCTCGCTGATGCTGCCGCCGCAGTCGGCGACGGTCTTCGAAAGGTCGTGGACCAGACCGATGCGGTCGTTGCCGATGGCCGAGATTGCGATGAACTGTTTCATGCGGGAAAGAACGGGGATGACGACCGCAGTCTACCGGGATCGGCATGACGATGATACGCCGGCCCCCGCGCTCGCTTGCGCCGGCGAGCCACACGCCAGTACGATCCCGCCTCCGCTGGCCATTCGGCTGGAGGTGCAATGTTTCGCGGCAGCCTGGTCGCGCTGGTGACGCCGATGACGGAATCGGGCGAAGTGGACCATGTCGCGTTCGGGCGGCTGCTCGACTGGCATGGCCGGCAGGGCAGCGATGGCATCGTCATCTGTGGCACGACCGGCGAGTCCGCCACTGTGTCGGCCGCCGAGACCGCGGAATTGCTGCAGATCGCCGTCCAGCGCATCGGTGGCCGAATTCCGGTCATTGCGGGCACCGGCAGTAATTCGACGGCGGAGGCCGTCGAAAGGACGCGCGCCGCCTGCGAACTCGGCGTCGACGGCGTGCTGGTCGTGACGCCCTATTACAATCGTCCGCCACAGGAAGGCCTGTACCGCCATTTCAGCCTGGTCGCCGACGCCGCGAGTGTGCCGCTGATCCTTTACAACGTGCCATCCAGGACTGCCTGCGACCTGTTGCCGGAGACCGTCGAGCGGCTCGCCACGCACCCGCAGATCATTGGGATCAAGGAGGCGACCGGCAGCGTCGAGCGCGGTGCCGAAATCCTTGCGCGCTGTGGGGATGACTTCCTGCTGCTTTCAGGTGACGACGCGACCTGCCGGGACCTGATCCGGGGCGGCGCGCAGGGCGTCATTACGGTCACGGCAAATGTTGCGCCAAAGCTGATGCGCGAAATGGTCGAGGCGGCGCTCGCGGGCGATCAGGCGCAGGCCGGGGAACTCGATGACCGTCTTGCCGGTCTGCACAGGGCATTGTTCGTCGAAGCGAATCCGATTCCGGCCAAATGGGCGCTTGAGCGGCTGGGCCTGATCGGTGCCGGAATCCGCCTGCCGCTGACCTGGCTGGCGGAGACACATCATGGGACGATGCTCGAAGCCATGCGTCGGGCAGGAGTCGTCGAATGAGGAAACAAATGAAGCGGGCAAGATTGTTGTTACTGCTGCCAGTCTGCGTATTCGCCGGCGCGTGCAATCTGCTGCCCGATGCCTATTCGGGTTGCGACAAGGCCCAGCCGTACCAGTCCGCACCGGACTCACCGCCATTGCGCGTGCCGGATGGCGCGATCGCCCCCGACTCCCGCAATGCCATGCACATTCCGACCGTCAGTGCGCCGCAGGTCCCTGGCAGCGAAGGGCGCTGTCTCGACCACCCGCCGAGCTACGGCGCGAAGCCCGCAGCCGGCTGACACGCAGCCGGTTGCCGCACCCACGGTCGTCCGGTAGGCTTCGCAGCCCCGGAGAGGTGGCCGAGCGGTCGAAGGCGCTGGACTGGAATTCCAGTAATACCCAAAAGGTATTCGTGGGTTCGAATCCCACCCTCTCCGCCAGGTTCAGTCCTGCTGACCCGCGGTCCGCGCATTACCGCCCGAGGTGATCGATTCGTAGGCGCGGGCGAAGGCCACCAGAAATACCGCGGGCAGCCCCGCATCACCGGTCTGCACCGTCGCGCGGAACAACTCGCGATACCGGTTCCACAGGCGCAACTGCATTTCGGCGGTCGCCGTACCCTGGGCGCGACGGCCGAGCTGGGCCTCAAGCTCATCGGGGTCGAGTTTTTCGAACACGGCCGCGAGCGCCTCCCGCAGCGCCGCCGAAACCGCAATCTCATGATGCCTTGCGCGCGCGAACTGCCCGCGGATCTCGTCGACCGCCCGCGCCTCCCCGGGCCCACGGCCGGCAAGCATCATTTCAAGCAGTGGCTCGACTGCGGAGATCTGCACCAGCGGGCTCGTCGCATCACGGCGGCGCGCGCCCGAGGCGATGCCGAATTCGCTCGCGAAATCGGCGCGGGTGCGTGCGAGTTCGGTGAAGCCCACCAGCGTTTCACGCAACAACTGGCCGGCCTGGTGCAGGGCCTCGATGCGAGACTCCGGGGGCAGCGCGCGCGGGTCGATGCCCGCGCCCTTGCACAGCGCAACGAGTCCCGGCCACAGGTCCTGTTCATCGCGGGCACGGCCGGAGGGTGTCTGCGCGGGTGGCAGTACCGGAGTCGGGGCCGGTGCGGAGGCCGGCGGTGTGCCTGCGGCGGTATCCGGGCGGCGGCGCGGACGCGAATCGCGTTCACGCCTGCCGGTCGTAAGGAAGGACTTGACCTCAAAGGAGGCATCGAGGTCTTCCTCGCTGATCGGCTGCGCCTCATTGGCGGGGAAGTCGTTGCCGCCGGAGATCTCGACCTCGATGTCGTACTCACCGATCCGGATTCGGTCGCCATTCTCCAGCCGATGCACGCGTTGCGGCCCGAGTGCCTCGTCGGAATCATTGATGAATGTGCCGTTGGTGCTGAGATCACGCACCCACCAGGTGCCGCCACGGTGCTCGATCTCGGCGTGCCGCCCTGAAACGTAGCGATCCGTGTCGTGCAGCACCCAGTCATTGCTGCCCTGGCGCCCGATGCGCCCGCCATTGACGCCGAAGGTCCAGTGCGAGTGCTCGCCGGCTGATGCGGCGTTGTCGCTGACAATCTTCAACCTGAGCGCCATCAAAAGACCCCGGAGCGGGCGGCCGATGGACTCCGGCCGCCGCATCACGCCTGACTGGACCGGTATAATAGCGCGGCCACGGCAGGACGACCCCCACCCGGATCATGGCCGCAAGTCACATATTCAAAGTCATGTTCGTCAATCAGGGCAAGATCTACGAGATCTACGCCCGCAAAGTCAGCCATGGCGGGCTGTTTGGCTTCATCGAGGTCGAGGAGCTGGTGTTCGGCGAGCGCAGCAGTGTCGTGGTCGATCCGGCTGAGGAGCGCATCCAGACCGAATTCGCAGGCGTCAAGCGCAGCTACTTGCCGCTGCACTCGATCATCCGCATCGACGAGGTGCGCAAGCAGGGCGTCAGCAAGATCAGCGCGCTCGAGGGTGGCAATGTCACCCAGTTCCCGGTCCCGATGTACCCCGCCGGCACCGACCCGGGCGCCAAGCGCTGACGGCGCTCGATGCTGGAACTCGCAGGCGCTCCCGCACTCTCCGATTTCCGCCTCGAGAGACTCCTCGCGTCACTCCGCCGCGCAGCGCCGTCGATGCGGCGGGTGCAGGTTCACTACCGCCATTTCGTCGATTACTCGCGAGTACCCGCAGCCGAGGAGTTGCGGATCCTGGAACGCCTGCTCGACCATGATCCACGTCTGACCGAAGCGGCCGGCGGCGGACAGCTGCTGCTGACCGGACCGCGGCCGGGCACGATCTCGCCGTGGTCGTCCAAGGCGACCGATATCGCGCATGTCTGCGGTCTCGATTTTGTCAGGCGCATCGAGCGCGGCAGGCTGTGGCGGTTCGAATCGGAAACCGTGCTTGCGCCGGCTCAGCTCGCGGTTCTCGCCGCATCGCTGCATGATCCGATGACCGAGGCGGTGTTGACGGACCCCGCCGGCGCCGCGCGGTTGTTCGAATCGCATGAACCGCGACCGATGGCGAGCATTGCGCTCGGCTCCGCACCGGCAGCGGCGCTCGCACGCGCCAATGCTGAACTCGGGCTCGCCCTGTCGACGGAGGAGATCGACTACCTCGCGGATGTCTATGTGCGCATGGGGCGGGATCCGACGGATGTCGAGGTCATGATGTTCGCGCAGGCGAACAGCGAGCATTGCCGTCACAAGATCTTCAACGCCGACTGGGTCATCGACGGAGTCACGCAGCAAAAATCGCTGTTCGCGATGATCCGTCACACGCGCGATCGAAGCCCCGACGGCGTGCTGTCCGCCTACAGCGACAACGCAGCCGTCATTGCGGGTCCGATCGCAAGCCGCTTGTTCCCGGGCGCGGCCGATCGCCGCTATCAATGGCACGACGAGCCGGCCGACATCCTGATCAAGGTGGAGACCCACAATCACCCGACGGCAATTTCGCCGTTTCCGGGGGCGGCCACCGGATCGGGCGGCGAAATACGGGATGAGGGCGCGACCGGGCTCGGGGCGAAGCCAAAGGCCGGCTTGGTGGGATTCACGGTATCGAATCTGCGGATACCGGGATTCGAGCAGCCCTGGGAACTCGACAACGGCCGATCGCCGCGCATCGCTTCGGCGCTCGACATCATGCTCGACGGACCGATCGGCGCAGCCGCCTTCAACAATGAATTCGGTCGGCCGGGGATCCTCGGCTACTTCCGCACGTTTGAAATGAGATTGCCGTCCGATCCCGGCGGCGTCATCCGCGGCTATCACAAGCCGATCATGATCGCCGGCGGCCTCGGCAATGTGCGGCGCATGCACGTCGCTAAGCGCGAGGTGCCGGTCGGTGCCCGCCTGATCCTGCTCGGCGGGCCGGCAATGCTGATCGGCTTGGGTGGCGGCGCGGCGTCGTCACTCGGTAGCGGCGCGAGCAGCGAGCAACTCGATTTCGCATCGGTGCAACGCGGCAACCCGGAAATGCAGCGACGTGCCCAGGAGGTCATCGACCGATGCTGGGCGATGGGCGAGGACAATCCGATCCTGATCATCCATGACGTGGGCGCCGGCGGCCTGTCGAATGCGGTGCCCGAAGTCATCGCGCACAGCCGGCGCGGTGGGCGCATCGAATTGCGAGATGTGCCGAATGACGAGCCCGGCATGTCCCCGCTCGAAATCTGGTGCAACGAGGCGCAGGAACGGTATCTGCTGGCGGTCGCGCCCGGGCGTCTCGAAGAGTTCCTCACTCTGTGCCGCCGCGAGCGCTGCCCCTGCGCCGTGATAGGAAGCACGACCGGCGACGGCCAGTTGCAGGTGCACGACGCGCAGTTCGGGCAGCGGCCAGTGGACATCCCGGTCGCGGCGTTACTCGGCAGACCGCCGCGCATGCGGCGTGTGGCAAGTCGTCGTGCATGGGCAGGCGATGGATTCGACGCGACGGGCATCGATCCGGCGCAGGCCCTCGAGCGGCTTCTTCGGCTGCCGACGATCGCCGACAAAGGATTCCTCGTGACCATCGGCGACCGCAGTGTCGGCGGCCTCATCAGCCGGGATCCGTTGGTCGGACCCTGGCAGGTGCCGGTCAGCGATGTCGCGGTGACGCTGTCGGGCCTGCGCGGTCACACCGGAGAAGCGATGTCGATTGGCGAGCGTCCGCCGATCGCGCTGCTGGATGGCCCGGCATCGGGGCGCATGGCGATCGGCGAGGCGATCACGAATATCGCGGCGGCCGATGTGCGCCACATCCGGGACGTCCGCCTGTCGGCCAACTGGATGGCCGCCACCGGCGAGCCGGGAGAGGACGCAAACCTGTATGACACCGTGCGCGCGCTCGGCGAGGAATTGTGCCCGGCGCTCGGCATTGCCATTCCGGTCGGCAAGGATTCGCTGTCGATGCGGTCCACCTGGCGGCGGGATTCCACCGATTGCTCGGTGATCGCTCCGCTGTCGCTGGTCATCTCCGCTTTCGCGCCGGTCGCGGATGTGCGCCGCACGCTGACACCAGTGCTGGATACGACGCGGAATCCGACGCTGCTTCTGCTGCTCGATCTCGGCGCCGGTCGTGACCGGCTCGGCGGTTGCTGCCTGGCGCAGGTTCATGGCCGGATCGGCGACCTGCCACCGGATCTCGATGATCCGCCGGTGCTCGCGGCATTCTTTGCGGCAATCCGTGAGCTCATGGACGCCGGTCTCGTGCTTGCCTATCACGACCGCTCCGACGGCGGCGTGGCGATCACGCTGCTCGAAATGGCATTCGCGGGCCGTGCGGGTCTCGACATCGATCTCGGTGCTGTCGCAGACCCGGTAGCGGCGCTGTTCAGCGAGGAACTTGGCGCAGTCCTGCAATTGTGCGAGGGCGATGCAGGCGCGGTCCTCGAGATTCTGGCGCGGCATGGAATCGGCGGGCACGCGCGCCTGATCGGTACGGCGACGCGTGGCCGCCAGATCCGCATCGTCGCCAATGGCCGTGCGCTGATCGACGATGACCGCACGCGGCTGCGCGGTGTCTGGGCCGAGACCAGCTGGCGCATGCAGCGATTGCGTGACGACCCGGACTGTGCCGACGAGGAACAGGCTTCGCGTCTGGACGAAGCGGATCCCGGCCTGTCCTGGCGGCCGTCATTCGATCCCGAAGGTGACATCGCCGCGCCGATGATCGCAACCGGCGTGCGACCGCGCGTCGCGATCCTGCGCGAGCAGGGTGTCAACAGCCAGGTCGAAATGGCGGCGGCATTCGATCGCGCCGGTTTTTCGCCTGTGGACCTGCACATGACCGACCTCCTGCAGGGAGGCGAGCGACTCGACGGATACCTCGGGCTCGTGGCCTGCGGTGGTTTCAGTTATGGCGATGTGCTGGGGGCAGGCGAGGGCTGGGCGAAGTCGATCCTGTTCAATGACCGCGCGCGCGAGCTGTTCGCCGGCTGGTTCGGGCGCAGCGACAACTTCACTCTCGGTGTGTGCAATGGATGCCAGATGCTCGCAGCGCTCTCCGCGCTGATCCCGGGCGCCGGGTGCTGGCCGCGCTTCGTGCGGAATCGTTCCGAGCAGTTCGAGGGCCGCCTGTCGCTGGTCGAGATCGGCGAATCGCATTCGCTGTTCTTCGCCGGCATGGCGGGTTCGAGGCTGCCGATCGCCGTCGCGCACGGCGAAGGCCGCGCCGAATTCAGGACTGCCGCGGATGAACAGGCGGCGAGGGCGCTGACGGTCATGCGCTTCGTCGACAATCACGGGGCGGTCGCGACGCGCTATCCGGCCAACCCGAATGGCTCTGTGCAGGGCATCGCAGGGCTTGTTTCGGAAGACGGCCGCGTCGCGATCATGATGCCGCACCCGGAGCGCGTGTTTCGCAGCGCGCAGAATTCCTGGCGCCCGGCCGGGGCCGGGGAGGACAGCGGCTGGATGCGGATATTCCGCAATGCGAGAGTGTGGTTAGGCTGAGCGCCCCGGATCGGGACCGCGCGCGGGCAGGGGCGTGACCTTTGATTTGGCGTCCTCGGCGAAATAGCGCCGGACCATCATCGCCTGTTGCAGGCGGCCGCGGCGCACATAGGCCTGGTACAGCAGGTCCTTGATGACCTCGAGCAGCACGCCAGCCTGGAAATTGTCGATCATCGGCGGCCCGGGTCTGCCCTGTGCGTCCCCTTCGAACAGCACCTTTTTGACGACGGCGAAGGAGTCGTCGTCGAGTTCGGCCAGCCGGCGGATATTCGCCAGTTCATCAAAAAGCTGCAGCTTGCCGTCCTCGCCGAGATCGGCGAATACGCATTGCGCGACGCGCCGGCACATCGAGGCGAATGCGTTGTAGCAGGCGGCCGAGAAGCAGGCGAGTGCTTCCTTGAACAGCAGCTCGGCGTCTTCCGGCAGGTGAGTGAAGCTGAATTTCTCGCGCGACCGTTCCAACTCGACGAAATTCGGCGCGAGCTCGACGCGGCTGCCTGCATAGAGCTTGACCGCGAAGCGCAGGAATATCGGCGCGTTGCAGGCCTCGCAACGGTAGACAAGTCCGACGTGGCTCGGCTTGTGCAGCTGCAGCACGTTGAAGTCGGGCACCGAAACGGGCGTGATGTGCGCGAGCACCTGGCAATGCGGGCAGTGCAGCGCCAGACCGGTGTCCTGGTCATGGTGCAAGCGACCCGCAGAGTCGATGAACACGGCCATGCCTGTCCCCCGCCGGCTGTCCGAATGATTTCAGTCTAGCCGAAATGCCGCGGCAGGGTCAGATATGAAGAGGCTTGTAACGCAGGCGGTGCGGCTGATCGGCCTGCTCCCCCTTGCGCTGCCGCAAGTCGGCTACGTAGTCCTGGTAGTTGCCCTCGAACCAGGCGACTTCGCTGTCGCCCTCGAACGCCAGGATATGCGTGGCGATGCGATCGAGGAACCAGCGGTCATGCGAGATCACGACGGCGCAACCCGGGAAATTCAGCAACGCCTCCTCGAGCGCGCGCAGCGTCTGGACGTCGAGATCATTGGTCGGTTCGTCGAGCAGCAGCACGTTGGCGCCGCTCTTGAGGAGTTTCGCGAGATGCACGCGATTGCGTTCGCCGCCGGAGAGATCACCGATGTGCTGTTGCTGCTGGTTGCCGCGGAAGTTGAAGCGACCGACATAGCCGCGCGACGAAGTCTCGTAGTTCCCGACCCGGATCATATCGAGCCCCCCCGAAATCTCCTGCCAGACCGTATTGCGGTCGTTGAGCACGTCGCGCGACTGGCCGACGTAGGCGAGTTGCACGGTCGGCCCGGTGCGGATGGTTCCCACATCGGGCTGCTCGGCCCCGGTGAGCATCCGGAACAGCGTGGTCTTGCCGGCGCCATTCGGGCCGATGATGCCGACGATGCCGCCGGGCGGCAGCCGGAATGACAGGCCGTCGATCAGCAGCCGCTCGCCATAGGCCTTGCGGAGCTTGTCTACTTCGATGACGAGATCGCCCAGCCTCGGGCCCGGCGGGATGTAGATCTCGTTGGTTTCGTTGCGGGCCTGGAATTCGACCGAGGACAGTTCCTCGAACTGGCGCAGGCGCGCCTTGCTCTTGGCCTGGCGCGCCTTCGGGTTGGCGCGCACCCATTCGAGTTCGTGGGCGAGCGTCCGGCGCAATCCTTCCTGCTGCTTTTCCTCCTGCGCGAGCCGCTGTTCCTTCTGCTCGAGCCACGAGGTGTAATTGCCCTGCCAGGGAATTCCGAAGCCGCGATCGAGCTCGAGTATCCAGCCCGCGACATTGTCGAGGAAGTAACGATCATGCGTCACGCAGATCACGGTGCCCGGATATTGCTCGAGGAATTTCTCGAGCCATGCAACCGACTCGGCGTCGAGGTGATTGGTCGGCTCGTCGAGCAGCAGCATGTCGGGCTTTGACAGCAGCAGCCGGCACAACGCGACGCGGCGCCGTTCGCCGCCGGACAGCTGGCTGATTTTCACATCCCAGGGCGGCAGCCTGAGCGCATCGGCCGCGACATCGAGCTGGCGCTCGAGATTGTGGCCGTCAACGGTTGCGAGGAAGGCCTCGAGTTGGCCCTGTTCCGCAGCCAGGCGATCGAAGTCGGCATCCGCCTCGCTGTAGGCGGTGTAGACCTGTTCGAGGCGCGCGAGCGCATCCTTCACAGGCTTCATCGCCTGTTCGACGATCGTGCGGACGTCGCTGTCCGGGTCGAGCTGCGGCTCCTGCGGCAGCAGGCCGATCTTGATGCCGGGTTGCGGGCGGGCCTCGCCTTCGATCTCCTGGTCGATGCCGGCCATGATCCGAAGCAACGTCGATTTGCCGGAACCATTGAGACCCAGCACGCCAATCTTCGCTCCCGGAAAGAATGACAGCGAGATGTCGCGCAGGATATGGCGTTTCGGCGGCACGACCTTGCCGACGCGAATCATCGTGTAGATGTACTGGGCCATGGCTGAATGTTCGTCCGCGCTGGTCCGGGGGGCCGCGGATTATCTGCGATGCGGCGCGGCGCCGCCAGCCGGGAAGCGCAGCGGCGCTGTGCTAGGCTTCGGGCGGTTTCCCTGAGCGTGGCGGCTGACTTGGCGAACAGCGGCGGAACGGGTACCTGCATTGTGGTCGGCGAGCGCATCGCCCGCTATGCCTTCGGCGATGGCCATCCCTTCGGATCCGACCGGCACGACGCATTCGTCCGCGAACTCGCAGCGGAGGGTCTCGACCGCCGGGTGGAGGCGCTCGCGCCACGCCCTGCGACGCGCAGCGAGCTCGAGCTGTTTCACCTGCCGGCCTATGTCGACCTGGTCCAGGCGCGCTCCCTGACCGGCGAGGGCTATCTGGACGCCGGCGATACCCCGGCCTGGAAAGGCATCTACGAGGCCGCCTGCGACGTCGTCGGCGCATCCCTGGTCGCGACCGAGGCGCTGATGACGGGTCAGGCCCGGCGCGCGTTCGTGCCGATCGCGGGCCTGCATCACGCCTCGCGCGGTCATGCCGCCGGTTTCTGCGTCTTCAACGATTGCGGCGTCGTCGCCGAGCACCTGAAGAAGGCGCATGGCCTCACGCGTATCGCCTACGTCGACATCGATGCGCACCACGGCGACGGCGTCTACTACGGATTCGAGGACGATCCGGCACTGATATTCGCCGACCTGCACGAGGACGGACGCTTCCTGTACCCGGGTACGGGAGCCCGCGAGGAGTCGGGCACCGGATCGGCCCGCGGCACGAAGCTGAATCTGCCACTGCCGCCTGGCGCCGGCGATCCCGAATTTCTCGAGGCCTGGGCTGCCGTCGAGGCGCATCTGGAGCGCCACCGGCCGCAATTCCTGATCTTCCAGTGCGGGGCTGACAGCCTCGAGGGTGATCCGATCACGCACCTGCGCCTGACCGAGGAAGCGCACGCGCATGCCGCGACGCGGCTGTGCCAGATCGCCGACCGCTTTGCATCCGGGCGGATACTCGGCGTCGGCGGCGGCGGCTACAACCGGCGCAATCTCGCGCGCGCGTGGACCAGGGTCGTACGGGCCTTCGTCGAAGCGGAGTAGCCAGTGGGCTTTCGGTTAGACTGCGCGGCTACCATGTTCAGCCCCGACATGAGAATCCAGGCGTTCGATCCCGAACTCGCCGCTGCGATCGGCGCCGAGCGGCTGCGTCAGGAACGGCACCTCGAGCTCATCGCATCCGAAAATTATGCGAGTCCGCGCGTGATGGAGGCCCAGGGCACGGTCCTGACCAACAAGTACGCCGAAGGCTATCCCGGCAGGCGCTATTACGGCGGCTGCGAAAACGTGGATATCGCGGAGCAACTGGCGATCGATCGCGCAAAAAAACTCTTTGGCGCCGCATACGCCAATGTGCAGCCGCATTCCGGCTCGCAGGCGAACGCCGCGGTCTATCTGACGCTGCTTCAGCCCGGCGACACGCTGTTGGGCATGAGTCTCGACCACGGCGGGCACCTCACACACGGCGCCAAAGTCAATTTCTCGGGCAAGCTGTTCAAGGCCGTGCAGTACGGGCTCGATCCGGCTACCGGCGAGATCGACTATGACAGCGTGGAGCGCCTGGCCCTGGAGCACCGCCCGAAAATGATCCTCGCCGGCTTTTCGGCCTACTCGCGGATCGTCGACTGGCAGCGCTTTCGCAGCATCGCCGACGCGGTCGGCGCCTGGTTCGTCGTCGACATGGCGCATGTCGCGGGCCTCGTCGCCGCGGGCGTCTACCCGAATCCGGTGCCGATCGCGGACGTGGTCACGACCACGACGCACAAGACGCTGCGGGGGCCGCGCGGCGGCCTGATCCTCGCGCGCGAGCATGCCGAGCTGCACAAGAAACTCGATTCCATGATTTTCCCGGGCACACAGGGTGGCCCGCTGATGCACGTCATCGCGGCCAAGGCCGTTGCGTTCCTCGAAGCGCTATCGCCTGATTTCGTGGATTACCAGCGCCAGGTCGTCGCCAATGCCAAGACGATGGCGGCCGAACTCGTTGGGCGCGGTTACCGCGTCGTGTCGGGCGGGACGGACAATCACCTGTTCCTGCTCGATCTGATCGGCCGCGCCTACACGGGCAAGGACGCCGATGCGGCGCTCGGCCGCGCGCACATGACGGTCAACAAGAATGCCGTGCCAAATGATCCGCGGCCGCCATTCGTCACCAGCGGGCTCCGGATCGGCACACCGGCGATCACGACGCGCGGCTTCGGTCTCGATGAATCCCGGCAGGTCGGCTCCTGGATCGCGGACGTGCTGGACGCGATGGGCGACGAGTCGGTGGTGGAGCACGTGCGCGGCCAGGTGCTCGCAATCTGCGGGCGATTTCCCGTTTACGGCTGAGCGCGCGACCGGAGCGAGGCAGTGCACTGCCCATTCTGCAATCACGAAGATACCAAGGTGACCGACTCGCGCCTCGCGGGTGAGGGCCATCAGATCCGCCGCCGCCGCGAGTGCCTCGCCTGCGGTGAGCGATTCACGACATTCGAGACCGCGGAGCTGGTGTTGCCGCAGGTGGTCAAGAATGACCAGACTCGACAGCCATTCGACGAGGACAAGCTGCGCGCTGGAATCATGAAGGCATTCGAGAAAAGACCGATTGCGCGCGACGACGTCGAACTGGCCATTGAACGAATCTGCCACCGGCTGCGCGTGCTGGGCGAGCGCGAGGTCGCGTCGCGGGCGATCGGCGAATTCGTGATGGAGGAATTGCGCCAGCTCGATGAGGTCGCCTACGTGCGCTACGCATCGGTCTATCACCGATTCGAGGATGCCGACGCATTCCGCGCGGAGATCGAGCAGCTGGGTCAGCGGCAGCGGCAGGATCCCGCGGCCGGCCAGATGTCGTTGCTGCCGGGTCAGGGCCGCGAGACCCGGAACAAGAAATGAACGCGCGCGACCGGCTGGACACGCGACACATGTCCAGGGCGCTCGAACTGGCCGGCCGAGGCCTCTGGACCACCGATCCGAATCCGCGGGTCGGATGTGTCATCGCCGATGGCGAGCGCGTGATCGCCGAGGGCTGGCATGAACGGGCCGGTGGCCCGCACGCGGAAGCAGCCGCGCTTGCTGTTGCGGGTGTGGCGGCGCGCGGAGCAACGGCCTACGTCACGCTCGAGCCTTGTTGCCACCAGGGACGCACGCCGCCCTGCGCAGATGCACTGATCACGGCAGGCCTGCGGCGAGTCTGCTATGCGATCCGTGATCCGAACCCGCGCGTGAGTGGCGGCGGTACCGCGCGGCTCGCGCTAGCTGGCATCGAAGTGACGAGCGGCCTGCTCGCTGCGGCAGCCAGGGCACTGAATCCCGGCTTCCTGTCGCGCATGGAGCGCGGCAGGCCATGGCTGCGCTTGAAGCTGGCCGCGAGTCTCGATGGCCGCACGGCGCTCGCGAACGGTCAGAGCCGGTGGATTACCGGGGATGCCGCGCGCGCCGACGTGCAGCGCCTGCGCGCGCGTTCCTCGGCCGTGATGACCGGGTCGGCGACGGTGCTATCCGACGACCCGCGACTCGACGTGCGCTTGCCAGAGGCGACACGACAACCGTTGCGAGTCGTGCTGGACACGCAACTTCGGACTTCACCATCGGCGCGAATCGTGCCGCCGCCGGGCCGACTGCTGGTGCTGACAGTGAATGAAGACAAGGCACGACGCGCGGCGCTCGAGGGCGCGGGCGCGAGCGTCGCGCTCCTGCCGGCAGGCCCCGGGGGCCTCGACCTTGCAGCGGCAATGCGGCACCTGGCTGGCCTCGAGGTCAATGAATTGCAGGTAGAGTGCGGCCCCACGCTGGCCGGTGCGCTGCTGACAGCGCGGCTGGTCGACGAACTGGTCCTGTACTTCGCGCCGACGTTGCTCGGTACGGATGCGCGGCCGCTTACCCTGCTACCCGGTGTCGCTTCGATGGCGGAGCGCATGGAATTCTCGATCTCCGACCTGCGCCGCGTCGGCCGCGACCTGCGGATTACGCTGCGGCCGGCAGAGGCCTGACGGGGCGCCGCGGCCGTGTTCACGGGCATCGTCAGGTCGATCGGACGCGTCGTCTCGGCAATGAACGCCGACGGCGCGCTCACGCTTGCCGTCGACACTTGCGGCCTGGCGACCGGCGACTGGCGCGAAGGAGACAGCATCTGCGTGGCGGGCGTTTGCCTCACGGCTGCGCGTGTCGACTCGGGGGGGTTCGCGGCCTGCGTCTCGCGTGAGACCCTCACGAACACGACGCTCGGTTCGCTGGCGCCCGACGATCCAGTCAACCTTGAACCGGCACTCGCCGCCGGCGAGCCGCTGGGCGGGCATTATGTGACCGGCCATGTCGACGGCGTGGCGCGGGTCGCCGGAATCCGGGAGGACGCGGGTTCGCTCCGACTCACGATCGAAGTACCGCCGCCGCTCGCGCGCTACATGGCGCCGAAGGGTTCGGTGACCGTCGACGGCGTAAGCCTGACGGTCAACGCGGTGCACCGCCACGTGATCGAGGTGAACCTGGTGCCGCATACGCGGACGGCAACCACGCTCGGCACGCTGCACGCGGGCGATCCGGTCAATCTTGAGGTCGACATCCTGGCGCGCTACCTCGAGCGTCTGCTCGATGCACAATGGCGGCGATGAACGCGATCGAAGAACTGCTGGAGGAACTGCGCGCCGGCCGCATGGTGATCGTCATGGACGACGAGGACCGGGAGAATGAGGGTGACCTCGTCATGGCGGCAGCCTGCGTGCGAGCGCAGGACATCAATTTCATGGCGCGCTACGGGCGCGGCCTGATCTGCCTGACATTGACGCGCGAACGCTGCCGGGATCTGCGTCTGCCGCTGATGGTCAGCGACGGCGCGGACCGGCACGGTACCAGCTTCACCGTCAGCATCGAGGCTGCGGAGGGCGTCACGACCGGCATCTCGGCGCAGGACCGCGCGCATACCGTACGCACCACGGTCGCGCCTGGTGCGCGCCCCGAGCATCTGCGCCAGCCCGGCCATGTGTTTCCGCTGATGGCGCGGCCCGGCGGCGTCCTGACCCGTGCGGGACACACCGAAGCGGGTTGCGATCTCGCACGGCTTGCCGGGTTCGAGCCGGCGGCGGTGATTGTGGAAGTCCTCAATGAAGACGGGACGATGGCACGCCGGCCGGACCTCGAGCGTTTCGCGGCGCTGCATCACCTGAAAATCGGGTCGATCGCCGAATTGATCCGTTACCGGCTGCATAAGGAAAGTTCGATCGAACGTGTCTCGGACCAGCGCGTCGAGACCGATTTCGGGCCGTTTCGCATGTGCTGGTACGACGACCGCGTGCACGATGCGCTGCACGTCGCACTGATGCGCGGCACGCCCGGCGGCCCGCTGCCGCCGCTGGTACGCGTGCACCTGCATGACACGCTGCGTGACGATCTCGGGCTCAAGCCCGCGCATGCGGGCTGGACGCTGCGCGGGGCGCTCGAGCGGATCGCCCGCGAGCCCTTCGGCGTCGTCGTCGTCCTGCGTCCGCCCGAGAGTCCGCCGGCGATTCTGGAGGCCGCGCGCTTACTTGGCGCGCAGGCAACGCGCGGTGCGGAAAGCGACGAGGGCGGATCGGTGCTGCGGACCCACGGCATCGGCGCGCAGATCCTGCACGATCTCGGCATCACGCGCATGCGCGTGTTGTCGGCGCCGCGGCAGCTGCACGGGATTGCGGCCTTCGGGCTCGAGATCACGGGCTACGAGGACTGAGGACTGCCGCAGCGGCGGTATACTGCGCCCATGGAAGGGCTGCGCATCATTGAAGGTGACCTGCAGGCTCGCGACCTGAAATTCACGATCGTCGCTGCGCGCTTCAACGACTTTGTCGTCGAGCGGCTGATTGACGGTGCCGTGGATGCGCTCCGACGCCACGGCGCGGAACTCGCGCTGCTCGAACTCGTGCGCGTGCCGGGCGCCTTCGACCTGCCGGTGGTGGTGCGCAGGATCGCCGAATCGGGCCGGGCGCACGCCATCATTGCGCTCGGCGCAGTGATTCGTGGTGAGACCGCGCATTTCGAGTTCGTCGCGGGCGAATGCGCCTCCGGGCTGTCGCGCGTGGCCGGCGATACCGGGGTGCCGGTCGCGTTCGGAGTGCTGACTACCGACACCGTCGAGCAGGCGGCGGACCGGGCCGGCGGCAAGGCCGGCAATCGGGGCGCGGATGCCGCGCAAGTGGCGATCCGGCTCGCAACGTTGCTGAAGAAGCTCGGCGAGCGACCGTGACGACCACGACGGCCAATTCGGCGCGGGCGCGCAGCGCCGCGCGCAAGCTGCTGATCCAGGCGCTCTACCAGCGGCAGATGGGTGCCCAACCCTGGCAGGAGCTGCATCTGCAGTTCAGCGCCGATCCGACATTCGAACGGGCGGATCCCGAGTTCTTCCGCGTGGCGCTCGCCGCGGTCTGCGACGAATCGGCGCAGCTGGACGAAGAGCTGCGTCATCATTCCAATATCGAACCGGCGCGGCTCGACCCTGTCGAACACGCGATCCTCTATCTCGGTCTCTGGGAACTTATGACGCGTCCCGACATTCCGTACCGTGTCGTCATCAACGAGGCGGTGGAACTTGCCAAGCGCTTTGGCGCCACCGACGGCCATCGTTACGTCAATGCCGTGCTGGACAAGGCATCGCGCGTTCATCGCGGCGTGGAGCGAGGCGAGGTCGCCTGATCAGCTTTGGCGCATCAACGGTTTCCCGGCATGCCGCCCGGTGAGTTCGAGCTGATCGGACGCCATTTCACCGGCCGTGGCGCGGTGCGTGACGACGTGAGGCTCTCTGTCGGTGACGACGCAGCTATCGTGACGCCGCGCATCGGCGCCGAGCTCGTTCTTGCGCTCGACACCATCGTGGCTGACGTGCACTTTCCGGCCGACACCAGTGGCCGTTTCATCGGCCATCGCGCGCTCGCGGTCAATCTCAGCGATCTCGCCGCGATGGGCGCGGAACCCGCCTGGGCACTCCTCGGCCTGACGCTGCCCGCGGCGGACGAGTCCTGGCTCGCCGAATTCGCAGCCGGATTCGACGAGTTGGCGCGACGCTTCGGCGTCGCGCTGATCGGTGGCGACACCACGCGTGGTCCGCTCGCCGCCACGGTAACGGTCGGCGGATGGGTGCCGCCCGGTGAAGCGTTGACACGCTCGGGCGCAAAACCTGGCGACGACCTGTGGATCAGCGGAACACCCGGGGATGCAGGCGCCGGTCTCGCGATCCTTCAGTCAAGGCTCGCGGCCGGCAGCGCTGCCCGCGAGGAACTGCTGCGAAGATTCCTGCTGCCGGAGCCGCGCGTCAGCCTTGGCCAGGCTTTGCGCGGAATCGCGAGCGCATGCATCGACATTTCCGACGGTCTGGCGGGCGATCTTGCCAAGCTCTGCCGCGCGAGCGGCGTCGGCGCCCGGCTCGATTGCCCGCGGCTGCCGCGCTCCAGGCCATTGATCGAAGCCGCCGGCGAAGAGGCTTCAGTGCGGTTCGCACTATCGGCCGGCGACGACTACGAACTCCTGTTCACTGCACCCGCCGCAGCCAGGCGCCGCATCGAGAGACTGGCGCCGCTTACGCCGGTCAGCCTGATCGGCGAAATCACCGCGACGCCCGGCATGCAGCTGCAGGGCGCCGGGCCCGAGCGAGACCTCGTTCACGGTTTCGACCACTTCACGGACTGACCCCATGGCCCCCGGTGAAGCGCGACTCGCTTCACGGTTCCGCCCGGTTTGACGAAATATCCTCTCGCGGCGACCGGTGGCTCTTGCCCCGTCGCGCATCCCTGGAGGAGCCGGCCATCGTTACCGCAACAGTGCCGACGCTACGCGGGCCAACGGTCGGCGAACCCGTCATTGGCGAGCGCATCGGCAAGTACGAAGTGATCCGTGAAGTCGGCCGTGGGTCGACCGGCACGGTCTACCTCTCGCACGACCCCTATTACGGCCGCGACGTCGCGATCAAGGCCTATCGCGTGATCGGTGACGACGATCCCGTGCGCGCCAAGGTCGCGCGCAAGATGTTCATGTCCGAAGCGCACATGGTCGGGATGCTGCAGCACCCGAACATCATGCCGATCTACGACGCGGGCGAGGAGGGCGGCTTCTACTACGTCGTGACCGAATTCATCCACGGCGCCAGGACACTCGCGGCCTACACGCGCCCCGACAACCTTTTGCCGGTGGACGACGTGCTGGCGCTGACCTTCAAATGCGCCAAGGCCCTGCACTATGCGCACTCGCGCGGCGTCATCCATCGCGACATCAAGCCCAGCAACCTGATGCTGACGACGGACAGCGACCTGCGACTGATCGACTTCGGCATTGCGCTGCACTCCGACGCCGATATCTCGCGGATCGAGGGCATTGCGGGAAGCCCGAGCTACATGTCGCCCGAGCAGGTCCAGTCGCTGGAACTGACGAATCGCTCGGACCTGTACTCGCTGGGCGCCGTGATGTACGAATTACTGACCGGGAACCGGCCATTCCGGGCCGGCTCGCTGGCCAAGCTGCTGCACCAGATCGTCTATGCGACACCGACGCCGATGCTGGGCATCCGTCCCGACCTGCCGCCCGACATCGAAACCGTAGTCGCGACCGCAATGGACAAGGATCCCGCGAAGCGCTATCCGAACGGCGCCGAGTTCGCGGCAGCCATGGCGCGTGTGCACGCGCAACTGCGCGCGCAGTCGGATCGCATCGATCGCCAGGAGCATTTCGCACTGTTGCGCCGCCTGAAGTTCTTCCACGACTTCTCGTCGGCCGAGATCTGGGAAGTGCTGCGTTCGGGCAGCTGGGACACGCACGCCCGCGGCGACGAGATTGTGCGCGCGGGCGGCATCGACGATCGCTTCTACGTGATCGTCTCCGGGTGTTGTTCGGTCGAGCGCGAGGGGCTCAAGGTCGGCCGTCTCGAGGCCGGCGACTGCTTCGGCGAGACGAGTTACCTGCGCGGCGCCAAGCGCCAGGCCGCAGTGGTGGCCGACGAGGAAGTCACGATCCTCAGGGTCAGCGCGACGCTGCTCGAGCAGGCGTCATCGGCATGCCAGTTGCGCTTCAACAAGGTGTTCCTGAGGACGTTGATATCGCGGCTGCAGGGCGGCGATACACGCGTCGCAAGCTGAGGCTCACGCTCCGCGCTGATCCTTGTCGCGCTCGATCCGCGCGTATGCCGAATGGTTGTGGATCGACTCGAAATTCTCCGCCTCGATCACATAGGCGCGAACGCGCTTGTCCTCATTGAGCTTCAACGCGACATCGCGGACGATGTCTTCGACGAATTTCGGGTTGTCGTAGGCGCGCTCGGTCACGTATTTCTCGTCGGGCCGCTTCAGGATCCCGTAGAGCTCGCAACTGGCTTCCTGCTCCGCAATGTCGATCAGCTCCTCGATCCAGACATGCTCCGAAATTCGCGCGGCGATGGTCACGTGCGAACGCTGGTTGTGCGCGCCGTAATCCGAGATCCGCTTCGAGCAGGGGCAAAGGCTCGTGACCGGCACGACCACCTTCAGCCAGGTCTCGGTGCGGCCATTCTTGAGCTCGGCGGCCAGTGTCGCGCGGTAGTCGAGCAGGCTCTCGACGCCAGAGACTGGGGCCTTTTTCATCACGAAGTACTGGAATGACATTTCCAGGTGGCCGGCATCGGAATCGAGGCGCGAAGTCATCTGGGCAAGCATCTCGCTGAATGACTCGACCGAGATTTCGCGCTCGTGCTCGTTCAGGATCTCGACGAATCGCGACATGTGCGTGCCCTTGAAGTTGTGGGGCAGGGCAACGTACATGTTGAAATTCGCGATCGTGTGCTGTTCGCCGCGCGAACGGTCCTTCACGCGCACCGGATGATAGATGTCCTTGATGCCGACCCGGTTGATCGGCAGCCGGCGCGTGTCGGCGCGGCTTTGCACGTCGTCGATGACCGCAGTGACCGCGGTGGTCGCCGTTTTCGCATTCATCAGTGGTGTCCGTCCTGGGCAGGACCCGGTCCGCCGGCCAGATTTGAAATCATACCATAGCGGTCCTGATTAACCCGCAGGCTGCGCGCGCAGCATGCCGGGCCTGCGCCAGAAACGGTCGATAACCGCCTTGATCGACGTGCCGTCGAGTCCCGCCGCAACCAGATTGTCCTCGCGTGAGCCGTGCTCGACAAAGCCGTCGGGTACGCCGATCTGCAGCACCGGGATGCCGCATTCGATCCGCTGCAGGAATTCCAGGACCGCCGAACCGGCACCGCCGGCAACGACATTCTCCTCGAGGGTGACGATGGCGCGGTGGTCCGCGGCGATGGCCGCGATCAGTGCCTCGTCCAGCGGCTTTACAAATCGCATGTTGACGAGCGTCGCGTCGAGGGCCTCGGCCACGCCTGCCGCCGCCGCCACCATCGTGCCGAATGCGAGCAACGCAAGGCCACTGCTGCCGCGGCGCCGCGTTTCGGCGCGCCCCAGGGGCAGGGCCTGCATCGTGCGCTCCACGGCGACGCCGGGCCCGCGGCAGCGCGGGTAACGCACCGCAGCCGGCTGGTCCTGCGTGACGGCTGTGTACAGCATCTGCCGGCATTCGTTCTCATCGGCCGGCGCCATCACCACGAGATTGGGTATGCAGCGCAGGTACGACAGGTCGAATTCGCCCTGGTGGGTTGCGCCGTCGCCGCCGACGAGACCTGCACGGTCGATCGCGAAAACGACGGGCAGGCGCTGCAACGCCACATCGTGAATCAGCTGGTCGTAGGCACGCTGCAGAAAGGTCGAATAGATCGCGACCACCGGTCGCAATCCGTCGCAGGCGAGACCGGCCGCCAGCGTGACCGCATGCTGCTCGGCGATCGCGACATCGAAGTAGCGATCCGGAAAGCGCTTCTCGAACTCGACCATGCCCGATCCCTCGCGCATGGCCGGCGTGATTGCGACGATGCGTGAATCCTGCTCCGCGATGTCGCAGAGCCACTGGCCAAAAACCTGCGAGTACGTCGGGCCACCGGCCTGTTCCTTGAACAGCGTGCCGCTCGCCGGATCGTAGGGACCAGGGCCGTGCCACTTGATCGGGTCGGCTTCCGCCGGCGCGTAACCCTTGCCCTTCTGGGTCACGACGTGCAGGAACTGCGGCCCGGGCAGCAATCGCATGTTGCGAAGCGTGGTGACGAGCTTGCCGACATCGTGCCCGTCAACCGGGCCGATGTAGTTGAATCCCATCTCCTCGAACAATGTGCTGGGCAGCACCATGCCCTTCGCATGCACCTCGGAACGGCGGGCCAATTCCCAGGCGGCCGGCATTTTGCGCAGCACCTTCTTCGAGCCCTCGCGCAGATGCGAGTACATGCGACCCGACAGCAGTCGCGCGAAGTACTGGGACAGGGCCCCTACATTTTCGGAAATCGACATGTCGTTGTCGTTCAGCACGACCAGCAGGTCCACGTCGAGACTGCCGGCATGATTCAGCGCCTCCCAGGCGATTCCCGCACTCATGGCGCCGTCGCCGATGATCGCGACCACGCGCCGGTCACTGCCGGCCTTGTGGTTCGCGATCGCCATGCCGAGCGCGGCGCTGATCGAGGTGCTCGAATGGCCGACACCGAAGCTGTCGTAGACGCTTTCGGCGCGGGACGGGAAGGGCGCGAGCCCGCCACGCTGCTTGATGCTGCCAAGCCGCGGGCGGCGCCCGGTCAGCACCTTGTGGGGATAGGCCTGGTGGCCGACATCCCAGACCAGCCGGTCATAGGGTGTGTCGAAAACGTAGTGCAGTGCGACCGCGAGTTCCACGGTGCCAAGCCCGGCCGCGAGGTGCCCGCCCATCTGGCCGACCGTTTGGATCAGGAATTCGCGCAATTCGGCGGCGAGCGGCGCGAGCTCGCCCTGCGCCAGCGCCCGCAGGTCGGCCGGAGACTCGATCGAGTCCAGCATACCGGCCCGTTTTTCCTCAGTCATGACGGCAGTGTACTGGAGGTGCTGCGAGCGGCATAAGACCCGCGCCGGCCAGCTCAGCGGCTGCGCTCGACCAATTCGGCGGCGAATTCGCGCAGCTGTCCGGCTTCCGGCCCGAATCCGGCCAGCGCCTCGATGCCCTCGCGGGCAAGTTCCGCGGCGCGTTCACGCGCCGCAGCAGTCCCTGCGATGGCGGGATAGGTCGGCTTGCCACGCAGCGCGTCGGCGCCGCTGGTTTTGCCGGTGAGAGCGGGGTCGCCGAGCACATCCAGCAGGTCATCGACGATCTGGAACGACAGGCCGACCGTCGTGCCATAGCGATCCAGCGCCTTGAATCCCGGCGCCGACAGCGCGGGCGCCGCAGCACAGGCGATCAGGACCGCGGCGCGGATCAGGGCGCCGGTCTTGCGCGCATGCATCTCCTCGATCTCGTCGCGTTCGAGGAGCCTTCCGACTGCGGCGAGATCCATTGCCTGGCCACCGGCCATGCCTTGCGTGCCGCTGGCATGGGCCAGCATGCAGATCATTTCCAGGCGGCGCGCCGGTTCCACCGGTAGCGATGCGTGCTCCGCCAGGATTTGAAATGCGAGTACCTGCAGGGCGTCGCCGGCGAGTATTGCGGTCGCCTCGTCAAAAGCGCGATGCGTGGTCGGGCGGCCCCGACGCAGGTCATCGTCGTCCATTGCCGGCAGGTCGTCGTGCACCAGCGAATAGGCGTGGATCAGCTCGACGGCCGCGGCGGGGCCATCGAGTGCCGCGGGCGGCAGGCCGACGGCCGCGCCCGTGGCATAAACCAGGACCGGCCGGATGCGCTTGCCCGGTCCGAGCGCCGCGTAGCGCATCGCCTGATGAAGCCGGGCGGGCGCCGAGTCGCTGGCGGGCAGATAGCGCTCGAGAACGCCTTCAACGCGCTCGCGGTAATGCGATTGCCAGGAGCGCGCAGTCACCGGCTCGGCGGACATCGAGCGACTGCTCAATCCCCGGCGGGCGGCACGAATGGCTCGATCGTTTCCCCGTCCGGGCCGCGACTCAGGATGCTGATCTTCTGTTCCGCCTGGCGCAGCGCCTTCTGGCAGTTGCGCGTCAGCTCGACACCGCGTCCGAACTGGCGCAAGGATTCCTCGAGCGACAATTCTCCCTGTTCGAGGCGCTCGACGATCTGTTCGAGTTCGGCGAGCGCTGCCTCGAAATCGGGGGTCGCGGATTTCTGTCGGGTCAAGGGATGCCGCCTTGCAGGGCAGGTGAGGCGGGTACGTTACACAGCCGCCGCGCAATGGGTCAACGCGGGTGTTAGAATTCGTCTAAACCGCGGGCGTTGGGGCCAGGACAGCCGAGGAGGCAACCGTGAACCTGAAGGGCAGCAAGACGGAAGGCAATCTGAAGGCGGCCTTTGCCGGCGAGTCGCAGGCGAATCGTCGCTACCTCTATTTCGCGCAGAAAGCGGACGTCGAGGGCTACAACGACGTGGCGGCCGTGTTCCGTTCGACCGCCGAAGGCGAAACCGGCCACGCGCACGGCCATCTCGAATACCTCGAGCAGGTCGGCGATCCCGCAACGGGCCTGCCAATCGGCCCCACTGCGGACAATCTGAAGGCGGCCATCGCCGGCGAGACACACGAGTACACGGACATGTATCCGGGCATGGCAAAGGCCGCCCGCGACGAGGGTTTCCACGAGATCGCCGACTGGTTCGAGACGCTCGCCAAGGCCGAGCGTTCCCACGCCAACCGCTTCCAGAAAGCGCTAGACCAGCTCAACTGAGCAAAACCAGCGATCGCGTGAGCCCGTGAACGAGCGGGAGACCAGCGGCCGCCGGGAAGGCAGTCTCGAGGCGCCGACCCGGCACGCGCTGCCGTGGAACAGCGCGGAATTCTGGAGTCACGACTCGCTCACGCGCGAGCTCGAGCGCGTCTTCGACATCTGCCACGGATGCCGCCGCTGCTTCAGCCTGTGCAATTCATTCCCGGTCCTGTTCGATCGCATCGACCAATCCGCGACCGGCGATCTCACGTCGGTTCCCAGGAAGGCCTACTGGGAAGTCGTGGATCACTGCTATCTCTGCGATATGTGCTACATGAGCAAATGTCCGTACGTGCCGCCGCACGAGTGGAATGTCGATTTCCCGCACCTTATGCTGCGCGCCAAGGCCGTGCGTTTCCGCGAGGAGGGGGCCGGTGTGCGCGACCGGCTGCTGTCGTCCACGGATACGGTCGGCAGGATCGCGGGAATTCCGGTCGTCAGCGAGGTCGTCAATGCGGCCAACCGCAGCCGGCTCGGGCGCCAAATTCTCAATCGCACGCTCGGCGTGCATCCCGATGCAAGGCTACCGGAGTATCACAGCACGAGCTTTCGCAGGCGCGAGGCCCGGCGGCCAAAGCCGGACCTGACGGCGCTGCCGACGTCCAGGACGACCGGCAAGGTCGCGCTCTTCACGACCTGTTACTGCAACCGCAACGAGCCTGACATCCTCACCGACCTGGTGGCGGTCCTGGAACACAACGGGATCCCGGTCGCAATGGCGGAGCACGAGCGCTGTTGCGGAATGCCGAAGCTCGAGCTCGGCGACCTGGCGGCCGTCGCGGCGCTGAAGGAGCAGAACATCCCGGCTCTCGCCGCCCTCGTCGCATCCGGTCACGACATCCTCGCGCCGGTTCCATCCTGCGTGCTGATGTTCAAGCGCGAGCTGCCGTCGATGTTCCCGGATGACCCGGATGTCAGGCGGGTCGCGGAACGGACCTTCGATCCCTTCGAATACCTGATGTTGCGACATGCCGAGAGCCGGCTCGCCACCGATTTCCGCTCGAGCCTGGGCAAGGTGGCCTATCACGTGCCTTGCCATCTGCGCGTGCAGAATATCGGCCTGAAGACGCGCGACGTGCTGGGCCTGGTACCGGGCACGACACTCACGACCATCGAGCGCTGCTCCGGTCATGACGGCACCTATGCCGTCAAGAGCGAGTTCCACGAGATCTCCATGAAGATCGCGCGCCCGGTCGTGCAGCGGGTCGAGAGCGCGGCGGCCGATCATTTCGCGAGCGATTGCCCGATGGCCGGGCAGCAGATCGGGGCCGGTCTCGGCAAGGGGCAGGCGCCGGAGCACCCGATCCGCCTGCTGCGGCAGGCCTACGGCATCTGAGGGGAATGTGGAATGGACCGTGCGAGCACCGGCGCGCTCGACGAAGCGGACCTGATGAGTCTCGAGCAGTACGCGGAGAATCGCGAGGCTTTTCGTTCGAGCGTGATCGCGCACAAACGCGCGCGCACCGTGCCGGTCGGCCCCAACATGACCTGGGTCTTCGAGGACCGCCTGACGATCCAGTACCAGGTGCAGGAAATGTTGCGCATCGAGCGCATATTCGAGCCACGCGGAATCCGCGAGGAGCTCGATACCTACAATCCGCTGATTCCCGACGGCGGCAACTGGAAGGCGACCCTGATGATCGAGTATCCCGATCCCAGTGAGCGCGGGGTGGCACTTGCCCACCTGCGCGGGGTCGAGGATCGCTGCTATGTCGAGGTCGCAGGCGCAGGCCGCGTGCGCGCGATTGCGGACGAGGACCTCGAGCGAGAAAACGAGGAAAAAACCTCGGCCGTGCACTGGCTGCGCTTCGAACTGACACCGGCCATGCGCGAAGCGATCCACAAGGGCGCTGCGATCACGGTCGGCACCGACCATCCCGCGTACCGGCACGCGACGCTGCTCCCTGCGGATAGCGCCAGTGCGCTGGCCCGCGATCTCGGCTAGGGAACCTCTGATTTGCTCCCACATGAGGCGCGTTGCGCAGCCGCCCGCGCGCAACCCGCAGGGACCGGGCGATTTTCGTCCCTGGCGGCGTCGCTCGCCGCTCATGTATCGCGATACACATAGGTCCTCGCTTACGGTCGCGCCCATGCGAGAGCAAATCAGAGGTTCCCCCCACCGCTGCGCTCGCCGGCATCCGCGGCTGATAGAATCGCCGCGCCGGCGGCGCCTGTGAGCCGCGCCATGCGCAGGTCGGGATGAGCCAGTCGTACAACGCTTCGGATATCGAGGTCCTGACGGGTCTCGAACCGGTTCGCCGCCGGCCGGGCATGTACACGGACACGCGCAACCCGAATCACCTCGTGCACGAGGTCGTCGACAACAGCGTCGACGAAGCGCTGGGCGGTCACTGCCGGAACATCTCGGTCATCGCGCACGGCGACGGCTCGGTCTCGGTCGACGATGACGGCCGCGGCATGCCGGTCGACATCCATCCCAGGGAAAAGGTCAGTGGCGTCGAACTGATCCTGACTCGCCTGCACGCCGGCGGAAAATTCTCGGGCCGGAGCTACGAGGCGGCCGGCGGCCTGCACGGCGTCGGCGTGTCGATCGTCAACGCCTTGTCGAAGCACCTCGAGTGCAACGTGCGGCGCGACGGCAAGGAATGGAACATCGGGTTCAGGGACGGCAAGGTGGTCTCGAAACTCGAGGTCGTCGGCCCTGCCAAGCGCGGCCAGACCGGCACGACCGTGCGATTCTGGCCGGATCCCGGATTCTTCGACTCGCCGAATTTTTTGGCGCCGCGGCTCAGGCACGTGCTGAAGGCCAAGGCCGTGTTGTGCCCCGGATTGCGGGTCAAGCTACAGGTCGAGGCGACCGGCGAAACCGACGAGTGGTTCTTCACCGGCAATCTGGGCGACTACCTGATCGAGCAGCTGGGCGGCGATCCGCGGCTGCCGGACGAGCCATTCACCGGCCACTTCAAGGGCGGCCATGAAGTCGCCGACTGGGCCTTCTGCTGGGCGCCCGACAGGGACGAGTCCATCGCCGAGAGCTACGTGAACCTGATACCGACGCCACAGGGCGGTACGCACGTGAATGGACTCCGGGCCGGCGCGACCGACGCGGTGCGGGAGTTCTGCGAGTTCCGCAATCTCGTGCCGCGCGGCCTCCGGCTTGCGCCGGAAGACGTCTGGCAGCACGTCGCATTCGTGCTGTCCGTGCGGATGCAGAATCCGCAGTTCGCCGGGCAGATCAAGGAGAAGCTGTCGTCGCGCGAATCCGCGGCGTTCGTCTCGGGTGTCGTCAAGGACGCATTTGCGCTGTGGATGAACCAGCATCCGGAAGCCGGCGAGAAGATCGCACAATTCGCGATCGCGAACGCGCTGGAGCGTACCCGTGCGGCACAGCGGGTCACGCGCAAGCGGATCGTCAGTGGCCCGGCGCTGCCCGGCAAGCTCGCCGATTGCACCTTGCAGCAGCCGGAACGCTGCGAACTGTTCCTGGTCGAGGGCGACTCGGCCGGCGGCTCGGCGAAGCAGGCGCGCGACCGCGAATTCCAGGCGGTGATGCCACTTCGGGGCAAGATCCTGAACACCTGGGAAGTCGAGGCTGCCGACATCCTGTCGTCGCAGGAAGTCCACGACATCGCGACAGCGCTCGGCGTGGATCCCGGTTCGATCGATCTGGCCGGCCTGCGCTACCACAAGGTCTGCATCCTGGCGGACGCGGATTCCGACGGCGCGCACATCGCGACACTGCTTTGCGCGCTGTTCCTCAGGCATTTCCGTTCGCTCGTGATCGCCGGGCACGTCTACGTCGCAATGCCACCGCTGTTTCGCATCGACATCGGCAAGAATCTCTTCTACGCGCTCGGCGAGTACGAGAAGAACGGCATCCTCGACCGCATCCAGGCCGAGGGACTGCGGGGCAAGCCCGTGATCACGCGCTTCAAGGGACTCGGCGAGATGAGCCCGCTGCAACTGCGCGAGACGACGATGGCGCCGGAGACGCGCCGGCTGGTGCAGCTGACGATCGATGCCAAGGATGGCGCCGATCAGTTAATGGACATGCTGCTGGCGAAAAAGCGCGCCGCGGACCGGCGCGAGTGGCTCGAGAGCAAGGGCAATCTGGCGAGCGTCTAGGGAACCTCCGATCTACTCGCGCATGGGCGCGACCGTAAGCGAGGAGCGACGCCGCCAGGGACGAAAATCGCCCGGTCCCGAAGGGTTACGCGCGCGCAATGGCGCGACGGCGTTGCTCGCCTCGTCCATAGTCCGGGCTATGGGACTTCGGCTCTCGCCTTGTCGCGCCATTGCGCGCACGTAACGCGCCTCATGCGGGAGTCAATCAGAGGTTCCCCAATCAGGCGACGGTGACGGTCGTCTCGTCCGCGATCATCTCCTCGAGTCGCTCGAGGTCGGGGATCAGCGGCAGTTCATTGACCATTCGGACCTGGCACAACACGGGCGCGCGCTCGGGGAAGATGCGCGACGAATCCGGCGTCACCACGGTCGGGCTCACGCGCACCAGTTGCGGGAAGCCCTGGGTCGCGATACCGAAATGCCCGGCCGGCAGTTTCTGGCCGAGACAGGTGAAGATCACGATGCGCGTGCGGCCGCCGATCGCCGGGATGCGCTTGCCGCAGGCCCCTTCGAAGGACACGACCGGAATCCCGCGGCCATTCCAGGCCGCGATTCCGAGATACCAGGGTGGCGCGCCGGGCATTTCCTGCAAGGGCTGGAAACCGGTGACTTCGGCGACGCAGGCGCGTGGCACCAGCAGGCGCTCATCGAGGAGCGGCACCAGCAGCCCGTAAAGTTCCTGTTCGGCGTTCAATGCGTCCTCCGCCGGACCAGCGGCTCGATCGCCTGCAGCAGCTGGCCTTCCTGATAGGGCTTGCCGAGGTACTCGTTGACACCGAGCTCGATCGCGCGCGCGCGGTGTTTCTCGCCGACGCGCGAGGTGATCATGACGATCGGTATGTCCTTCAGGCGCGGGTCATTGCGCACGTGCGAAGCGACTTCGTAACCATCCATGCGCGGCATTTCGATGTCGAGCAGGATCACGTCCGGAATCTCGTCCTGCAGCACTGACACGGCTTCGAGGCCGTCCTTTGCCGTGACGACCCGCATGCCATTGCGCTCCAGGAGACGCTGCGTCACGCGGCGCACGGTGATCGAATCGTCCACGACCAGCGCGAACACGCGCCGGTCGGTCTGACTCGCGAGTCGCGGGTCGGGTGCCGGCCGCTGGCGCCATTCGGAACGCACCAGCGCGCCGACATCGAGGATCACGCAAATGCGCCCATCGCCCAGGATCGTCGCGCCGGAAATGCCGCGGATGCCCGAGATCTGCGGTCCCACGGACTTCACGACGATCTCGCGGCTGCCGATCAGCTCGTCGGTCACGATTGCAGTCGAATGCTCGCCGGCGCGCACCAGGATCACGGGGACGGCGATGTCCTGGTCTGGCATCGCCGACGGCGTGCCGCCGACCAACACGGCCAGATGCTGGAAGCGGTACTTCTGGCCACCGTAATCAAAACCGGCGGCGTCCTCCGCCAGGTGGCGTAGCACCTCCGAGCGCGGCACGCGCACGACGCCCTCAACGGTCGGCAGCGGCAATGCAAAGAGCTCCTCGCCGACGCGCACGACCAGCGCCTGGCTGATTGCCAGCGTGAATGGCAGGCGCACCGTGAAGCGCGTGCCCTTGCCGGCCTCGGTTTCCGTATAGAGCGAGCCGCCCAGTTTCTTGATCTCGGTCGCGACGACATCCATGCCGACACCGCGGCCGGCGGACTGCGTGATCTTGCCGGCCGTGGAAAAGCCCGGCTCGAGGATCAGTTGCAGCGCCTGCTCATCGGACAATTCCTGCTTTGGCGTCATCAAGCCGAGCGAAACGGCGCGGTCGCGCACTGCTTTGAGATTGACGCCGCCGCCGTCGTCGGCGACCGTGATCACGACTTCGGAACCCTCGCGCCGCAGCGTCATCTCGATGAGGCCGGTCTCGGCCTTGGCGGCAGCCACGCGCTCGGCCGGCGATTCGATGCCGTGCACGATGGCGTTGCGCAGCATGTGCTCGAATGGCGGCAGCATGCGCTCCAGCACCTGTCGGTCGAGTTCGCCGGCCGCGCCGCCGACCTGGAGCTCGGCCTTCTTGCCCATCTCGGCGGCGGCCTGGCGCACGATGCGCGTCAGGCGCTGCACGTGGCGCTGGAATGGCACCATGCGCGTGCGCATCAGCCCGCCCTGCAGCTCGGAGACGATGCGGCCCTGCTGCATCAGCAGGTTCTGGGCCTCGCGAGTCTGGGTTGCCAGCAGGCTCTGCACGCTCGCGACATCGGAGCTCGTTTCGGCCAGCGCGCGTGAGTACTGCTGGATCGACGAGTAGCGGTCGAGCTCCAGCGGATCGAAATCGTCGCGGCGCGTGCCCTGATCGACATGCCGGTGCAGGATCTGGGTCTCGGTCTCGATCTCGAGCTTGCGCAACTGGTCCTTCAGGCGCTGCACGACGCGCCCGAGCTCCGCCAGGTTGAAATCCACGGACGAGAGTTGCTGCTCGAGTCGCGCGCGGAAGATACTGACTTC
>JANOSR010000070.1:0-1544 GCA_031415935.1 Steroidobacteraceae bacterium | reverse complement strand
CTGGAGAACTTCGGCTATCGCCAGTTCAATTCGCTGTGGCGCTTCATGGGGCTGGTGCGGTGGGCGACGGGGCTGAAGGGCAGGCGTTGGGGTGACATCCGCCGGCATACGTCGTGGCAGCACACTGATCCCGATGCGCAGCCCGTCTCTTCCAACATCCAGCAGGCGCCCGCGCGCGACCCGATGCCGACCAAGGTACCCACCAAGATGCCGAACCAGACGCCAAATGAGGCCTCGACGCCATGATCCTGTCCCCGATCACACTATCCCTGGCGCAGGTGCTGGCGCTCTCCGCAGTGCCACCGGCAGAGGCAGAACCGGCATCGGCGCCGGCCGTCGTCGCCGCGCCGGCCGAGCCTTCGCAGACCCAGCAGCTGCAGCGGGCGCGCGCGTTGGCCAGTGCCGGCGATCGCGAGGAGGCGCTGCGCATCTACAGCCAGGTGCTCGAGCAGTCGCCGGGCAATTTCGACGCGCGACTGGCCCGCGGCCGTACCTATGCGTGGATGGATCGTTGGCAGGAGGCGGAAGCCGACCTCCGCGCCGTTGTCGAGCATTCGCCGAATCATGCGGATGCCTGGTCGGCGCTCGGCGACATGCATCTATGGAGCGACCGGCCCGTGCAGGCGACGCAGGCCTATACCCGCTGGACCGAACTCGCGCCCGATAGTCCGGCTGCGCTCATTGCGCGCGGGCGCGCCCATCGCGCCGCAGGCAATCTCGACGCGGCGCGGACCGACTTCGAGGCGGCGCGGCTGCGTGGCGGTGACGCCCTGCAGGTCGACCGTCACCTGGCTTCGCTGGCCCCGCGCGTGCAGAACCAGGAAGCAGTCGTGCCGCCGGGTTACCAGTGGTCGGTACGCGCCGGCGCCTCCCGTACCACGTTCAGCCCCGAGCGGGACGCCTGGAACGATCAGGAACTGGCGCTGCGCCGCCATTTCATCCGAGGCTCGGTCGCACTCGAGCTGTTGCAGGCGCAGCGGTTCGGCCGCCACGACACCGCATGGGTACTGGATGCCTATACGCCGTTGTGGCAGCGGGCCTATGCCAACGTGCGTTACCAGAACGGCCCCGGCGACGGCCTGCTCGCCGACCAGGCATGGCGTGTCGAAGTTTTTCAGGGCGTGGGCCGCGGCTGGGAGCTATCGGGCAGCTACGATCACCTCGACTTCGGCTCCAATACCGATATGTATGGCATCGGCCTCGGCCGCTATGTTGGTAACTTTTATGCCCGCTACAAGGCGCTGTATGTCGCCGGCTCCGGCAGCCTCAGCCATCGCGGAATGCTCAGGTACTACTTCGCCGGCAACGGCGATGACTATTTCGAAATCGACGCCGGCTCGGGTCACAGCGACGAGATCGGCAGCAGCTCGTTTGGCGGCACCGTACGGCGTAGCAATTCGTCAGTCGGGGTTGCCTTCGTAAAGTATTTCCACCCGCAGTGGGGCTTCAAGTTGAGCGCGGGCTATGCAGGCGACGTGGACGGTTTCGATGAGCGCCGCGTGTCGGCTTCGCTCTACTACCGCTGGTGAGCCACCATTGACGGC
>JANOSR010000069.1:0-8599 GCA_031415935.1 Steroidobacteraceae bacterium | reverse complement strand
CACCGATCTGGTCCTGCTGCCGGTACTCGTGTCTTACGTGCCGATCACCGACCGGTTCCGCAAGCGTGTTGCGCGCCGCCAGCAAGCATTGCAGTCGGTCTGGAACCGCCTCGCGAAGATCACGAACCGCGGGCCGGCGGCGGTCATCATCGGCGTCGCTGTCGTGCTCGGCGTGCTGGGATTCATCAAGGGCATGGAAACGCCGATCGGCGACACGCAGGCCGGCGTGCCGGAGCTGCGGGCGGACTCGCGCTACAACCGCGACAGCAACCTGATCAGCCAGCGCTTCTCGATCGGCACCGACATCATCAATGTGATCGTCGAGACCAAGGCCGACGGCTGCATCGATTTCCGCATCATCGACGCGATCGACCGCTTCGCCTGGCACATGGCAAATGTGGACGGAGTCCGCGACGTCATGAGCCTGGCCGGCGTCTCCAAGGTGGTCAGCGCCGGCTGGAGCGAAGGCAGCCTGAAATGGCGCAACCTGCCGCGCGACGAGCGCCAGCTCGTGCAGGCGCAGAACTATATCGAGACCAGCACGGGCCTCCTGAACCGTGACTGCAGCGTCATGCCAGTGATGCTGTTCCTTTCCGATCACCGGGCTGAGACGATCGAGCGCGTGGTCGCGTCGGTGAAGGACTACCGGACGAAGGAACCGACCGAGGGCGTGACCTACCGGCTCGCCACCGGCAATGTCGGGGTGATGGCCGCACAGAATGAGGAGGTCATGGCCAAGGAGTTCGTGATCCTCGGCTGGGTGTTTGCGGCGGTCACGATCATGTGCCTGGTCAACTTCCGTTCGGTCATCGGCACGATCATGGTGATCGTGCCGCTATTGCTGGTTTCGATCCTGGTCTACGCGGTCATGGCCTTCGTCGGCATCGGGCTCAAGGTCAACACGCTGCCGATGGTCGCACTGGGCGCCGGCATCGGCGTGGACTACGGCATCTACCTGTTCAGCCGGATGCAGGAATTCCTGCGGCGCGGCGAGAGCGTGCAACAGGCCTATCTCGGTGCGCTGCGCGTGACGGGCGCGGCGATCTTTTTCACCGGTGTGACGCTGGCGATCGGCGTCGCGACCTGGGTGTTCTCGCCGCTGAAGTTCCAGGCCGACGTGGGCATGATGCTGACCTTCATGTTCCTGGTGAACATGCTGGGCGCGATGCTGCTGCTGCCCGCGCTCGGCGCGTGGCTGCTGCGAAAGAAATCGCCAGTCAGGACTACGACCTCCGGCTGAGCCGGCTGTTCAATCGAATGCCGGCCGCGTGCGCAGGCGCTTGGTGTCCTTGCGCTGGCGCTTGCCCTCGAGCCTGCGGGCGCGGGCGCCCCTGGTCGGCCGCGTCGGCTTGCGGATCTTCGGCACCACCCGCGCACGCTCGATCAATTCGGCGAGCCGGCCAATTGCGTCGCGACGATTGGCTTCGCGGCTGCGATGCCGGTGGGCCTCGAGCACGATCTCATCCAGCAATGTCAGGCGCCGGCCTGCCATTGCTCGCAGCCTTTGCCTGCCCGCTTCGTCGAGAAGAGTTGTCGCAGCGACCATGAATCGCAGCTCGCAGGCGGTCGCGACCTTGTTGACATTCTGCCCGCCCGGGCCTGGGCTGCGCACGAAGCTGAGCGTGTACTCGCCCTCGGGAATCTCGAGGCGCGCCGGGGCGCCAGCGCTCATCGTCAGTCCTGACCGTCGGCTGACGGCTTGATCGGTTGCTTCGCGCGCGGCGCGAGTTTCGATGCCGCAGTGCTGCCTTCGAGGATCCTGATCTCGCGCTGGGCCGGCGGAATCGTCACGCCGTGCTCCCGGAACAACGCCCAGATCTTGCGATTGACGTCCGAGCGCACATTGTTGACGCCCTCGGCCGGGTCGCCGATCCAGAAGCGCAACTCGATCTCCATGCCGAAGTCGGCGAATTCCATCAGCCGGGTGACCGCCGGCGGGTCGCGCAGGATGCGCGGATGCTCGGCCGCGTCGAGCAAGAGCTTCAGGGCCAGTTCGACGTCGTCCTCGTAGCTGATCCGCACCGGCAGGCGCAGCCGCACCTTGGGATGCCCGTAGCTCCAGTTGATCAGCGGATTCGTGATCACATTCTGGTTCGGCACGAGTGTGGCGACACCGTCGCGATCGCGGATCACGATATGGCGGCCACGCAATTCCTCGACCCAGCCGAATCCGGTCGTGCTGGTTCCGGTCGTGGTGGCGAAGCTGATGACATCGCCCGGCTTGATCGAGCGGTCCATCAGCAGCACGATGCCGCTGACGAAATTCGCCGCGATCGCCTGCAGGCCGAAACCGAGGCCGAGGCCGATCGCGCCCGAGAACACCGTCAGCGCGGTCAGGTCGACGCCCGATGCCTGCAACCCCAGCAGCACGCCCAGTGCGATCAGGAATGCGTAGGCAAACTTGCCGATGCCGATGCGCGTCGATGGCGCCAGTTCCTGGACGGTGCTGACCCGCCGGTCGATCCAGCGCGCGACCCAGACACTCGCGACCACGAAGAAAGTCACCGTCGCAAGCGCCTTCAGCGCGAACCAGATGGTGATGCGCGCGGCGCCTGCCGAGAGCCCGATCGAATCGAGCTCCGCCACGATCACGCCGAGCCAGCCCAGCAGCTGCAATGCGACGATCAGCCAGATCACGAGCGTGACCCGCAGCTCCCAGGCCCGGATGCGCGGTCCCTGGCCCACGGACAGGCGCAACAGGAACACCAGCAACCGGATCACGGCCAGCGTGACCAGCA
This sequence comes from Steroidobacteraceae bacterium, assembly GCA_031415935.1. Classification (GTDB taxonomy): domain Bacteria; phylum Pseudomonadota; class Gammaproteobacteria; order Steroidobacterales; family Steroidobacteraceae; genus SCUD01. Next base: position 5,861 of record JANOSR010000069.1, on the reverse strand, counting down.
GCAGCCAGGCGGTCTCGTGCGCCGCCGTGGGCTGACCCGCCGCGACCAGTAGTGGCCGTGCCGCGGCGATGATCACGAGCCCGAGCAGATAGGGCCCGATGACGGCCAGCAATTCGACGGCCGCGCCGCGCGGACCGTTGCCCGTGTCGGGGCGCGTCAGGTACCAGCGCCGCCCGAGCAGCACGCCGCCGAGCACGACGGCGAAGACGGTGGCGATGACCGCGATCTGCGCCGCACCGGCGCTCTGGAGCAGGCGAAAAATCGGGGCGGCCAGCTCATCCATCGTGTGACGTTACCATTGATCGGGTGCGTGCCGCCCGCTGCGGCATCAGGCGTTGAGGTCCGGGATCAACTCGCTTTCGAGCCGCAGGATCTGGTCCTTCAGCATCAGCTTGCGCTTCTTGAGGCGCCGCAGCTGCAGCTCGTCGACATAGAGGTCCATCGACAGGCGGCAGATCACGTCGTCGAGGTCGCGGTGTTCGATGCGCAGTTCGCGCAGGCGCTGCATCCGCTCGAAAAGCTGGGTGTTGACCTTGTCGTCGTCCGTCATGCCGGCTCGGCGTCGGTCTCGAATACGGGGAACGACGGTCCCGACCACACCGGTCGGACCGACCCCGGAAGCTTAGCCAAACGTCCCGGCGGATTCCACGGAATCGCCGGGTCGTGGAAGTCGGAACCGACCGAGCCCTCGAGGCCGCAGCGGACGGCGAGCGAAATGGCCTGGTCGGCGTTCTTGATTCCACCGCCACCCGTGATGACCTCGATCCCCCGGCCGCCTACGGCGACGAATTCGGCGCAAAGCTCGCGCCGCGCACCGGCCGACAGCGGATAGCGCATCGGATGCGCAATCACCGCGCTGCCGCCGGCCGCCGCGACCCAGCCGGTTGCTTCCGCGAGTGACGGCCACTTCGCGGCGAAATAGCCTGGGCGGCCGCGCGCCAGCCAGCGATCGAACGCTGCCGCGACATCCGGCGCGGCGCCGAGCGCGACCAGCGCGCGGGCGAAGTGCATGCGGGTCGGTAGTCGGCCCGCGGCCCGCACCAATTCAAGCGCAGCGTCGCCGGGGGCGCCGCCTGCGGTGAGACGGGTGGCCACCTGCTCTGCACGGTCCTGCCTGAGCGCCTGCAGCTGGCGCAGACCGCGCACGAGCGGCGCGGCCAGCGGATCGAATGCCAGTCCCAGTACATGCAAGGTGCGGCCTCTCCAGTCGACCGACAGCTCGACGCCGGTAACCAAGGTGACACCGAGGCGTTTCGCAGCCGCGCCTGCTTCATCGAGGCCGGCGACCGTGTCGTGGTCGGTCAATGCCATGAACCTGACACCGCAGCCGGCGGCGTGGGCAACGAGCGCGGCTGGATCGAGCACGCCATCGGAGGCCGAGGAGTGCAGGTGCAGATCCACGAGCGACTGAGGATTCATACGGGCCTCGGCCCCAGACCGACCGTGTCGACCGAATTTCCGGTGAGCACGACGAAACCGCGGCGCCGGCTGAAACCGTCCTCCGTGTATTCGAAGACATAAGTGCGCTGCCAGGCGAGCGGCGCATCGGAATGCCGGACCAGCTTCAGGCGGTGTATCGATACGGTGCCATCGAGCATCTGGACCTGGGCGCTCGTGCAGGTATCCATCGCCACGCAATTCGCGAGCTCACGAGCAGCGAGGCTCGAATGCCAGAACACGCCGAGAATTGCGAGCAGCGCGGTAGCGAGCAGGAGCTCCCAGCTCATCGCAGCAGCGCCAGCCAGTCCGTGCCTGGGTCCGCATAGGCGATGAAATGCGGATTCAGGACTTCGTCGCCCTTGTTGTAGGAAAGCGGCTGGCCGTCCAGTCGCAGCACGTGGGCGCCGGCCTGCTCGGCAACGCATTGGCCAGCGGCCGTATCCCACTCGCAGGTCGGGCCCAGTCTGGGATACACGTCGGCCAGGCCTTCGGCAACCAGGCACAGCTTGAGCGAACTGCCGACTTCGACGAATTCGTGCGGCCCGACCCGCGCCAGAAAGCCGTCGAGCGAGCTGCCACGATGCGAACGGCTGCCGACCACGCGGACCGGCCCCGGACCGCGCGGCGCGACGCGAATCGGCTGGCCCACGGCGGCGGCATCGGAACGAAATGCGCCGATGCCCTCGCAGGCGTAATAGTCGCGTTCGAGAACCGGCGCGTGCACCACGCCGAGCACCGGGCGGTGATCGTGAACGAGCGCGATATTGACCGTGAATTCTCCATTGCGCTGCACGAATTCCTTCGTGCCGTCCAGCGGGTCCACGACCCACAGCCAGTCCCAGGCCGCGCGTTTCGCGTAGGGCGCCTGGCCGGACTCTTCCGACAGGACGGGGATCTCGGGTGCGAGCCGGCGCAGCCCGGCCAGTATCAGCCGCTCCGACTGCAGATCGGCTTCAGTCAGCGGTGAGCGGTCGTCCTTCTCCGTGACGGTGAATGATGACGCGTACACGCCGAGTATCGCGCGACCCGCTTCGCGGGCAAGCGCGGTTACGTCGAGCAGCAGCCGGTGCAGGTCGGGGATCATTGCGTCTCCGGAAAGGCGCGCGTTATATCATAGGTCCGTGAAGAGTACCGCCGTGGTCCCTGACTGGTCGTCCATCGATACCGTGTTGCTGGATATGGACGGCACGCTGCTCGATCTCGGCTTCGACATCCACTTCTGGCAGGAATGGGTTCCGCGCCACTACGCGGAAAGCCGGCGCCTGCCGATCGACGAGGCGCGTCGGGTCATGAAGCCGATCTTCGAGGCGACCTACGGCACGCTCGACTGGTACTGCATCGATTACTGGAGTCGGGCGCTTTCGCTCGATATCGCGGCGCTCAAGCGCGCGGCACGTCACCAGATCGCCTGGCTGCCGAAGGCGCGGGAATTCCTCGCCGGGCTGCGCGCCGCCGGGCGGCGGGTCGTGCTGGTGACCAACGCCCATCCGGAGACGCTCGCTATCAAGGATGCCCACCTCGGAGTTCGCCGCGAGTTCCACGCGGTCTATTCCTCGCACGAATTCGGCGAGGCCAAGGAAAGCGCCGCATTCTGGCCGCGACTTGCCGCGCAGGAGCCCTTCGATGCGCGCCGCACGCTGTATGTGGATGACAGCCTGCCCGTGTTGCGCGCGGCACGGGCGCACGGCATCGAATGGCTCTATGCGATACGCCGGCCCAACAGTCGCGCGCCCGCGCGGGCGGTGAAGGACTTTCCGGGCGTCGATTCGGTGCACGAACTGGCGCACGGGCTTGCGCCACGGATCGCGGAGAGTCAACCGGCCGGCGGTGCCTGAGGCCCGCTGCCGGAGCCTCCACCATGCCGGCGGCGGCGACGCCGCCGTTTCCTGGCAGGTGGCGCATCGTCTGCCGGGGCTGCGACCGGCGCGACCGGCGCGGCAGGCGCAACCGATACCTTGACCGCCGCTTGCGCATGCGGCTTGCCACCGCGATGGTCCTGCCGGCCCTGTTCGTGACCGCGCCGGTGGCGTGGGGGCGGCGCCGGGCCGTCGTCCTGGTCGTCATCCTGGCGCGGCGCCAGGTAGCCGGGCCGCAGCCGGGGCATTTCCGCCGGGTCGAAGCTGCCGACCGGAATGCGCTGGCCGATGAAGGCCTCAATGTCGGGCAGCGAGACGACATATTGCTCACAGCCGAAGCTGACCGCGTCGCCCGCCGCCCCGGCACGCGCGGTGCGGCCGATGCGGTGAACGTAATCCTGCGCATCCTGTGGCAGGTCGTAATTGAACACGTGGCTGACGTCCGGTATGTGCAGGCCACGCGCGGCGACGTCGGTCGCGACCAGCACGGCGAGCTTGCCTTCGTGGAATTCGCGCAGCATGCGCATGCGCTTGCGTTGCGGCACGTCGCCGGACATCGCGGATGCGACGATGCCGTTTGCGCGCAACACGCGTTCGAGACGCTCCGCGAGTCGCTTGGTATTGACGAATACCATCGTGCGCGTCGCATCTGTCTTCCGCAGGAAGTGAACCAGCAGCGAGGCCTTCTCCTCCATCGCCGGGTAATAGATGACCTGGCGGACCCGTTCGACCGTGACGCGTTCGGGCTCGATGCGGATCAGTTCCGGGTCGTTCATGTGCTCGTAGGCGAGCTCGAGCACGCGATGCGACAAGGTTGCGGAAAACAGCATATTCAGGCGGTATTCCGGCGCCGGCAGTCGGCGCAGCAGATAACGGATGTCCTTGATGAAACCGAGGTCGAACATCCGGTCAGCCTCGTCGAGGACCAACACCTGGGCATGGTGCAGGTCGAAGACGTGCTGCTTGAAGTAGTCGATGATGCGTCCGGGCGTGCCGATCAGCACGTCGACGCCGGCCTGCAATTCCCGGCGTTGCTTGTCGTAATCCACGCCGCCATAGGCGAGGCCCAATGTAAGGCCGGTGAATTGCCCCAGGAGGTCTGCGTCGCGATGGATCTGGATCGCGAGTTCACGCGTCGGCGCGAGTACCAGGGCGCGCGGCGAGGTGCTGGGCCGGTCCGCCGAGGCCGGGTAGCGCAGCAGATGGGTGTACAAGGCCACGAGAAAAGCCGCGGTTTTTCCGGTGCCAGTCTGCGCCTGGCCCGCCACATCGAGGCCCGCGAGCGCGCGTGGCAGCGCCTCCGCCTGGATCGGGGTGCACTTTTCGAAGCCCGCATCAGCGATGCCGCGGGCCACGGATTCGGGTAATTGCAAGCCGGTGAACGAGATTGCCGAGAATTGCTGTTCCGTCACTTGGCTACTACTGTGGCATTCATCTCTTGAAAAATGTCCTCCGACGCGCTACAAAAGCACCTGAGCACCGCGGTTCCCCGCTGACATCCGCGTCCACCGGCACTCCGGAAGCGTCCCGAACAGGACCCCGGGCATGTGCAAACACCCTGACAGGCAGCCAGAGTTCCAGCGCCAGAACCCTTATTGTGCCGTATCGGGCATTCGCCCGTCACCGATCAACCATAGACCAGGAGAAATCCCCGCGTGAGCGGAAATATCGTCCACACCTCTGATGCCACCTTCGAGTCCGATGTCCTCAAATCGGATTTGCCGGTCCTGCTCGATTTCTGGGCCGAATGGTGCGGCCCCTGCAAGGCCATCGCCCCGATCCTCGACGACATCGCCAAGGATTATGAGGGCCGGGTCAAAATCGCCAAGCTGAACATCGATGACAACCGCCACACACCCGTCAAGTACGGTGTGCGCGGCATCCCGACGCTGATCCTGTTCAAGAACGGTGCGCCCGAGGCGCAACAGGTCGGCCTGGTCGGGAAGTCGAAGCTGGCGGCATTGCTGGACCAGCACCTGTGAGGGGCTATCTCGGCAACCAGGCGCGCAATCGCCAGAAGGGCCATCGCAATCGCGGCGGTGGCGGCGGCGGACCGCGTCATGGCAATGAGGGGCTTCCGGTCGACGATCATGTCGACGGCTCGGAAGGCGACACAATCTCACCGGAGGAGCTGGCCGCATCGCGCAGCTCCATGAATCTGACCGAGCTGAAGAACAAGCCGGTCCACGAACTCGTGACGATGGCCGAGTCCATGGGACTCGAGAACATGGCGCGCCAGCGCAAGCAGGACGTCATCTTCTCGATCCTGAAGACGCATGCGCGCAGTGGCGAGGACATCTACGGCGACGGCGTGCTCGAGATCCTGCAGGACGGCTTCGGATTCCTGCGCTCGGCTGACAGTTCGTATCTCGCGGGGCCGGACGACATATACGTCAGCCCCAGCCAGATCCGGCGCTTCAACCTGCGCACCGGCGACACGCTATCGGGGCTGATCCGCCCGCCAAAGGACGGTGAGCGTTATTTCGCGCTGCTGAAAGTGGGCGAAATCAACTTCGACACGCCGGAAAGCGCGCGCCACAAGCTGCTGTTCGAGAACCTGACGCC
>JANOSR010000068.1:0-4080 GCA_031415935.1 Steroidobacteraceae bacterium | reverse complement strand
GTTGCGGTAATCGAGAGCTTTCCCTGCTTTGCCGACAACAGCAGATTCGCGAGTATCGGCATCGTCTGGCGTCGTTCGACGACACCAATGACGGACTGAAGTGCGGCGAGCAGGTGTTCGCGTTCAGCACTGAATTTCATCTGTGCACCTGATTTAAAAATTAATGATTCTTATGACTGTAGTAATAATAGAGCAGCGCATTTTCGGTGGAAAACCCTTGAAAATCGACCCACCGCAACGGCTTGCGCGAAGCACAAGCACAGGTGTTGCCTGCGGTCTTCCTCTGTCTCCCCTGTGGATCGGCTGTGGAGCAAAAAGCATCCGGAGCTAACCCACACATTATCCACATCAACCGGTCAGGATTCTCAACAGGTTCAGGTAATCCTCGCCCACGCGCCGATCGCTCTCGCGCAGGTCCTTCACGCGGGCGCAGGCATGCAGCACGGTCGTATGATCGCGGCCGCCAAAGGCGTCACCGATCTCCGGTAGGCTGTGATTCGTCAATTCCCGGGCGAGCGCCATGGCAACCTGGCGAGGCCGCGCGATCGACCGGCTTCGGCGCTTGGACAGCATGTCCGCCATCCGGATCTTGTAGTACTCGGCGACGGTTTTCTGGATGTTCTCGATCGTGACGAGCCGCTCCTGCAGGGCTAGCAGATCCTTGAGCGCCTCGCGGGCGAAGTCGAGCGTGATTGGCCGGCCCGTAAAGCGCGCGGTCGCGAGCACCCGGCGCAGCGCCCCCTCCAGCTCACGAACATTGGAGCGGATGCGCTTGGCGATGAAGAAGGCAACCTCTTCGGGCAGGGTTTCGCCGCTGGCCTGCGCCTTGCTCATCAGGATGGCCACGCAGGTTTCGAGCTCTGGCGGCTCGATGGCAACCGTCAGGCCCCAGCCCATGCGGGATTTCAGCCTTTCCTCAAGGCCGGCGACCTCCTTGGGGTAGCGGTCGCAGGTCAGGATGATCTGCTGCTGGCCCTCCAGCAGCGCGTTGAAAGTGTGGAAAAACTCTTCCTGGGAGCGGTCCTTGCCGGCGAAGAACTGGATGTCGTCGATCAGAAGCCCGTCCAGCGTGCGGTAAGCCTGCTTGAATTCCGCGATGGTGTTGTGCTGCAGCGCGCGGACCATATCGCTGACGAAGCGTTCGCTGTGCACGTAGGCAATGCGCGCGGCGGGATTGCGCTGGCGCATAAGGTTGCCGGCCGCGTGCATCAGGTGGGTCTTGCCGAGACCGACGCCCCCGTAGATGAAAAGCGGGTTATAGGCTTTGCCGGGATTTTCGCCGACCTGCACGGCGGCCGCGCGCGCGAGCTGATTGCTCTTGCCCTCGACGAAGCTCGCGAAGGTGAAATCCGGGTTGAAACGGCTGCCGACGACCTGAGTTTCGCGCTTGCGGGCACTGGCGGCAGGGACTTCTGCCGGTGGCGCGTCCTCGCGGCGTGAGCCGACCTCGAGCACGACGCGGGTCTCGGCGCCGGTACTCGCCGCGCCAACTAGTTGCTCGATGCGGCTGTAGAGATTCTTCTCGATCCAGGAGACGACAAAGCGGTTCGGGGCTAGCAGCACAAGTGAGCCGTCGCGCTCGACGGCCTGCAGCGGGCGCACCCAGGTGCTGAACTGCTGCTCCGGCACCTCGTTTTCCAGTTGACGCAGACAGTGGTGCCAAAGCGAACCCTGCACGAGCAACTCCTCTTAGGCGCCCGAGTCTATAACCGCAACCGGGGGCGCGCCAGAGTTATCCACAGCCCGGATCGGTTGACAGCGGGAGCGGCGCTCCGTAACCTTGCCGCCCTTTGCCTGCATCAGCAGGCCGTTACTTTTCAAAGGTTTGGGACCGTTGCCATGAAGCGCACCTACCAGCCAAGCAAGATCAAGCGCAGGCGCACCCACGGGTTTCGCGCCCGCATGGCGACCAAGAAGGGCCGCCAGGTCCTGAAGCGCCGGCGCGCGAAGGGCCGCAAGCGCCTGGCTGTCACCGAACTCCGCTGACGAGTGCGCTTACGTCAGGACGCGCGGGTCTGCGGGCCGGCCAGAAGCTCTCCACCGCCGCCGAATTCGAGCGGGCGCGCAAGAGCCAGCACCGCCGGGCCGATGCGCTGTTCTCGATCCAGTGGATCGGGAACGGCCGCGGGTCTGCGCGGATCGGCATGGCCGTTGGTGTGCGCGCGGTGGGCGCGGCCGTCACGCGCAATCGCGTGCGGCGGCTGATCCGCGAGTCATTCCGTTTGCGCCGGCAGGAGTTGCCAGCCGTGGATATTTTCGTGATCGCGAGGGTGGGGGCGCGCAGCGCAAGCAACGCGCAGATTTTCGCGAGCCTCGCGCGCCTGTGGCAGGAAATCCGCCCCGCACAATGAAAGCACCGCTGCAGCTGCCGATACGCCTTTACCGCTGGCTGATCAGCCCGATGCTAGGCACGAACTGCCGTTACCACCCGAGCTGTTCCGCTTACGCGCTGGAAGCGATCGAAAAACACGGCGCCATGCGTGGCGGCTGGCTGTCGGTCAAGCGCGTCTGCCGCTGCCACCCCTGGGGCGGTGACGGTTTTGACCCGGTGCCTTCGGTGCGCGGCTGATGGAACAGCAACGCGTTTTCCTGTGGGTCGGATTGCTCCTCGTCCTGTGGCTCAACGTCGATGCCTGGATGAAAGACGCCGCATCACTGCGGGCGTCTCCCGCCGCGGAAACTGCAGCAGCGCCGGCAGATGGCGCAGCGCCGGGTTCGGCGCCAGCCGGCGGCGCGCTTACCGACGAGCTGCCGAGCGTGGCGGGCGAAACACCAGCGGCGGCCGCGCCGGAGGCGGCGCCAGCTGAAGCGCCAGCGGCGGGCGCGGGCACGATCCATGTCGTCACCGACGTGCTGGACCTGGATCTGCTTCTGGCGGGCGGCGAATTTATCCGCGCAGACTTGCCGGGATATCCGCGCCAGAAGGACGATCCAACAACACCGATACGACTGTTCAACACCGACTCGAAGAACTCGCAGTTCCTGTTCCAGTCGGGTCTGACGAGCGGCGAGGCTGGCCGCGCCGAGCCGAACCACAAGGCGGAATTCCGCTCGGGCAGCCAGGAATACCGCCTGGCCGAGGGCGCGGACGAGTTGCGCGTGCCGCTCTCCTGGTCGGATGGCGCCGGTCTATCGGTCACGAAGACCCTGGTATTCCGTCGCGCCAGCTATGCCGTGGACATCCAGTACCGCGTCACGAATGCGGGCGAGGCGCCCGTCAGGCTCGCTTCCTATGCGCAGCTCCTGCGCCATTGGGAGGAGGTCAAGCGCTCGATGTGGAACGTCGAGAGCTATGCCTTCCGCGGCCCGGCGATCTATGACGGCGAGACGTATCAGAAGCTGGACATCGAGGACGAAGAGGATCAGACGCTGTCGCGGTCGATCACGAACGGCTGGGTCGCCGCGCTGCAGCATCACTTCGTCGCGGCAATCGTCCCGACGGCCGGACAGCCCTACCAGTACGAACTGCGCGTCAAAGACCGCGATTTCCTGCTGCGCGTGGTCGGGCCTGCGCAGATCGTGCCCGCCGGCGGAAGCCTCGAGCTGACCGAGAAGCTCTTCGTTGGCCCGAAGCTGCAGGAGCAGCTACAGGCGACCGGACCGGAACTCCGGCGCGCGGCGGACTACGGCAAGCTGACGATCCTCGCGCAGCCGTTGTTCTGGATCCTGTCGAAGGTCCATGGCGTGATCGGCAACTGGGGCTGGACCATCATCATCGTGACGTTCCTGATCAAGCTGGTGTTCTACAAGCTGTCGGAAACGAGCGGCCGCTCGATGGCGAAGATGCGCACGGTCGCGCCGCGGCTCAAGGCGGCGCAGGAGCGGCACAAGGACGACCGCGAGGCGCAGGCGCGCGCGATGATGGAGCTCTACAAGCGCGAGAAGATCAATCCGGTCGCGGGCTGCCTGCCGGTGCTCGTGCAGATCCCGTTTTTCCTCGCGTTTTACTGGGTGTTGCTCGAAAGCGTCGAGATGCGCCAGGCGCCGTTCATGGGCTGGATCCAGGATCTTTCGGCGCGCGACCCGTACTTCATCCTGCCGATCCTGATGGGGGTCGCGATGTTCGGTCAGTTCAAGCTG
>JANOSR010000067.1:0-1591 GCA_031415935.1 Steroidobacteraceae bacterium | reverse complement strand
CGGAGCATGAACTGCCGCAAAGGCGGCGGCTGCTCGATTCCTATCACTGCAGCCGCTACAACACCCAGACCCGACGCCTGACCGCGCCCATGTTCGACCGGATCTTCGCCCGCGCGCGGCACTTGCTCGCCGGCTGAGGGTCGCGACACCATGCGCCGGTGAGCGACTTCGACGCCAAGACCTTTGTCAGCACGCTGCCCGCACGGCCGGGCATCTATCGGATGCTCGCTGCGTCCGGCGAGATCCTCTATGTCGGCAAGGCGCGCAGCCTCAAGTCGCGGGTCGCGAGCTACTTCCGCGCCGACCAATTGCAGCCCAAGGTGCAGGCCTTGGTGCGCCTGATCGCCAGCGTTGAGGTCACGGTGACCAATTCGGACACCGAGGCGCTGCTACTCGAGCACAACCTGATCAAGCGCCACCGGCCGCGCTTCAACGTGATCCTGCGCGATGACAAGAGCTTTCCCTACGTTCACATCTCGGCGCATGAATTCCCGCGGCTTTCTTTCTACCGCGGCTCGCGCAAGTTGTCGGGGCGATTGTTCGGACCGTACCCCGGCGCGAGCGCCATGCACGAGACCCTGAACCAGCTGCACAAGCTGTTCCGCATCCGCAGCTGCAAGGACAGCTTCTTCGCCAACCGCTCGCGACCCTGCCTCGAATACCAGATTGGCCGCTGCTCCGCTCCCTGCACCGGCCTGATCGGCAAAGAGGCCTATGCGCGCGACGTGCAATCGGCCGTGGAGGTCCTCGAGGGCCGCGCCGCCGACGTGACCGCGCGTATCGGCCGCGAGATGGACCAGGCGGCCGAAGGGCTCGACTTTGAGCGTGCCGCAGTGCTCAGGGACCAGCTGGCCGCGCTGACCGACGTCCAGTCCCGGCAGATCGTCAGCCGCGTCCGCGGCGTGACCGACACCGACGTCATCGCCGTCGCGGAGGCGGGCGGAGATTTCTGCATCTCGCTGATGTTCATTCGCGGCGGGCAGGTGCTGGGCACCTCGAACTTTCATCCGCGCGCCCCGATCAGCGAGGCCCCGGAAGTACTCTCGGCATTTCTCGGACAGCATTACCTCGAGCGGGACCCGCCGCCACGAATCCTGCTGTCCCACGCGATCGAGGACGGCGAGACAATTACCGCATCGCTTTCCGGGCGGGCAGGGCGGCGCGTGCGCATCAGTCGCGCGAGCCGCGGGCTGCCGCAGCGCTGGGTCCAGCTCGCGATGCAGAACGCCGAGAACGAACTGCGCATGCGCAGCGCGAGCCAGGCAAGCCTGGCCGAACAATTCGCAGAACTGGGTGCATTCCTGGGTCTCGAGGCACCGCCCGGGCGCATCGAATGCTTCGATGTCAGCCACACCCAGGGCGAGGCGACCATCGCCTCCTGCGTCGTGTTCGGCCCGGCCGGCCCGCTGAAGGCCGAATACCGCCGTTACAACATCGAGAGCGTGGAGCGTGGCGACGACTACGGCGCCATGCGCCAGGCCCTGACGCGCCGCTACCGCCGGCGGCAACAGGAGCAGGCTCAACTGCCCGACCTGTTGCTACTCGACGGCGGCGCGGGCCAGCTCGCGGAGGCGGCGCGCGTGCTCGGTGA
>JANOSR010000066.1:0-11981 GCA_031415935.1 Steroidobacteraceae bacterium | reverse complement strand
TCGAAGCCCCTCAGCGCGTCATCGACATCCTGTTCGCGCCGGCGACGGAAATAGCCATAGCCGAGGCCGCCGACCAGCACCAGCGCCGCAGCACCGAGCAGGAACAGCCAGTTGTCCGTCAGGCGGTCGAGGAATGACGGTGCTTCCGCTTCCGGAGCAGGCGTCGGCTTCGGCTTGGCAACAACTGCGGGTTCCTTGGCCTCTTCGGGCGGAGGAACGGCAACACCCGAATCGTCCTCCGGCGCAACCACCGTATCTTCCGGCGCGGGTTTCCCGGGCTCGGCCGGAACGGCCGCTTCGGGCGCCTTGGTACTGGCCAGCTTGCGTTGCAGCTCGGCCAGTTGCTGATTCTTGAGTTCCAGCAGGCGGCGCTGCTCTTCGATGTCACGCTCGAGCGCATCGACCTGTGACTTGACCGAGCCGCCCGCGACCGGTTCGCCGGTGCCGGTGTCAGCCACGCCCTCGGTCGGCGTCACGAGGCGCAGACGTCCGCTGCCCGCGGCGCCGCCGCCGCTGGCGCGCCAGGCAGCAACCTGGCGGCTGACCTCGGTGGCGGCCTCGCCGGTCCCGATCGCCGAAAGTTCGTCTGCGCTCGGCACGCGCAGGATCGCGCCGGCGCGCAGAACATTGATGTTGTCCTGGAACGCTGCCGGATTGGCGCGGAACAGCCCGATCATCATCCGTTGCGTCGTCGAGCGATCGCCCGCCGCCAGCGACCCGGCAATCTCGTAAAGCGTATCGCCGCGTTCGACCCGGTAGGCCGACGGGCTTTCCGCCGACGGGCCGGGTTCAGCAGCAGCCGGTTCGCCGCTCGCCCCGGCTGTGGGCGACGGAGCGGCTTGCGCCGTTGCGGACTCGGCTCGCGGCGCGACAATTGCCGCAGGCGCGGCCTGATCGCCTTGCGGCGCGAAGACCGGCGGATCCAGCAGCACCGTGTACTCACGCAACAGCCGGCCGCGTGGCCAGCTGACATCGACGAGAAATGACACGAACGGCTCACCGATGGCGTCACGCGAGCGGACCAGGAGCACGCTGCGGCCGTCCTGGCCCCGTCCGACTCGGAATTCGAGGGAATCCAGATAGGCGGGCCGATCCAGGCCGTAACGCTGGAACAGTTCGCGCGACGCGAGCTGTGCCTGCAGGGCACCCAGCTCATCCGGTGTCGCTGCGACCAGGTCGATCTCCGCCGACAACGGCTCGTTGAGCGCCGAACCCAAGCGGATTTCGCCCAGGCCAAGGGGCAGCGCCACCGCTGGCGCGAGCAGCATCGCCGAAACGAGGACGCGCAGTTTCCAGCTCATCGTGACTCCCCAAGGCCGCCGAAGCCGTTCAAGCTTCGGCCGTGAGTTTGTGAAATGGGTGTGAAATCGATCACAAGTCCCTGATCCTTTGGACTATAGCTTACACGCCGGATTTACCAAAATCTTGCCCCGCGTCACGCAATTCCCGGCCCGCGAACCAGCCTGCAAAGGCAGGCGCAATGCGTTGATTCGCGAAGATTACCGCGGATCCGTGATGACCGGAGTCCTTGAAACGACATCGGCGCATTGGGCGCGATGGCGCAGGTACTGGTCCATCAGCACCAGGAGCAGCATCGCCTCGACGATCGGCACCGCGCGCAACCCGACGCAGGGGTCGTGCCGCCCGGTGGTGACGATTTCCGCCGGTTTCCCGTCCACGTCGATCGTCCTGCCCGGCACCTGAATGCTGGAGGTCGGCTTGAATGAGACGTGCACGATCAGGTCCTGGCCTGAACTGATGCCGCCCAGCGTGCCGCCCGAGTGATTCGAGGCGAAGCCATCCGGCGTGAGCTCATCGCGATGCTCGGACCCCCGCTGGGACGCGACCGCGACACCGTCGCCGATTTCGACAGCCTTGGCCGCATTGATGCCCATCATCGCGAATGCGATGTCGGCGTCCAGCCGGTCGAACATCGGCTCGCCTAACCCGGGCGGCAGCTTGCGCGCCAGCACCGTTACCTTGGCTCCCACCGAGTCGCCGTCTTTGCGCAGTTGCCAGAGGTATTCCTCGAGCAGCGCAATCTTGTCAGGATCCGCGCAGAAGAACGGGTTGTCACGCGCGGAAGAAAGATCCACGCATTCGAGCCGGTGCGGGCCCGCCTGGGACAGGAAACCGGCGACCTCCAGCCCGAGCTTCTCCCGCAGGTACTTGCGTGCGATTGCGCCGGCCGCAACCGTCGCGACGGTGATGCGCGCCGAGGAACGCCCACCGCCACGGTAGTCGCGAAATCCGTACTTCTGCTGATAGGCGTAATCGGCGTGCCCCGGGCGAAAGCGGTCCTTGATCTTCTCGTAATCGCGCGAGCGCTGGTCCACGTTGTCGATAATGAGACCGATCGCCGTGCCGGTCGTGCGGCCCTCGAACACGCCCGACAGGATCCGGACAAGGTCGGGCTCCTTGCGCTGGCTCGTGTGCCGCGATGTGCCGGTGCGCCTGAGTTCCAGATCCGCCTGCAGGTCTTCCTCGGTTAGCGCGAGCCCCGGCGGACAACCATCGACGATCGCGCCGAGTGCCGGACCATGGCTCTCGCCGAATGTCGTGACCGTGAACAGCTTGCCGATCGTGTTGCCGGACATGCTTCGTTGCCTATAGCTGGTCGGCGTTCAACAGAAACACGCCACCGCCGCCGTGCTCGAACTCGAGCCACGTGAATGGTAGCGACGGCCAGCGACGTCGGACCGCATGTTCCGTGTCGCCGGTCTCGACGACCAGGATGCCCCGCGGCTCCAGATGACGGCGCGCGCCGGCTAGGATGCGCGCAATAATTGCAGTTCCATGGCGTGACGCCTGCAAGCCGAGTCGTGGTTCAGAGTGATACTCCGGCGGCAGCCGGCCGAGGTCGGCCGCCGGCACATAAGGTGGATTGCTCACGATGATATCGTAGCGCCGGCCGCGCAATGCACCATAGACATCGGATCGCAGAACGTTCACGCGGCGCCCGAGACGGTGACGCCGGACATTGCCGCGGGCCAGGGCCAGTGCCTGCGGCGAGACATCGGTCGCATCGACGCTGGCATGAGGCAGTGCATGCGCCGCCGCGATCGCGATGCAGCCGGAACCCGTGCCGATGTCGAGCACGTTGCGGACGCGCATTGCGTCGATCCAGGGTTCGAATGAATTCCGGCAGAGCTCCGCGATCGGCGAGCGTGGCACGAGCACGTCTCGTGTCACGCGGAACTCGTGACCCGCGAACCAGGTGACGCCGGTCAGATAAGCCGACGGCACGCGTTCCTCGATGCGGCGACGCAGCAGCGAGGCGACCCGGCGCCGGCCCGCGGCGGGTACGACGCGGCGGTAGCTCGCGGGCGCCGAGTCATGCCGCAGCCGCAATGCATGGAAGACGAGTGCCGCCGCGTCATCCCGCGCATCGGCCGTGCCATGGCCGTAGGCCAGCCCCGCCTGCTCGAGCAGGCGCGTGGCCCAGTCCAGCAACTCGCCGACCCGCTGCGTGCCTGTCATCGCCCGAAGTCTAACCCGGCGCCGCGACGGGGCGCGGGCGGTTCTGTGGGATAATTGAACCGTGAATCGCAAATTCGCCTTGGCAATCGTGCTCGTGGCCGCACTCGCTGGTACGACAACCGCCTGGATCTCGATGCAGAGGTCCGATGCGCCGCCTGTGCTCGAGCAGGCGACGTTGTTCGACGCTGCGCGGGCGCTTCCGGAGTTTGCGTTGACGGATCACAAGGGCCGCGCCTTCCTGCGCGACACCCTGCGCGGCCAGTGGACGCTGCTGTTTTTCGGCTTCACGAATTGCCCGGATGTCTGCCCGACGACGCTCGCGACACTCGCACAGGTGCGCCGGATTCTGGCGGACCTGCCTGCAGGCGACTTGCCGGCCGTCGTGCTGGTCAGCGTGGACCCAGCCCGCGACACGCCCGCGGCGCTCGGCCGCTACGTCGCACATTTCGATCCGCAATTCCGGGCCGTGACCGGCCGACCCGAGGCGATCGAAGTGCTCACACGAGAGCTCGGCGTCGCGGTCTTGATCGGTGCTGCGACGGATGACGGGAATTACACCGTCGACCACACCGCGGCGATCTTCCTGATCGATCCCTCCGCCTCATTCGCAGCCGTATTCGGCAGCCCGCACGCGGCCGACGTCATCGCGCGCGACTACCGCAGCATCGTCGCCGCAATGCGTTGACGGGAACACGTTGCAGTGAGCAGGCGCAGCGTTCGCGATCGGGCCTTCATCGGGCTGCAATACCTGTTGCCACAGCATTTCCTGTCGCGGCTGGTCGGGTCGCTGGCGCGCGCGCAAACCGGCTGGCTGAAACGCGCGCTGATTCGCGGATTTCTCCGGCATTATCCCGTCGATCTTTCGGAAGCCGAGCGCGGCGATCCGTCAGGCTATCAATCCTTCAACGATTTCTTCACGAGGAAGCTGCGCCCGGGCGCGCGCCCGATCGACCTTGAACCGACATCGGTCGCCTGCCCGGTCGATGGCTATGTCAGCCAGGCAGGCCCGCTCGCAGGCGACGGCTTGCTGCAGGCCAAGGGAATCGGCTATTCGGCGAGCGCGCTTCTGGGCGGCGACCCGACGCTCGCGGCACAATTTGCCGGCGGCGCATTCGCAACGTTCTACCTCGCTCCGCACAATTATCACCGCATCCACATGCCGCTGGCCGGCACGCTGCGCCTGGCGCGGCATGTATCGGGCGACCTGTTCAGCGTCAATACAGCGACGGCCGACGGCGTTCCCGGGCTTTTCGCGCGCAATGAAAGGATCGCCTGCGTATTCGATACGACCGCAGGTCCGATGGCTGTCGTGCTGGTCGGCGCCCTGTTCGTCGGCAGCCTGAGTCTCAGCTGGGCCGGCGAGATCCGGGGCGAGCCCCCTCGCGTCATGCGCGATCTGCCGGCGCGTCCGGTCATCGCGCTCGACAAGGGTGCCGAACTCGGATGGTTCAACATGGGCTCCACGGTGATCCTGATGTTCGCAGCCGCGGGCCCGACCCTTGTGCCGGGTCTGGCGCCCGGACGGCCCGTGCGCATGGGTGAACGCATTGCGACACTCCCATGAATCGCGCTAACTGGCGGCCCGTGGCAAGTATCGAGGTGATGCGGCATCGCGCCGGGATGCTCGCGCGTGCGCGAGCCTGGTTCGCGTCCGAGCGGGTTCTCGAAGTGCAGACGCCCCTGCTGTCCACGGCCGCCGTGAGCGAGCCGCAGATCGAGTCGATTGCCGCGCAGCCATTGCATGGCCCGCCCATGTATCTGCAGACCTCGCCCGAATATCCGATGAAGCGACTGCTCGCGGCCGGGATCGGTGACAGCTACCAGATTTGCCCCGTGTTCAGGGATGGTGAATCCGGCCGGCAGCACAACCCGGAATTCACGATGATCGAGTGGTATCGCGTGGGTTTCGGCGTGGCGGAGCTGCAGCGCGATGTTGATCGTCTGTTGCGCGCCGCGATCGGCGACCTGCGCGCCCTGGCGCCGGTCCGTCAGGTCACTTATCGCGAAGCCATCTCTGAGGCCTGCGGCGTGGACTGCAGAACGGCAAGCCCGCGCGAGATCGAGGCGGTCCTGCGGGCTCGCGGAATCGCCCCGATTTCAACAGCCGATCAGGACCGCGATACCTGGCTCGACCTGTTGATGGCGACCATCGTGGGGCCCGGGCTCGGCAGGGAAGCTCCGGTATTCGTGCGCGATTACCCGGCGAGCCAGGCCGCACTTGCGCGGCTGCGCGACGACAGGGATGGCTGGCCGGTCGCGGAGCGATTCGAGCTCTATCTGGACGGCATCGAACTCGCCAATGGATTTCACGAACTGGGCGACACGCTGGAACAGCGGCGGCGATTCACGCAGGATCTGCAAAAGCGCCGGCAGCGTGGCCAGCGCCTGGCGCCGCTGGACGAGAGATTTCTGGCTGCGCTGGAAGAGGGTCTGCCGGATTGCGCCGGCGTTGCGCTGGGATTCGATCGGCTGGTCATGGTCGCGCTCGGGCTAGGCGCAATTGATGAAGCAATGGCCTTTCCCGTGGATCGGGCCTGAGGAAACCGGATGAAACCGCGACTCGCTGAACCGTATGCGGGGCTGTTGCAGCACGCCGAAGGGCTGTTCGAGGGCGAACGCGATCCCTGGGCCAACACGGCGAATGCGGCGGCGCTCGTCTTTGAGCATCTGCCCGATCTCAACTGGGCCGGCTTCTATTTCCTGCGCGGTGGGCAATTGATCGTCGGACCATTCCAGGGGCGGATCGCCTGTGTGCGGATCCCCGTGGGCCAGGGAGCCTGCGGTAGCGCCGCCGCACGGCGCGACACTGTCATCGTGCCCGATGTCCACCAGTTCCCGGGTCACATCGTCTGCGACGCGGCATCGAATTCCGAAATCGTCGTGCCGCTCGTATCGCAGGACCGTTTGGTCGGCGTGCTCGACCTCGACAGCCCGAGTTACGGCCGCTTCGGCCCTGGAGATGCCCTGGGACTCGAAGCCTTGGCGGCGCGGCTCGCCGCTGCCTGTGACTGGCGGCTTGCCGGTATCGACGGGTTCGGAGCGGACTAGAGCAGTCGCGGCAATCGGCGCAGGTTCACTTCACGCGCGCGATGTACTGGCCGCTGCGCGTATCCACGCGGATCGATTCGCCCTGATTGACGAACAGCGGGACCTTGACCACCGCGCCGGTCTCGAGCTTCGCGGTCTTCGTGCCACCGGTGACCGTATCGCCACGCATGCCCGGATCGGTTTCGACGATCTTGAGTTCGACATGGGCAGGCGGAGTCACCGTCAGCGGCTGGCCATTCCACAATGTGACGATGCAGACGACGCCATCCTTGAGCCATTGGGCCGCGTCACCGACTGCGGTCGCGCTGGCTGTGAACTGCTCGAAACTTTCGGGCTGCATGAAGTGCCAGAAGCTGCCGTCAAAGTACAGGTACTGCATGTCGACATCGACCACGTCGGCGGCCTCGACGGAGTCGCCAGACCTGAAGGTGCGCTCGATGACCCGACCGGTCCTGAGATTGCGGATCCGGGCCCGATTGAAGGCCTGCCCCTTGCCCGGTTTCACGAACTCGTTGTCCACGATCGAGCAAGGGTCGTTGTCCATGATGATCTTCAGACCCGAGCGGAATTCATTGGTGTTGTAGCTGGACATCGAAGGCCGCCGGGGCCCCGATCGCGGGCCGGTGCTGGACAAAAAGGCCGCGTATCATAGCCAGAACCCGCCCGACCGACCACCCTGCGCGGAATCACGGTTCCGGAGTGAAATACACCGGGAACGGCCCGATACCAAGGTACCGCGCGATTCTGCCGGTTGGCATTCCAAGACGCCGGTCGCGAAATAGACGGAATTCGGGGTGTTAGTATCCTGCCCTCCACATCCGCTGGCCGCAGCCGGAGCCGGATTTGAAGCAACCCGCCGCCGTCCCGATGATCGCCCTGACCCGAAGTCAGGATAATGTCGAGGCGATCAACAAGGCGCTGCGTAACGCCGGCCATCCGGTCCACGTGACCTGGCTGCCGGATGCGCGCGACCTGGGCGACGTATTGACCCAGGCATCCGCCGAGATGCTCGTGCTGTTCCCCGATGAAGGCATCGTCGACCTGACGAGCGCCATGGATTTTCGCGCGCGCTTCGCACCGGAGGTGCCGGTGCTGATCGTGCGCGATAAGCTCGATGAGAACGCGATCGCCGAGGCGCTCGCGCTCGGGGCCCAGGATGCGGTCACGCTCGGCAATATCAAGCGACTGCAACTGGTGGTCGGCCGTGAGCTGCGCACTTACCGCCTCGACCGGGCGTTGTCGGTCACGCTGGCTTCGGCGCGCGAATACAAGCAGCAGCTGCAGCACATCGTCGAGGGATCCACCGACGCGATCGCCCAGGTCCAGGAAGGCATCATCGTCGACGCGAATCCAGCCTGGATCGAATTGTTCGGCTATGACAGAGCAGACGAGGTCACCGGTACGCCACTCATGGACGCGTTCGACGCGGACGATCACGTGGCGATCAAGGGTGCGCTGGTCGCCTGCCTGCAGGGCAAGTGGGCGGGCCACACCCTGCATGCGTCGGCACTCCTGGTCAGCGGCCATACGCCGTCGCTCGAGTTCCAGCTCCGGCGCGCCGAGTTCGACGGCGAGCCCTGCGTCCAGGTCATTGTGCCTGCGCGGATCGCGGACGAGGGTGAGGTCGAGCGCCGCCTGGCGGAGGCGATACAGTGCGACCCCGCGACCGGCTTTCTGTATCGCCGATTCTTCGTCGAGCGGCTGCGCGAGCGCCTGGCGGAACCGATCAAGGCCGGTGTCCGTTTCCTGGCCTATATCGAGCCCGACAAGTTCGAGGCCGTGCTGGAAGACGTCGGCATCATGATCGGCGAGGATTTCCTGACCGACTTCGCGCGGCTGCTGCGCGAACAGGTGCAGGAGGGAGACCTTGCCGGCCGCTTCGGCGGCAATGGATTCATGTTGTTGCTGGAGCGCGGCAACAGCCGCGACGTGGATGCCTGGGCCGAGCATGTCGTGCACAAGGTTGCGACCGAGATGTTCCAGGTCGGTTCCAAGTCGCTCTCCACGACCTGCACGATTGGTCTCGGACCCGTACCCGGAGAAGTGCGCGCGCCGGAAGGCCCGGCCAGCGATGCCTACAACGCGAACCGCCAGGGACGCGAGCTGGGTGGCAACCGCGTGCAGTTGTTGGAGCACACCGGCGCAATGCTGCGCCTGCAGGATGCAGACCGGCAGTGGGTCAAGCAGATCAAGTCGGCGCTGATGGAAAATCGCTTCCGGCTCGTGCAGCAGCCGATCGCGAGCCTGGTCGGCGAGGACCTGGGCATGTTCGACGTGCTCGTTCGCATGCTCGACGAGCAGGGTCAGGAAGTGCTGCCGTCGCTGTTCATGCCGGCGGCCGAACGCAATGACCTGATGAAAAACATCGATCGCTGGGTCATCGGCGCGGCGATGTCGTTCTGCGCGTCGCGCAAGCCGGGCGCGCTGTTCGTGCGGCTATCGCAGGACACCCTGTCCGACACCTCACTGCCCGCCTGGCTCGCGAACCAGTTGAAGACCACGCGCATCGAGCCGCCGCGCATCGTTTTCCAGATCCGCGAAGAAGTGGCCGGGCAGCAGATCAAGGAAGCCGTGGCACTGCAAGGCGCGCTGCGCCGCATGAAATTCCGGTTTGCGATCGAGGGATTCGGCCTCGGCCGTGACACCGAACAGCTGTTGAGCCATCTGTCGCCGGATTTCGTCAAGATCCACGGCGCGCTGATGCAGGGCCTGTCGGCGGACCAGGACAAGCAGAATCGCGTGAAGACGCTCGTGGATCTCGCCCACGGTCGCAAGGCGATCACGATCGGCGAGCGCGTACAGGACGCCAACACCATGGCGGTGCTCTGGCAGCTCGGCGTCGAGTTCATCCAGGGTTACTTCGTCAACGCGCCCGAGGAAATCGTTCTCGGTTCAGCGCAGACAGAGGCCAGCCCGGGCTGAGGCGGGAGGGGGCCCGCGAACTCAGCCGGAACTTACGAGTTCGCGGACCCCCTCCCGACCTCGCCCGGGTTCATTTCACTCGACGCTAACGCGATCGACTTTTCGCCAACCTCGAGCCAAGAGGGAGCCGCGTTGACCGCGTGCGCCAACGTAGTCGGCGAGATCTTTCCAGGCGAGGGTCATCTTGCGGTCGCCGCACCAGACCACGACGCTTTGCTCGGGAGCGGCGACGGTCGCGGCGACCATGAGTTCTTCCCCAGCGCGGGACTTCTTGCCGGGCACGCCGAAGATCAGATTGCCGCGGCCCTTGTCCATTTCCGGCAGGTCGCCCGCGGGGAATGCGAGCAGCCGCCCTTCGCTGTTGACCGACACGACCAGCGCTCCGGCGTCAGCGGGCACGGGCGCCGCCGCCAGCACCCGCGCATTCTCGGGCAGGTTGAACACGGCTTTGCCCGCCTTGTTGCGCGAATAGAGCGCTTCGAGCTTCACGATGAAACCATGACCTGCATCGCAGGCCAGCAGCCAGGGATCCGCCGGCTCGCCGATCAGGACCGCCGCAAAGATCGCGCCGTCCGGCGGGTCGAGCCGGCCCGATAGCGGCTCGCCCTGCCCGCGCGCCGACGCCAGCGTGTGCGCCGGCAGCGAATACGCCCGCCCGGTCGAGTCGACGAACACGGCCTGCTGCGTGCTGCGGCCACGTGCCGCCGCCTGGAAGGAATCTCCGGTCTTGTACGACAGCTGGCGCGGGTCCGTGTCGTGGCCCCTGGCCTGCCGCACCCAGCCGAGATTCGACAGCACGACCGTCACCGGCTCCGCCGTGACCAGATCGGTTTCATCGATCGCCTGCGCGGCTTCACGCTCGACGATCTTCGTGCGGCGCTGGTCGCCGTATTTCTCGGCGTCGGCCGTGAGTTCCTCGCGGATCAGCTTCTTGAGCCGGGCCGGGCTCTTGAGCGTCTTTTCGATGCCCTCCTTCTCGGTCGAGAGCTCCGACTGCTCGCCGCGGATCTTCATCTCCTCGAGTCGTGCCAGGTGGCGGAGTTTCGTCTCGAGGATCGCCTCGGCCTGTTGGTCGGAAAGCTTGAAGCGCTTGATCAGCACGGGCTTGGGTTCGTCTTCCTTGCGGACGATGCGGATCACCTCGTCCAGATTCAGGAAGGCGATCAGCAGGCCTTCGAGGATGTGCAGGCGGGCATCGACCTTGTCGAGCCGGTACTGCAGGCGCCGCTTGACCGTGTCGAGGCGGAAACCGAGCCATTCGGTCAGGATTTCCCTGAGCCCCAGGACCTTCGGGCGGCCGTCGAGCGCGATGACATTGAGATTCACGCGGTAGCTGCGCTCGAGATCGGTGGTCACGAACAGGTGCGCCATCAGCTGCTCCACGTCCACGCGATTCGAGCGTGGCGTGATCACGAGCCGCGTCGGGTGCTCGTGGTCACTTTCGTCGCGCAGGTCCTCGACCATTGGCAGCTTCCTGGCGCGCATCTGGCCGGCGATCTGCTCGAGGACCCTGGCGCCCGACACCTGGTACGGCAGTGCCGTGACGACCACCTCGCCTTCCTCCATCTCGTAGACGGCGCGCGCGCGGAATGTGCCATTGCCATTCTGGTACATCGCGCGCAATTCCGATTTCGGCGTGATGATCTCCGCGCCGGTCGGGAAGTCAGGGCCCAGCACGTGCTTGCAAAGTTCGCGGACGCTGGCATCGGGTTCGTCCAGCAGGTGGATGCAGGCGGCTGCGATCTCCTTGAGATTGTGCGGCGGGATGTCGGTCGCCATGCCGACCGCGATGCCCTGCGTGCCATTCAGCAGCACATTCGGCAGCCGCGCCGGCATCAGCTTCGGCTCATCGAGCGTGCCGTCGAAATTCGGCACCCATTCCACCGTTCCCTGGCCGAGCTCGGACAGCAGCGTCTCGGCGTAGGGCCGCAGCCGCGCCTCCGTATAGCGCATCGCGGCGAACGATTTCGGATCGTCGGTCGCGCCCCAGTTGCCCTGCCCGTCCACGATGGGATAGCGATAGGAGAAGTCCTGCGCCATCAGCACCATCGCCTCATAACAGGCGCCGTCGCCGTGCGGGTGGTACTTGCCGATCACATCGCCGACGGTACGCGCCGATTTCTTGTGCTTGTTCGGGTTTGCGAGCCCCAGCTCGCTCATCGCAAAGACGATGCGGCGCTGCACGGGCTTCAGCCCGTCGGCGAGCTGCGGCAGCGCGCGGTCGAGGATCACGTACATCGAATAGTCGAGGTACGCCTTTTCCGTGAATGTCCGGAGCGGTTGTCGCTCGATGCCTTCGAAGTCCAGTGGCTGGTCCTGCATATGGAACCTCCGATCTACTCCCGCATGAGGCGCGTAACCCTCCGGGACCGGGCGATTTTCGTCCCTGGCGGCGTCGCTCGTTGCTCATGTATCGCGATACACATCGCTCCTCGCTCCTTGCCACGGACTAAAATCGCACACGGTCGCGCCCATGTGGGAGTCGATCAGAGGTTCCTTAGACCGTTGCCAGGTTGCCCTTGCTTTCGAGC
>JANOSR010000065.1:0-1839 GCA_031415935.1 Steroidobacteraceae bacterium | reverse complement strand
GGGATGACGCCCGCGACGAAGGCCGGCGCGACCGCCAACTCCGCCTCCAATACATCTACGGCATCGGCGCGCACAGCGCCCACAAATACTAGGAGTCGCAGTCATGCGTCATTTCACTTGCGGCGTCGTGGCGCTGCTGATTTTCCTCAGCGGCGTCCCGGCGCAGGCTGCCGTCAAGATACTGGCGACCACGGCCGACTGGGGCGCACTTGCGACCGAGCTTGGCGGCGATCGGGTCAACGTTTACGTTGCCACCAGCGCCTTGCAGGACGTCCATCGTGTCGATGCCAAGCCGAGTCTCATCGCTCGTGCGCGCACGGCTGATCTCGTCATTGCAACAGGGGCGGAGCTCGAAATCGGGTGGCTACCGATTCTCGTGCAGGAGGCGGGGAACCCCAGAATTCAGCCCGGGTCTGCGGGCTATTTCGAGGCAGCGGCGCAGCTCAACCTGCTGGAGGTTCCGTCAAGGCTCGATCGTTCGCTGGGCGACATTCATCCGCAGGGCAATCCACACCTGCAACTGAATCCGCACAACATCGCGGCGGTTGCAAAGGCGCTCACCACTCGGCTCGCCATGCTCGATGCCGGCAACGCGACGTACTACCAACGGCGCGGCGACGATTTCGATGCCCGCTGGACGCAGGCAATCACGCGCTGGGAGATAGAGGCCACGCCGCTCAAGGGAATTCCGGTCGTCGTCATGCATCGCGACCAGGTGTATCTCTGCCATTGGCTCGGGCTGCGGGAAGTTGCCGCGATCGAACCGAAGCCCGGCGTGCCGCCGAGCGCAGGCTACCTCGGTCAGCTGGTCTCGAAACTCGCGGCGTCGCCGCCACGCCTGATCCTGCGCAATGCCTACAACGATCCCAAGGCGGCCAACTGGCTCTCGGAGCGGGTCCATGTGCCAGTCGTGCTCCTGCCGTTTTCGGTCGGAGGCACGCCCGAAGCGAAAGACCTCTTTGGCCTGTTCGACGACACCGTGAATCGGTTGCTGGCGGTGATCCAATGAGTCTTCTCTCCACTGATCTGAGCATTCTTTGGCCGGCATTGATCGCCGGCCTGCTGGTCGCAATTTCGCACGTGCCGCTCGGCCAGCAGGTGCTGGCGCGCGGCATCGTGTTCATCGATCTCGCCATCGCGCAGGTCGCCGGGCTCGGCGTGATCGCGGCAAGCAGCTTTGGTCTGCCGATCGAGGGTTGGGGCGCGCAGGCAGCCGCGGGCGCCGCGGCGCTCGCGGGCGCATTGCTGCTGACATGGACCGAGCGCAAACGGCCGGAAGCCCAGGAAGCGCTGATCGGGATTCTGTTCGTGCTGGCGTCGACGGCGCAGATTCTGCTGCTCGCGAATGATCCTCACGGTGGCGAGAATCTGAAGGATCTGCTTGCAGGCCAGATCCTCTGGGTCTCCACCAGCCAGCTCGTCCGCACCGCCGTGCTGACCGCGGTTTTTGCCGTCGTGTGGTTCCTGTGGCGCGAACGGATCGGTCGGATCGGTTTCTACGTGCTCTTTGCGGTGGTCGTCACGGCGTCAGTGCAGCTCGTCGGCGTGTATCTCGTGTTCACGACCCTGATCGTTCCGGCGGTCGCGACCTATCGGTATGCCGGCAATCGGCAGCTCGCCCTTGGCTACGCGCTCGCAATCGGCAGCTACGTCGCAGGCCTCGCCGCCTCCGTCGTCACGGATCTCCCTTCGAGTGCCGTGATCGTATGGGCGATGGCGGTAATCGGTCTGTTCGTACATTTGGCCGGCACTCAAAGCGTCAACCGATAAAAAAGGGGCCAGGAGAAAACTCCTGGCCCCTACTTTTCGATCGTCGAGTCCTGGATCAGAAGTCCTTGG
>JANOSR010000064.1:0-1624 GCA_031415935.1 Steroidobacteraceae bacterium | reverse complement strand
GGCGCGAAGGGCTGTTGCGCGAGCGTTGTCAGGTCGATGGCGAGCTGCAGGACTCGGTGGTCCTGGGTCTCCTGAGTCACGAATGGCGGTCCGAGCCGGCGGAATGACCGACTTCCTGATTGTACCCTTCCGGCGCGAGCTCGCGCCTGCATTACAGCGACTGAATCTGGACTGGATCGAGCGGCTGTTCGTCGTCGAGGAGGCCGATCGCAAAGTGCTGGGCGACCCGGAGCGCGCGATCCTCGCGCCGGGTGGTCAGATATTCTTTGCGCTGGATGGGGATGAGGCCATCGGCACGGTTGCGATCATCCGGTACTCGGCGGCGCGTTACGAACTCGCCAAGATGGCAGTCGTGTCGTCGCACCAGCGGCGTGGCATCGGCGAGAAGCTTGGCGCGGCAGCCATTGCATTCGCCCGAGATGCCGGCGCGAAGACGGTTTTCCTGCTGACCAACAGCCGCCTGAGCGGTGCGATCCGGCTCTATGAGCGCCTCGGCTTCCGTCACGCACCTGATCCGGATCCGCCGGAATACGCCCGGGCGGACGTTTACATGGAGTTGCCAATCGACGCGCCTTGGAGTTAATTAGGAAGCTATATGCACAAGAGCAAGCTGGCTGGATTCATCATCGACTGCCGGACCGGCGACCTGAAGTCGGCCGCGACATTCTGGTCCGCCGCGCTTGGCATGGACACGCGCGCCCTGCCCGGCGAGGAGGGTGACAAGTACGTGCGGCTGGTCGATCCGGCCGGCCGGCTGGATGTCGAGGTACAGACGGTCGATCATGAAAGCCGCGTGCACCTCGACATCGAGGCGGACGACGTCGAGGCCGAAGTCCGACGCCTGGAGAAGCTCGGCGCGAAACGTGTCGCGCAGATCCGGACCTGGTGGGTCATGCAGGCGCCGACCGGGCAGAAGTTCTGTGTCGTTCGCCCGCAGAGCCGTGATTTTGCGGAACGCGCGTGCAACTGGGACTGATGGATGACCGAACGCAAGACGAAGCGCAATGACGCGAGCATCAAGGGCTGGCTTGCGGCGATCGCGGACCCTGAGCGCCGCAAGGGCAAGTCCTGCCTGTACATCAAGCGAATGTCCGACATCGACACGGGCGTACTGAAGGAACTCGTGACGGCGTCCGTGCGTCACATGCGAAGCAATGCAAAGAAGGGGAATTGACCATGGCGATATTTATGCAGCGATTTGGTGGGCAGACCTATGCGCTGATGCGCATCGTGTCGGGCTTCCTGTTCATCTGGCATGGGACGAACAAACTCTTCGACTTTCCAAAGCCGTCCACCGCGCCAGACTGGATCGTCTATGGCGCGGGATCGATCGAACTGATCGGCGGAACGCTGATCATGATCGGGCTGTTCACGCGCTGGGCAGCATTTATCGCCTCCGGAATGGCAGCGGCCGCCTACTGGATCGTGCACGCCAAGCAGGGCTTTTTCCCGATCCTGAATGGTGGCGAACTCGCCGCATTGTATTGCTTCGTTTTCCTATTCATCTCCACGCACGGCGCGGGCATCTGGAGCATTGACGGGGTGCGCGGCAAGTCGGGCAGCTGAAAGCACGCCCGATGTTCGTGAAGGTCTGCTGCATCGCGGATCTGGCCGAGGCGCGGCT
>JANOSR010000063.1:0-2768 GCA_031415935.1 Steroidobacteraceae bacterium | reverse complement strand
CTCAGGTACATCATCGTGTTGTCGTCAGGCAGCCATTCGAAGATCACCGACGGCAGCAGCTGGTTCTCGCTGCGGCTGCCGGACAGACTGTGCGGCCGGACATTGAACCCACTTCTGTACACGATCGGCGCCACGACCGCCTGAGTACCAGTCAATGGATTGCCATTGATGTCAGTAATTGTCAGGACGCGAGACGCGTCCTTTTCGTCCTTCGAGTAGCGCAGCCCGAAAGTCGACCGGAACTCTTCGGAGATGTTCCAGGTGACCTGGGCGAAGGCCGAGTAGCTATCCGCATTCTGCTGGAAGAAACGCGGTGTACCGGTATTGGCCAGGTTAGAGTTAACTGCCAGTACGAGCACGTTGTTGTTGGGCGGCGCATGAGGCACCTGAATCGAGTCGAAGAAATCCAGATCCGAGGTCTCGTAGTAGGCGCCCAGGATGTATTCGACCTTGCCACCGGTGGGCGAAGTCAGCCGAAGTTCCTGGCTGGTCTGATCGAAGTCCTCTGCCATCGCGACATTGAAAACGTTGGCACCCGTGAAGTCGCAGTCGCACAGCTCATCGAACTCATACTTCGAGTACGAGGTGATCGAGGTCACCGTGTTCTCACCGACCTGCCAATCCACCTGCAGCACGAACTCATCCGTTTCGTTGTTGCTGAAGTCGCCACCGTTCGACGAGCGTACGTAGTCGGACGTGTTGTTGAGCACGCTGCTGTCCTGCCCGAAGACTCGCAGGATTTGTGCGTAGGTCCGTCCTGCAAAGAGGGGGTTAGTGGAAACCGAAGGCGTCTCCTGGTCGATCTCGATCTGGCGACCGACCACGTCGAATTCGCCGTGCTCCGCCTTGAACGAGGCGGTCACGTTGTCCGTCACGTCGAACTCCAGCCAGGCGCGAACCGTCGATTCCTCGCGGCTCGGATCCTCGGTGGACAGCGTCGCGTTGTGGATGGCGCCCTGGACCTCGCGGTAGCGGGCCGCCAGCCGGCCGCGGAAGCGGTCGGTGAACGGGACGGATACGTGGGCCGAGAATTCCTGCTCGTCGTAGCGCGCCTCGTACAGGGCCGACACCATCGCGTCGAACTCGTCAGTCGGCCGCGCGGTCGTGATGTTGAGCGCGCCACCGACGCTGTTCTTGCCGAACAGGATCGACTGCGGACCGCGCAGCACTTCCACCCGCTCGAGATCGAGGAATGGCGCGCGGGTCTGCTGGGGGCGCCCGCGATAGACACCGTCCACATAGGTGCCCACCGACTGCTCGAATCCGGGATTGACGCCCGAGAAGATGCCGCGGATCGAAATATTGTTGCCGATCGCGGTCTCGGTCATGAACAAGGTCGGGACGTAATTCTTGAGGTCCTCGATCTTCATGATGCCGGCTTCGGCAATCTTGGCGCCGGAAACGGCGCTGACGGCGATCGGGACGTCCTGCAGCGATTCGGTGCGCTTCTGCGCCGTCACGGTGATCTCGTCCAGCGTCGCCGTGCCCTCCTGGGCTGCTGCGGCGGCGCTGGCCAGGGCCAGCATCACGGCAGACGCAATTGCCGAGTGACGGATGCGATAGTCAGACATGTCGGACTCCTCTCAAGGAAGCCTTGTTGGATATTGCAAACAAACGGTCGAGGCCCCCCCACGTTTGCTGTGCGCAAGGGTAACACCTGCCGCCAAACACGCAACACTCTTGGGGTATTTGGGGTGTCTTACGCCCCCTGCCGGTTGTTGTTTGGGCGCAATAACGACCCCCAACTGGTTATCATTGGGCAATGCCGACCGTCTCCGCCGGACACAGGTTCCGTGCCGCCGTCGAAAGCGAACGGCCGCTGCAGGTCATCGGCACGATCAACGCCTACAGCGCATTACTCGCAGCCAGGAGCGGTTTCCGGGCAATCTACCTGTC
The DNA here is from genome assembly GCA_031415935.1 of Steroidobacteraceae bacterium. Lineage (GTDB taxonomy): Bacteria > Pseudomonadota > Gammaproteobacteria > Steroidobacterales > Steroidobacteraceae > SCUD01. The sequence goes on along the minus strand of JANOSR010000063.1, from coordinate 872 downwards.
GGGCGCCGGTGTCGCCAATGCCTCCTTCGGCCTGCCCGATCTCGGTGTCACGACGCTCAATGATGTCTGCGAGGATGTCCGCCGGATCACCGGCGCGAGCGAATTGCCGCTCCTCGTCGATGCGGACACCGGCTGGGGCGCCGCCTTTTCCATCGCGCGGACGACCCGCGAGCTGATCCGCGCAGGCTGCGCGGCCATGCACCTCGAAGATCAGGTGCAGTCCAAGCGCTGCGGCCACCGGCCCGGCAAGACGCTGGTGGCACGCGAGGAAATGGCGGATCGCATCCGCGCTGCGGTCGATGCACGCTCCGAAGCAGGCTTCGTCGTGATGGCGCGCACCGATGCGCATGCCGTCGAAGGCCAGCAGGCCGCGATCGAGCGGGCCGCGAGTTATGTCGAAGCCGGCGCCGACATGATCTTCGCCGAGGCATTGACTACGCTCGACGAGTACCGGCAGTTCACGCGCACTGTCAGCGTACCCGTGCTCGCCAACATCACGGAATTCGGCCGCACGCCGCTGTTCACGGTTTCGGAGCTCCGCGACGCGGGCCTGCGGCTCGTGCTCTATCCTTTGTCGGCTTTCCGCGCCATGAGCCGTGCGACGACCGCTGTCTATGACGCGATTCGCCGCGACGGATCGCAACAGGCGGTCGTGGACCAGATGCAGACCCGCGAAGAGCTGTACGAGGTACTCGGTTACCACGAGTACGAACGGAAACTCGACGAGCTCTTCAAGAGCAACCGGGAGTCATGACGATGGCAGCCGAAGACGCGATGGGCTTCAAGCCGAAGAAATCCGTCGCATTGTCGGGCGTGGCAGCCGGCAATACCGCTATCTGCACGGTCGGCCGCAGCGGCAATGACCTGCACTA
>JANOSR010000062.1:0-6408 GCA_031415935.1 Steroidobacteraceae bacterium | reverse complement strand
GCGTGCACGATCTCCGCGAGTGTGTCGTAGGCAGAGCCGAACTTGCTCTCGAACACCGTGCCTTCCGGGAATCCTCCACCCATGGCGCTGTTTGGTGAGATCCTGGGGCGGCGCAGCCGCGCGCGCAGGTAATCCGTGGCGGCTGCGCCAAAATCGCCGGTGACGAGGGCGAGCATCAGGAGCGCCGAGCCGTCGGCCGTCATCGAGTTCCGGCCGTGCTGTTCGAGCGCCATGCCCTCGAGTTCCTGCGGCATTTCGCCGGAATTGGTCGGGTAGGTCTTGTTCACCAGACGCTGACCGCCCAGCAGGCCATGGCTTTGCAGCAGATTCTCGGTATAGAGGCGCCGCGCGAGCCAGGCGTCGAAATCCACTCCCTCCACCGGACCATTCGTCACGCCGCTGATCGCGTCCACGACGACGCCAGTCGCGACATTGTCGGAATCCTGCAGCATCGGCCGCACCGAAGCATCGAGACAATCCGGCGCACTGGAATGCGCGGCGCACCAATGGGTGGCGGCGATCGCGAATCCCAGCTTGACGCAGCTCGCCGGGTACCACGGCCGGTCCCCGCCGACGCTGCCGCGGAGCCATCGCCCCGCCGGTGTGGCCAGGAGGACGGTCACATCGAGCCTGGTGAAATGCTGTCCGGCCAGAAATCGTTCGCGCGAGACCTCGACCGCCTGCTGCACGCGGACGTCGTCCTGAATCAGCGCGGTGACCATCTCCGCCGCGGCCGGTGGTGATGCGAGAACCCAGGCGAAGCCGGTGGCGACCGGCAAGGTCCACAGTAACGGTCGCCAACGCACGTCGCGTCTCCCGGTACAATCCGATCTCATAGTAGCCTGCGCGTGGAGCGACAACCATGATGGTCTACAGCAATGTCCTCGACATGGTGGGCAGGACACCGATGCTGAAAGTCCGCCGGCTCGACACGGGCCCCTGCGAGTTGTACCTGAAGCTCGAATTGATGAATCCCGCAGGATCCATCAAGGATCGCATCGGACTGTCGATGATCGCGGAGGCGGAACGGCGTGGCGACATCAAGCCCGGCGGCACGATCGTCGAGGCGACGGCCGGCAATACCGGACTCGGGCTGGCGCTGGTCGCGGCGCAGAAAGGCTACCGGGTGATCCTGGTCCTGCCCGACAAGATGAGCCAGGAAAAGATATTCAACTTGCGCGCGATGGGCGCAGAGGTCGTGCTGACGCGTTCGGATGTCGAGAAGGGCCATCCGGAGTATTACCAGGACCTGGGAGCCCGGATTGCGCGCGAGCAGGGCGCCTACTACATCAACCAGTTCGCCAATCCGGACAATCCGAAAGCCCACGCGATGACGACCGGGCCGGAAATCCTGGAACAGATGCAGGGGCGCGTGGACGCCGTCGTCGTCGGTGTCGGTTCGAGCGGCACGATCGCGGGTCTCACACAATGCTTCAGGGAGCAGGCGCCGGGCATCGAGATCGTCCTGGCGGATCCGGAAGGCTCGGTGCTCGCGAATCACGTCAATGAAGGCCGGATCGGCAAGGCCGGTTCCTGGCTGGTCGAAGGCATCGGCGAGGACTTCATCCCGGACATCTGCGATTTCTCGATGTGCCACCGGGCTTTCAGCATTCCGGACGGCGAGTCGTTTGCAACCGCCCGCGAAATCCTGCGCAAGGAAGGTCTGCTGGTCGGCTCGTCCACCGGCACATTGGTGGCGGCGGCGCTGCGCTGGTGCCGCGAGCAGAAGAAGCCCAGGCGCGTGGTCACATTCGCCTGCGATACGGGCAACAAGTACCTGTCGAAGCTTTTCAACGATTTCTGGATGGAAGACCAGGGATTCATCCAGCGCGAGCAGCACGGCAATCTGCGCGATCTCGTCGGGCGCCCGCATGGCGAGCGCGCGACCGTGACCGTCGGGCCGGATGACGTGCTGGCGACGGCGCACAACCGCTTGCGCAACGCAGGGTTCAGCCAACTGCCCGTGATGCACGGCGAAGCGCTCGTCGGCTTTGTCGGCGAGGAGGACATCATGCGCTTTGCGTATGGCGATCCCGAGCGCTTCAATGAACCCGTGCGCAAGGCGATGCACACGAATTTCCTGGTCGTCGAGCCGACCATGTCACTCAGGAACCTGGTCGCGATGCTCGACGTGCAACCCTATGCGGCCGTCATGGAGGGCGAGCAGTTCCACGGCCTGATCACGCGCGCCGACGTGCTCAATTACCTGCGCCGCCAGATGGGCGCGGCCACGACCCACTGAGGCAGTACATGACTGATGTCAAGAAACGCCAGGGCTTTGCGACCCGCGCCATCCACGCAGGCCAGTCGCCCGATCCCACGACCGGCGCCGTAATGCCGCCGATCTATGCGGTATCCACTTATGCACAGGAAAGCCCCGGCGTGCACAAGGGCTACGAATACTCGCGCACCCAGAACCCGACACGCATGGCCTGGGAGCGTTGCATTGCCGATCTCGAAAGCGGCACGCAGGGCTACGCGTTCGCATCGGGCATGGCGGCGACCGCGACGCTGATGGACCTGCTCGAGAGCGGCAGTCACGTGCTTGCGATGGACGATCTCTATGGCGGCACATTCCGCCTGTTCGAGCGCGTCCGCCGGCGCTCGGCCGCCCTCGATTTCACGTTTGCCGACATGACGGACCCGAAGGTCGCGCTCGCGTCTATCCGGCCCGGGACCCGGATGATATGGATCGAGTCGCCGACCAATCCGTTGCTGCGCCTCGTGGACATTGCGGCTATCGCAGAAATTGCACGCGAGCGCGACATCCTGACGGTCGTCGACAACACCTTTGCGACGCCGTGGATCCAGCGGCCGCTGGAACTGGGCGCCGATATTGTCGTGCACTCGGCGACCAAGTACCTGAATGGCCACTCGGACATGGTCGGCGGCATCGCCGTCGTCGCGGACGCGGCGCTCGCGGAACGCATTGGTTTCCTGCAGAACGCGGTGGGCGCGGTCAGCGGCCCATTCGACAGCTTTCTCGCGCTGCGGGGCCTCAAGACGTTGCCGCTACGGATGCGGCAGTGCAGCGAAAGCGCGCTTGCGATCGCGCGCTGGCTCGAGCGGCACAGCCGCGTGGACCGAGTGCTGTACCCGGGCCTGCCGTCGCATCCGCAGCATGCGTTGGCCCTGCGCCAGATGAAGAACGGCCATAGCGGCATCGTGACCTTCTTCCTGAAGGGTGGCCTGCCCGAAGCGCGGCGCTTCCTGGAGCGCCTGGAGCTCTTCACGCTGGCAGAAAGCCTGGGAGGCGTCGAGAGCCTGGTCGATCACCCGGCGATCATGACGCACGCCTCGGTCCCGCCGGAGACGCGCGCGAAGCTCGGCATCAGCGACTCGCTGGTGCGTCTGTCGGTCGGCATCGAGGATACCGACGACCTGATCGCCGATCTGGAGCAGGCGTTGGGCTGAATCGCCCCAGCGTAATGTTCTATTAAACGAACATAAATACTTGTAGTTCGTCAATATGTTCGTTATAAAGAACATATGAAACCGATTCTCAATCCAAGAGCCTTGGGCACCAAGATCCGTGCCGAGCGCAAGGCCCGCGGGCGCACACAATCGTGGGTCGCGGGACGTGTGGGTTGCCGGCGCCAGACAATCGCGGACCTCGAGGCCGGCAAGAACGTCGAGCTTGGCATTCTCTTTGGCGCCGTCAGCGCGCTCGGCAAGGCTCTCGCCATCGTCGACGCGCATGTCGAGCTCGAACGGCTCGACGAGATTTTCCGTGACCAGGATTAAACATCTTAGGGTGTCGACCCCGCAGGGTGATTCCGGCGACCTGCTGAAGGAATCGCGATACGTCTTCAATTACACGGCGCGTGAGCCCGACAAGGCCACGTCGCTCACCATGCCGATCCGGGCGGAGAGTTATTCAAGCGGCGGCCTGCTGCCAATCTTCGAGATGAACAGGCCGGAAGGATATCTGCTATCGAAGATTGAGGAGGCGTTCGCCAAGATCGGACCGCTGGACGACATGGCGCTGCTCAACTTGGTCGGGGGCAAACAGATCGGCCGCCTGAGCTACGCGCAACCGGGAATCACGAGGGAGCGCGCGCGCGCGCAGATCGGCCGGAAGGCAATACTCGCGCGCCGGCCGACAGCCGATTTGTTCAATGAGCTGGTCGCCATCTACTTCGATTCGGGAATTTCCGGCGTGCAGCCCAAGGTGCTGCTGCCGGATGCGGACAAGGCTGCGCCACCTGCCGAGCGGACGACGCTGGCGTACTCGGATCTGATCGTCAAGGCGAGCGGCGAGGAGTTCCCGCATCTGACGCAGAACGAGTACCTCTGCATGAGCGCCGCGCGCCGCGCCGGCCTGCCCGTACCCGATTTCTGGCTGTCAGACGATGGCGGACTGTTCGTCGTCGAGCGCTTCGACCTTCACGGCAGCACGGCGCTCGGTTTCGAGGACATGACCGTACTGATGAACCGGCCGAACCGCGAGAAGTACCAGGGCAGTTACGAAGGTATTTCAAAGGCGATCCAGCTCTATTGCACCGAGAGCGACCCACTGCCACAGCTTCAGCGTTTCTACGAGTACGTCTGTCTTGTCGTCATGGTGCGAAACGGAGACGGGCACCTGAAGAATTTCGGCCTGCTGTACTCACATCCGGGCGACCGTACGTCCATCCGATTGGCACCGCTTTACGACGTTGTGACGACGAGCATCTATGCGCTTTCACCGAGTGCGGCCGGGATCACCAAGTACGATCGCACCCTCGCATTGAATCTTGCGAAGTCCAAACAGTATCCGGACCGCGCCACCCTGCTCGAGTTCGGGCGGGCCATCTGCCAGGTCGCGCGGCCAGAGCGCGTGCTGGAGCGGATTGCGGATGCAATGACACAGACCCTGCGCGAGGAGCGCGAGCGGGTGCCCGGCGAACTGCTGGGGCTGATGTCCAGCGAGTGGGATGCGGGGCGAGCGGTGGCCGTTCCGCGCTGATCACGCACGGGACCGGCCGAACTTCGCAGATGTGAGGGCGACGCCCTCAGTTCAGCCTGCGCACGCGCAGGCCATGGGGATCGGCGCGCTCGACGCCGTCCGTTCCGACATTGGTGAGCCGCACGATGCCGATCAGCGCCCCACCGCGGCCGCCGTCGGAGACCCGCAGGATGCCGAGCCCCGGCGTCGAGCCGCGGGCATTGTGCGGGTCGCCGCTCAACGGCGTCGGGCCGCGCAATGCGACGAAGACGAAATCGCCGGATGGAGCGATGTCGGTCAGATCCGGCGCCGCATTGTCGGTCAGCAGTCCATTGATCGCGATCGTGCCCACGTGGGCGTCGTCGGCGGTCGCGAGCACCTCGACAGTGTCGGCGTGCCGGTCCATCACCCAGAGGTATTTGCCCTTCCGCCCTGTGAGCACCATGCCGTGCGAATCATGCTGGCCGTCTGCCTGATAAACAGCGGTCGCAGTCGGCGTGTTGGGCGTGAACGGCCCGGCCCCGCGAAATTCGTCGAGCACAAAGCGGTAGACGTCGAAACCGTAGACATGCAGATGCTCCATCGGGCCGGGCCGGCCGCCCGAATTCACATACATCCGGCCGCGGACCTGCATGCCGCCGCAGCCGTTGCCATTGACGGTATCCATGTCGTACTCGGCGACTATGCGCATCGGCGTCGGCCGCGGGTCGACGACCAGCATGCCGCCGCCGCGCAGTGTCACGAAAGCGAGATCGCCCGCTTGGCTGATGACCGGGCAAATCGGGGCATTGTCCGGACGCAGTCCCGGCGCCTGGCAGGGCTTGCCAGAGGGTGTCTCGCAGGTCGCGAGATCGAGCGTGGCCTCCGGGTTGTGGACAAAGCGGTTACCCGCGAATTCTGAATCGATGCGCTCGAGGCGCTTGCCGTTCTGGTTCGCGACGAGGATGTAAGAACCGTCCGGCGCCGGAAATGCCGCATGCGCCTGGCGTCCGGTCGGTGACTGCGTCGTGCGGATGCACTCGAGCGGGGCGTGCGTCGCCGCATCGAGAACCAGCACGTGGCCACTTGCAACGAAGGCGACGACCGCATGGGTGCGTTCGGCATTGAACAGCACCATGTGCGGTCGCACCGGGTTGGCGCCGGTCCGCTCGCGGCACAGCGCGGCCGCAGCGCCGCCGAGATCGACGGTGACGGCCGACTCGCGCGCCGGCACGCGCCCGCCCAAAAATTCCCTGCCCGCAAAGATGTAGAGCGTGCCGCCGTGATCCAGGCCGCGCGTGTCGGACTGGTCGATGATCCAGACTTCATAGGCCGCCTTGTCCGGCGCTGCGGCGGACGCGGATGCCGAGACGATAAAGGCCAGGCTGATCGCCCACAGCGCACGGGGCCCGGTGCAGGGTTTCGTGTTCATCGCCGCCTCCCTGACGTTCTGGGGATGACTGGCGGAAGATTACTCCTGGAACCGGGCAAAGGTGAAAACA
>JANOSR010000061.1:0-7396 GCA_031415935.1 Steroidobacteraceae bacterium | reverse complement strand
CGGCGACCCCTTCGTGAAGCTGGTCGGACCCGACTGGCAAAAGACGCACTGGTTTGCGAGCGAGGGAGAACGCGATGCAGTGCTGGCCGACATGGAGAGCCGGCATCTCTACTCGCGCCGCGGGGATGAGCCTTCGGTCGTGTTCGAACGAATCGAAATCTAGCGCAAGCGGCCCAGCATCAGGTAAAAGCTGCGACCGCCGTCCTCGTCCACGCCCACGGCAAGATAAATCGGGCCGAGAAAAGTATCGAAACCCAGGAATGCCGCGCCATTGACGGGCGCGGAGTCGAAGTCGATATCGCTGCGCCGCTCCCAAACGTTTCCGGTCTCGAGTGAAACGCCTGCATAGGTCGGCACATTCAGGAACCCTTCCCCGCCGCTGCCGATGCGCCGGTAGTAGAGCGCGCGCGCGACACCGAAATGCGGGCCGCTCAGCGATTCGGCCGGCAGGCCCGACAGGTTGAACAGCCCGCCCAGCGAGTAGAAATCCTGGACCGTGTCCTGCGGACCCGATACCGCGACGCCACCGCTCGTCCACAGGACATAGGTGCTTCGGCCCCAGGAGCGCGCCAGCATCCAGTCGAAGGAGATCCGGTCCGCGTTGTCGTCGGCGCCCAGTCCCTTGCGCGGGCCGTTCCACTGCAAGGTGAGCGATTCGCCGTTGCGCGGGAAATAGACGTCGTCCAGCCGGTCCAGCATGAAACGCGAGTACAACTCGCCACGACTGAAATCGGAGCGTTGCGGCAGGTCCGGGTCCCCGGGATCGCCGACCAGCAGCTGCTGATCACCCTCGCCGCGGATCAGGCCGACGCGCAACTCGCCCCAGCCGCCGAATTCGCGGCCGACATCCAGCCCGGCCTCGTGATTGCGCACACGGTAAGTCGCCAGCCGCTTGTCCCCGGAAACGATGTCGAAGTTCCGGCGCTCGACCAGCAGCCGCGGCGCGACGAACCAGTCCCAGGCATAGCCGAGCGGCTGGTAGAACTCCGTGAAGAACCGCGGACTCGCGCCGATACGCAGGTCGGTCTGCCACTCGGCGCCGTATTTGTTGACTTCGGTAACCTGTGTACGGATGCCGGCATTGAAGCTGTTGGAGCCTTCGAAGTCGTCCTGAAGCTCGAGACCGAACCGGACGTAGTTCGGGCCCCAGCTCTTGCGTCGTGCAGCGACCTCGATGCCCCCTGCCTCTTGATCCCGCACGATCTTGTAGTCCAGCGATTCGAAGTTGTCGTCGCCGTACAAATTCGAGAGGCGCCGCTCCATTGCGCCGGCGTCCAGCGTCTTTCCGACGACCGGCGAAAGCTCCGCCTCGATGCGCTCGCGATAGCGGCTGGATTTCGCGTCCACGCGAACGAACTGGATCACGGGCAGGTCCGACTCGCCGGCCGCCCGCGCGGCGACATAGTGCTGCCACTGTGCCTCGCCGACACTGAGCGCAGCGAGACGCGCCGCTTGTCCCCGCGCGCTGTCGACGCCGTGCGTGACCGTTTGGTCGACGACCGTGAAATCGAGCGACTGCATGGCGCCGAGCGGCGGCTCGATCAGCACGTCGCCATCGACGAGTAGCTCGCGCTGCCGGTCAGTCTCGCGCTGCATCATGATGGTGAGCATCTGGTTGGAAACCGCGAGCGCCGAATTAAGTTCGCGACGGCTAACCGGCTGAAATCCGACATCCACCGCAATGACGATGTCCATGCCCATTTCCTTGGCGACGTCCACCGGCAGGTTCTCGACCAGGCCGCCATCCACGAGCACCCGGCCGTTGAGCTCGACCGGCGCGAACACGCCGGGCGCAGACATGCTGGCGCGCAGGGCCGCGGTCAGATCGCCGCTGGCCAGCACGCGGCGCTCGCCGGTCTCCAGATCGGTCGCGACCGCGCGAAAGCGGGTTGGCAGACGATCGAAGTCATCGATTCCCGCGATCGAGATCGTCGCACGCCGCAGGATTTGCGTGAGCTTCTGGCCCTGGATCAGTCCGCGCGGCACGCGGAACTTGCCGGCCTTGAGGCCAAGCGGGAAACGGACCAGGTATTCGCGATCGTCCTGTTTGCGGCGGAAATTCAGGTCGCTGCGTGGCGGGCGATCGCGAAATGCTGCATTCCAGTCGACCGTTTTCACGAGCGCCTCGATCTCCGCCGCCGTCATGCCCGAAGCGTAGAGGCCGCCGATCACGGCGCCCATGCTGGTGCCCGCGATCGCATCCACCGGGACACGCATCTCATCGAGCACTTTCAGAACGCCGACATGCGCGAGCCCGCGCGCACCACCGCCCGACAACACGAGCCCGATGCGGGGGCGCGACGGCGGATCGTCAGCAGGCGCCTGCTGCGCCAGCGCGGGAGTGGCGATCAGCAGGCAGAGCGTGAGCGTGATTGAGTGAGTCATCTCGGGGGTCCAGCCGGACCGTGGGATGGTAGCACCGGTTACCTGAGCGTCGTTCAACAACACCTGCGGACGCCTTCCCAGCGCGCCGTCAGATCGCTCCTGAAGAATGCCTCGCGCGTCATCGGCGGGACCTCGGGACGATGTGCGCGCAGGTGCGCGAGGTATTGCTCGTAGGCCGAGAGACCCGATGCGCCCGTCAGGATGTCCCGCAGGCGCGCGCCAATCGCGGCAAGCGCGAAACGAATCGCTCGCATGAATTTTGGATCAGGCATTGGCGACCCCCGCGTATTGCGTACGCTGATACGGCGCTTCAGCGGCCGACGCCAGGGACTCGCCGCGATACGCGCGCCAGGCAATACTCAGCATGTCCAGGATGACGATCCACAGCACCAGCAGGAACAGGGCGGTCAGCGCCGCATCGATCCGCAGGTTGACCATGAGCTTGCCCGCGACCGTCGCCTTGTCCATGGCAAGCGCACCGGCCGCGAGCTTCTCCGCAAGATCCGATGCGCCCGCGAGAAATCCGATCTTTGGGTCCAGGCTGAACAACTTCTGCCAGGCCGCGGTCGACGTCACCACGGCGAGCCACGCCAGCGGCAGCCCCGTGACCCAGCAATATCGCGCGCGTCCGGTCTTGATGAAGATCGCGGTCGCAATGGCGAGCGCGATCCCGGCCAGCATCTGATTTGCGATGCCGAAGAGCGGCCAGAGGATATTGATGCCGCCGTAGGGGTCGATGACACCGACATACAGGAAATAGCCCCAGCCGGTCACCACCAGGGCGCTCGCCAGGATCACCGAGGGATACCACGATGTGCGGCCGAGCGGTTCCCACAATTGCCCGAGCGCGTCCTGCACCATGAAGCGCCCGACCCGCGTGCCGGCGTCGAGTGTGGTCAGGATGAATACCGCCTCGAACATGATCGCAAAGTGATACCAGAGCGCCAGCAGCTGCGCGCCGAAGACGCTCGAGAAAATACTCGCCATGCCGACGGCGAGCGACGGTGCGCCGCCGGTGCGCGCGAAGAGCGTCGCCTCGCCCACGTCATTCGCAAGCTGCTGCATCTGCTCAGTCGTCACGGGAAATCCCCATGAGGTCAGCGTGACGACCGCCGCTTCCGGCGAGCCCCCGAGTGCCGCGAGCGGGCTGTTGATCGCGAAGAACACGCCGGGGTCGAGCAGCGTCGCGGCGATCATCGCCATGATCGCGACGAATGACTCGAGCATCATCGAGCCATAGCCCACGAGCCGCACGTCCGCCTCCGTGCGCATGAGCTTTGGCGTCGTGCCGCTCGCAACGAGGGAATGAAAACCGGAGATTGCGCCGCAGGCGACCGTGATGAACACGAATGGGAACAGCTTGCCGGAGAATATCGGCCCGGTGCCATCGATGAAGCGCGTGAGGGCCGGCATCTTGAGCTCGGGTTGCATCACCAGGATGGCGATCGCGAGCAGCACCACCGTGCCGAGCTTCAGGAATGTGGACAGGTAGTCGCGCGGTGCGAGCAGCATCCAGACGGGCAGGATCGCCGCGACGAACCCGTAGCCCATTACGAACCAGGCGAGTGCGGGGCCGTCGTGATCGAACCACGTGCGAAGCACCGGGTGCTGGTCGATCCAGCCGCCGCCGACGACGGCAAAGAGCAGCAACGCGATGCCGATTGCCGAGCCCTCGACCACGCGCCCCGGCCGGATGCCGCGCATGTAGAACCCGATCAGCATGGCGATCGGAATGGTCGCGAACACCGTGGCGGAGGCCCACGGGCTGTGCTTCATCGCGTTCACGACCACCAGTCCGAGCACGGCGATCAGGATGATCATGATCGCGAGCGTCCCGAACTGTGCCGCGAACCCGCCGATGGGCCCGAGTTCGTCGCGTGCCATCTGCCCGAGCGACCGGCCATTGCGGCGGGTCGACAGGAACAGGATCACCATGTCCTGGACGCAACCGCCGAGTACGGATCCGATCAGGATCCAGAGCGTGCCGGGCAGGTACCCGAATTGGGCGGCGAGCGTGGGCCCGATCAGCGGTCCCGGCCCGGCGATGGCCGCAAAGTGATGTCCAAACACGACCCAGCGCGGGGTCGGAACGAAATCGCGGCCATTGTCGAGGCGCTCCGCCGGGGTGGCGCGGCTGGCATCCGTGGAGAGCACCCTGGCCGTGATCCACGCCGCGTAGAAGCGATAGCCGATCGTATAGAGGCAGACTGCCGCGGTCAGGATCCAGAGGGCGTTGATGGGCTCGCCGCGGTTGAGCGCGATGCCGGATACGGCAATGGCTCCAATGACCGCAAGCGCGATGCCGATGAGCTTCTGCATGCAAGTCCCCTACGGGTGTCGCCGCGACAATCCAGCGCATCCTCGCCGATAATCGCACCCGTGCCCACGTTAGCCAAGTTCCTGGATAGAAAGCCATGAATCCGGACGCCATTTCGCGTGAACAACTGCCATCGCTGCTGCGTGCCATGCCGAAGGCCGAGCTGCACATCCACATCGAAGGCTCGCTCGAACCTGAGTTGATCTTTTCGCTGGCGCGGCGCAATGGCCTGAACCTGCCCTACGCGAGCGTCGAAGAGCTGCGCGCGGCCTATGCGTTCACCGATCTGCAGAGTTTTCTCGATATTTACTACGGCGGCGCCAGCGTGCTGCTCAAGGAACAGGATTTTGAAGACATGGCGATGGCCTACTTTGAACGCGCAGCAATCGACAACGTGGTGCACGCAGAAATTTTCTTTGACCCGCAAACCCACACCGCGCGCGGCGTGAGCTTTCCGACCGTAATCAACGGCCTGACACGCGCCTGCGCGCGTGCGCGCAGCGAACTGGGCATGAGCGCCGCTTTGATCATGTGCTTCCTGCGCCACCTCAGCGAGGAGGAAGCCTTTGCTACGCTTGAAGTGGCGTTGCCATTCAAGGGCCTGTTCATTGGCGTTGGCCTCGACAGCAGCGAGCGTGGCCACCCGCCCGAGAAGTTCGCCCATGTTTTTGCGCGCTGCCGCGAGCTTGGCTTGCGCCTGGTCGCACACGCCGGCGAGGAAGGTCCGCCCGCATACATCTGGAGCGCGCTCGATGTGCTCAAGGTCGAGCGCATAGATCATGGCGTGCGCTGTGTAGAAGACCCGGCACTGGTGCAGCGCCTCGCACGCGAGCGCATCCCGCTCACGGTGTGCCCACTCTCCAATGTGAAGCTGTGCGTATTCAGATCGCTCGCCGAGCACAATCTCGCCACCCTGCTGGGCGCCGGCCTGTGTGCGACCGTTAATTCCGACGATCCTGCCTACTTTGGCGGCTACATCAGCCAGAATTTCAGCGAGACCTTTGCAGCGCTATCGGCCTTGACGGCGCGCCATGCATACCAGCTTGCAAGCAACAGTTTCGAGGCAAGTTTCGCGGACATGGCAGACAAACAGCGCTGGAAGCGCGCCCTGGACGCTCATTTCACGCTATTGGGGTCTTGAGTCAAGTCCGTCTCTATCGTGGCTCAGCCGCCCCATCACATAGGTCTTCGAGACGGCGCGATCGTCGCCCAGGGTCATCAGCAGAAAGAGCCGCTCGGCCAGACGACGCGCAGTTGACGTGCGCCGCGCCAGCAGTGGTGTGGCCGCCATGTCGAGCACGACAAAATCCGCCTCCCGGCCCGTTCTGAAGCTGCCGATTCGACCGTCGAGGTCGAGTGCGCGCGCGGCGCCCAGCGTCGCCAGATAGAAGGCGCGCAGTGGCGACAAGCTATGACCGCGCAACTGCGCCACCTTGTAGGCATCGTGCAGCACACGCAGCAGGCTGAAGCTCGTTCCACCGCCGATGTCGGTGCCGAATGCGACCTGCACGCCCGCAGCAGTCGCACGCTTCAGGTCCAGCAGGCCGCTGCCCATGAACAGATTGCAGGTTGGGCAGTGCACGAGTGCTGCGCCGGTTGCCTTCAGGCGCGCCAGATCCGCATCGTCCAGCCAGATGCCATGCGCGAATGCCGCGCGCTTGCGCAGCAGACCGTAGTGATCGTAGACGTCGAGATAGCTGCGTCGCTCCGGAAAGAGCCGTCTTGCCCAGGCTACTTCTTCCTCGTTTTCGGCGACGTGCGTGTGAACATAGACATCCGGATGCTCACGGGCCAGGCGGCCGGCGCCTGCGAGTTGCTCGGGTGTCGAGCTGGGCGCGAAACGCGGGGTGATTGCATACTGCATCCGCTCGCGGCCGTGCCAGCGCTCGATCAGCGCCAGCGAGTCGGCGTAGCTCGAAGCCGCGGTATCCTTGAGATAGTCGGGGCAGTTGCGATCCATCATCGCCTTGCCGGCAATCAGACGCATGCCCCTTGCCAGTCCGGCTGTAAAGATGGCATCGACTGAGGTGCGGTGGACGCTGCCGATCACCAGCGCCGTGGTTGTGCCGTTGCGCAGCAGTTCCGCGACGAAAAATTCGGCGACTTCTCTTGCGTGCGCTTCGTCAGCAAAGGCTCGTTCGGCCGGGTATGTGCACTCCTCCAGCCACTCGAGCAGCCTGCGGCCGTAAGCACCGATGATATCCGTCTGGACGAAGTGAACATGAGCATCGATGAAGCCAGGCAGGATCAGTTTGCCAGAGCAGTCGGTCAGCGTTGTTGTGGTGGAGAGCTTCGGCAGCAGCTCCAGCGCGCTGCCGACATTGGCTACATGACCATCCACCACGATCAACAGGCCGTCCTCGTGGTATTCGAAGGCGCCGCTGCGACCGTGCTCGCCCGGGTCCTCCAGAAAGTGAAGAACCGAGCCGCGAAACGCCTGTTGCCGCGACAGTTCCGCCTTTGAGTTCATTGCGAAGGTTCCGACAGGCTGCCAGTTGGACAAGCTTAGTCGGGCCAGACTCAAGTGTGTACAATTGCCCCGGTTTTCGTAATCGAAACTCAGCGCGGGTGCGTATGGGTCGCCTGACGACGCACGTACTGGATCTGATGAGCGGAATGCCGGCTGGCGGCATGACGATCGAGCTGGCGGCGATCGAAGGCTCGGTGCGCCGCCCGCTTGTCAGGACGACGACC
>JANOSR010000060.1:0-21919 GCA_031415935.1 Steroidobacteraceae bacterium | reverse complement strand
GGGTCATCCGGCGGCGGCTCCTCGGGTGGCGGTTCTAGCGGCGGTGGATCGTCCGGTGGCGGTTCCAGCGGTGGTGGCGCCGGCGGCGGATCATCTGGTGGCGGATCCAGTGGCGGCGGCGGCTCCACATCGAATTTCCCGGCACCCGGCGAAAGCGGTGGTGACGATGCCGCTATTCCAATGCCCGGCAGCAAGGACGGCGCGGCCGGTGGGTCGACGAAGGGCAAGGATTCCGGTTCAGCCGGCGACGGATCGAAAACGGAAAGCGGCGGCGAGGCGGGTGGCAGCGGAGGTTCAACCGAAGGCAACGCGGGTTCGGGTCAGGGCCCCCAGGGTTCGGATCAGTCCGGCGGTACTGCCGGCGCTGCGGGACAGGCTGGTGAACAGCCTTGTGTAACCGACAATCCAGACCCTGCGAATGACGAGCCCGCGAAAGACTGCGCCGGCAGCTCGGGATCCGGCTCGAACACGGCGGCGGGCGCAGAGCAGCCTGCGGGCGGCGGTGGCAACGCCGCAGAGCCTGGCGAGCAGGCGAACAATTCCGGTGGCGCCGGCGCGTCCGGCGATCAGTCAAATACGGCGGGCGGCAGCCCCGGGCAGGGCCCTGCGGCTGGTGTCGGCGGCTCGAACCGGCGCGAGGAAATCAACCGGCGGCTCGATGAAACTTTCGGCGTGTTCGACGAGGCCGTGCGCGATACGCAGGCCGCGATTGCCAAGGAGCGCGCCGACCAGCAGGGCCAGGGCAGTGGTGAACCCGGTGAAGGCGAGGGCGGCAGCGACGAAGGCGGTTCCGGCACGGGCGGCGATGAGTCTGGCGGCAGCGGGCCGAAGTCGCCCGGTGGGCTCGAATCCGTGGGTCGCGGCGGCAAGTCCGAGGACGAACAGGCCAGCACTCAAGGTGGCGTCGGCGGCGCGGTCGGCGACGGCGGAGGCACCGGCCCGCGTTCGATCCCTACGGACATTCCGGATGGCAAGGACGATGACATCGTCGCGCGGCAGATACGCGAGGCCGCGATGAAGGAAACGGACCCCGAGTTGCGCGCAGCGCTCTGGGAAGAATACCGGCGCTACAAGAGAGGACGCTGACGCGAATCCCGCGGGCGAACCAGCCATGACCCGACTGAAATCGTTGTGGATCGCATCGGCGGCGGCGACCCTGGTCACGGGCGGCTGCGTAACCAAGGAAACGCGACCGCTGCCACTCTTGCAGGCGACGCAGGCCACGACGGAAATTCCGGCCGAGCAGCTGCTCGACGTCGGCGTGCACATCTTCAATGCCGGCATACCCAAGGCGGTCGAGGAAGATCCGGACCTCGCGGACAAGACGCGTATTTATCCGGACATCCGCAAGGCCGAAGCGCGTTATTTCGCGATGCAGCTGCGCGACACGCTGGAAGGCACTGGTCATTGGGGCGCGGCGCGTGTCGTACCGGCGGCGGTCGTGTCATTCGACGTCACGCTGGATGGACGCATCATCGAGTCTTCGGGCGTGCGGCTGAAAGTCGCGGTGACCGCAACCGATGCGACCGGCCGCGTCTGGATCGCCGACAAGGAATACGAGGGCAACGCCGACACCCGCGCCTACAAGGACGGCTACAACGCCGGGCGCGATCCGTTCGAGAATGTCTACGTCGCGATCGCCGACGACCTTCTGCTGGTGCGCAACACCAGGTCGGGCGCGGAACTTGCCAACATCCGTCGCGTCAGCGAATTGCGATTCGCCGCCGACTTCGCGCCCGTGGCCTTCAGCCAGTATCTCGCAAAGGACGCGAAAACCGGCCGGTACCGCGTGCTGCGCTTGCCAGCGGATGACGACCTGCTGCTGCAGCGCATCCGCCAGATCCGCGAGCGCGACTACGGAATGATCGACACGGTCAGCGAGAACTACGCCGCATTTAGCGAAAAACTCGAGGAGCCGTACACGAGCTGGCGGCGCTACACCTACGACGAGATCGTCGCCGAAGAGAAGCTCAAGGCACAGGCGCGCAATCGCATGGCGATGGGCGCGGCGGCGGTCGCCGCGGCGATATTTGTTCCGGACAATTGCCAAAGCAGCACCTGCTCGAGGGCAGCCAGCGCCGCGCGCTACGGCGCGGCCGCTGGCGGCGTCGCGGCCGTCATCAGCGGCTATCGCAAGCGCGAAGAAGCAAAGATCCACATCGAGTCCCTGAAGGAAATTTCCGGCTCATTCCAGTCCGAGGCCGCGCCGCTCGTGGTCGATGTCGAGGGGCGGACGCTGCGTCTGACGGGTACGGCAGAGGAGCAATACGCGGAATGGCGCCGGCTGCTGCACGACCTGTACCGGGAGGAAACCGGGCTGGTGCCGACCGCGCCGGCCGCGGACGTGACCACGCCGGGAGCGCAAGCGGGCGGCGCGGGCTGACCCAGGATGACGGAACTGACTCCCGGGCTCGAACTCGGCGCCCGGTTTGCACTGATTCGCCGACTGGGCAGTGGCGGAACTTCCGAGGTGTGGCTCGCGAATGACGCCACGCGCGGCGAGCGCGTCGCGCTCAAGATCTTTGACCAGGCAGATCCCGGACTCGCCGCGCGCCTCGCAGTCGAGCTTGCGCGCGTGCAGTCGCTCGGCGGCGATCATGCGGTTCCGATCCACGATGTGCTGGAGGCCGAAGACCGGTCGCTGGTCGTCATGGAATTCCAGGAAGGCGGCGACCTCGGCCAGTTCCGCGGCCGGTCCTTCGAGAGCTGGAAGCAGGCCGCGGACAATGTCATCGCGGCGCTCGAGGCCGCTCACGCAGAGGACCTGATCCACCGCGATCTCAAGTGCAGCAATGTGCTGCTGGACGCTGCGGGGCGCGCGCGTCTCGCGGACTTTGGCCTTGCAGCGCTCGCGGGCGGGCAGGTAGCGGCGGGCGGCTCGCCATACAATGCGAGCCCGCAGCAGTTGCGCGGCGATCCGGCGACGCCGGCCGACGATCTCTATGCGCTGGGCGCCATGCTCTACGAGCTGATCGCCGGCCACCCTCCCTACTACCCTGAAATCACTCGCGAGCGCGTGTTATTTGAGCCGGTGCCGCCGCTGCTGCCGCGCGGCACGGTGCCGGTTGGCGTACGCGAGCTGACGCTGCGGTTGCTGGCCAAGTCGCCGCAGGAGCGGCCCGCGAGCTTGCCTGAGTTGCGCAAGCGGCTCGAGTCAATGACCGACGACGAGAGCGGCATGGTCGAGGCGCACGCGCTCGCCGGAATACCGGCGCCGGCGCGGACCCGCGGACGACGCTGGCTGTCCGCGGCGCTCCTCGCATCGGCCGCGGCGATGGCGGCTGTATTCATCTGGCTGCCGCAATACCTCGCCAGGCACAACACCGGCATCGTGCAGGTGGCCCGCGAAGAGGCCGAGGCGCAAAGCCGTGAGCGCAAGACGGCTGATCAGAAGACTGCGGACATCGCGATCCTGCGGACCGCCGCCGCCGAAGCCCGCACCCGCTTCGATGCCGCATTTGCGGCACTCGATGCGCATGCGGCCGCGATCTGGGCGACCGACGTATTCGCCGCGGCCCGTGTCGAGGGCGGGCAGGCCGCGCAGAGTTACGCGGTCGGCGACTACGCCGTTGCCCGGCAGGCCTGGGAATCGGCAGCCGCGAAATTGGCCGGGCTCGAGAAGCAAAGGCCTGGGGCGTTGCAGCAGGCGTTGGATCGCGGCAAGGCGGCCCTGGCGCAGTGGAAGACCGCCGAAGCGCGCGCGGCATTCGAGTCCGCACTCGCGATCGAGCCGGGACATGCGGCCGCTCGCGCCGGGATCGAGCGGGCGGCGCGGCTGGATCAGGCTTTCGCGTTCGTGGATGCGGCCGTCGCGCATGAGCGCGCCGGCCGACTCGCCGACGCCGAGCAGGAATTCAGGAAAGCGCTCGCGCTCGATGCCGCGGCGCCGGGGGCAGCCGAGGGACTCGCGCGGCTTGCGGCCCGCAAGTCGGGCGACGCCTTTGCTGCGGTGATGTCGCGCGGACTCGCGGACCTGACGGCCGGCCGCACCGGACCGGCGCGCGCGGCATTCCAGCAGGCGCTGGCGCTGCGGCCGGATTCCAGGGAGGCGCGCGATGCGCTCGCATCGCTGGATCAGGGTCAGCGCGCGTCAGCGCTCCGTCTGCTCGAGGCCCGGGCCGCGAGCGCCGAAAGCGACGAGCGCTGGGACGAGGCCCTGGCCGCATGGCAGGAAGCCGCGGGTCTCGAGCCGGGTCTCGCATCGGCACGCGAAGGAATTGTACGCAGCAAGTCACGCGCGGAATTGCAGCAGCGCATCGACGCTTTGATGCAGAAGCCGGAACGGCTCTGGGATCCGGCGGGCCGCGGCGAGGCGCGTACCGTGCTCGCGATGTCAGCCGCTGCCGGCAACCCGCGCGAGCGATTGGCCGCAGCGGCAAGAGACCTCGAACGCCTGGCCGCGGCGGCCGAAAAGCCGGTGCGCCTGCGTCTCGAGTCGGACGGCCAGACCAGCATCGCGATCTATCGCGTCGGCCAATACGGTACCTTCGCGCAGCGCGACTTTGAATTGCTGCCCGGCCGCTATACGGTCGTGGGCACGCGCACGGGTTTCCGGGACGTGCGGCGTGAAGTGGTCTTGATGCCGGGCTCCGGGCCGTCGGCGGTCGTGGTGAAATGCGAGGAACCGATTTGAGCGAATTGTGGCTCGCTGAACCGCTCGGTGAACGGCCGCTCGTGCCGTCAGACCTGCCATTGACGGTTGGCGGCCCGGGCGCGGCCGTCGTGATTCCCGGTTGCGCGCCCGGTGAGATTTGCGCTCGCGTGAATGTGGCCGGACCGGGCCTGCGCGTGACGCCCGAGGCGGGCAAGCAAGCGACCATGGATGGCGTCAGCTTCGCGCTGGAAGAACGCGACGGCAGGCGCACGATCGTCGTCCTGCACGGTGGCGTCGCGAACCTCACGCGGCCGCCGGAGTTCGAGGGCCAGCCTTTCGAATCCGCGACGGATCAGGGCGATCGGCTGCCGATCGCGGTCGTCGCTTATGAGCCGCGCCGCGCCGATGGCGCGCGCCCGCGCGTGCAACGGAACTGGCGCAGGGCCGCGCAGTGGGGCGCGGCCGCGGCCGCGCTACTGGTGCTCGGCTTCATCATGACCGCGACAACAGTGCAGGTCGTCACGAGCCCGGTGGCCGATCTGGATGACGTCGAGTTCAGCGGCACGATGCTCGACTTCGGATTCAAGGGAAGCTATCTCGTCCCACCGGGCGAATACGAGCTCACCGTCGAGGCCGAGGGTTTCGCGCCGGCGCGCATGCCGATCACTGTCGGCCGTATGGCGGAGCAGCGCGTGGTCGTCGCGCTCGAGCGCCTGCCGGGAATCGTCGCATTCGACACGGGCGGCGTTGCCGCGACGCTCGCGGTGGATGGCGCCGCGCGCGGCAAGTTGCCGGGCGAGTACGAACTCGCGGCCGGTACGCGCGAACTGCTGATCCAGGCGCGGCATTACGCCGAGCGGCGGGTCCGCCTCGAAGTCGCAGGCGGCGGCGAGCGCCAGACCCTGAATGTGAAGCTCGATCCGCTCTACGCCAAGGTCACCGTGACGAGCGTGCCGGAAGGCGCAATGGTCCTGGTCGACGATCGGGAGCTCGGCCGCACGCCGCTTGCGACCGAGCTGGACGCCGGGCGCTACACGCTCGCGATCGTGCATCCGCAGTTCCGCCGCTTCGAAAGCCCGATCACGGTGCGCGCGGGCGAACCGCTCGCGATCGGCCCGGTCGAGCTCGGCAGGCCGGACGGCACGCTGGTCGTGCGCAGCAATCCATCCGGCGCCGACGTCAGCATCGCCGGCCGCTATCGCGGTCGCACGCCGCTCACCGTCACCGTCGCGCCCGGCTTTCCGCAGGAAGTATTGGTCAACAAGGCCGGTTACGCGCCGGTGACGCAGAGTGTCCGTGTCGAAAGCCGCGCCGAGCGCGCGTTGTCGCTGAATCTGACGCCGGTGCTCGGTGAGATCCGGGTGAGCGGCGAGCCGGCGGATGCCGTGCTGTACGTGGATGGCGCGTCACGCGGCCCCGCGAACCAGGCACTGTCCATTCCCGCCGCGCCGCATGTGCTGGAAGTACGCAAGGCCGGGCTCGAGACATTCAGGGCGACCGTGACGCCACGAGCAGGACAGCCGCAGATCGTCGAGTACACGCTGCGCACCGCGGGCGAGACGCGCGTTGCGGGCATCGCGGCGCAAAGGACGACGTCACTGGGCCAGGAACTCGTGCTCATCAAGGGCGGCCGCTACACGATGGGCAGCCCGCGTCGCGAGCCGGGGCGGCGCTCCAACGAAGCCGAGCGTGTGATCGAGCTCAAGAGGCCCTTTTATCTCTCGCGCCGCCAGGTCACGAACAAGGAATTCCGCGCGTTCCGCGCCGAGCACCTGTCGGGCATCTACAAGGACGAGACGCTCGATCTCGACCTGCAGCCTGCGGCGCGCGTGGGCTGGCAGGATGCGGTCGCGTTCTGCAACTGGCTCTCCGATCGCGACAAGTTGCCGCCGGCTTACGAGCGTCGCGGCGACCGGCTCGAGCTGATCGATCCGGTGACGACCGGATACCGCCTGCCGACCGAGGCGGAATGGGAGTTCGCAGCGCGCCACGATGGCAGGCAGGCGACGCGCAAATATCCCTGGGGCAGCGACCTGCCGGTGCCTGCGCGCTCTGGCAACTGGGGCGACGTCTCGGCGATCTACCTGACGCCCGTGACGATTACCGGTTACAACGACGGATACCGGGTCGCCGCGCCGGTCGGCAGCTTCCCGGCCAATCCGCTCGGCATCTACGACCTGGGCGGCAACGTATTCGAGTGGATGACCGACAGGTATTCGATCTACGTGGTCGCGCCGGATCATGTGTCGGCGGACCCTGTCGGTCCGCGCGCCGGGGAGAACTATGTGATTCGCGGTGCGGGCTGGCTCTCCGGCAAGATCCCGGACCTGCGCGTCGCTGCGCGCGACTCCGGAGCCAGCGCCCGCCCGGATCTCGGTTTCCGCATCGCACGCTACGCGGAGTAGGCCCATGCGCTCATTCATCTTGTTCCTCGCCGCGATGCTGACCACTGCTGCATTCGCTATCGATCCTCCGAAGCCGGCGGCCGAGCGGCCGGATATCGCGGACGACGCGAAGGAGGCCGCTGCAAAGGCCGAAGCCGCTGCAAAGGCCGAAGCCGAAGCCAGGGCCGAGGAAGACGAGGTCCTGCCGCCGTTGCCGGCCGACATGGTCCCCGCGGGTCCGCCGCCTGCGCGTTTCAATCCGACCGAGAAAGTGCGCGCGGACTTTCCGGTCTCATTTCCGATCGACATCTGAGGCCCCCATGAAGACCCGTTATCCGAAAGAGTTCCTGTTCAGCATGATCTCCCTGCTGGCTGCCACCATCGTGATCCAGACGATCTGGTCCACCTGGGTGCGGCCCAATGCCCGCGCGGTGCTCGCTGTGCAGGCAGAGGAGATGGACAAGGATCCGAACTATGTTCCCGAGCGGTCGCTGTTCGTGATCATGAAAGACTGGGAGCAGGAGAGCTGCGTGATCCTCATGATCTGGGCTCTCGCGATTATCGGCTTCAAGAACCGTGCGACGCGCGGTGAACAGGAGCTGCTGGACCAGGACCCGATACGCGTGCCCGAGGGCATGCGGATCCTGCCCGAGGACACCCGGGAATACGTGCGTCAGCTGGAGTCGATGCCGGCTGTCCAGCAGCAATCACTGGTGGTGCGCGCTGCCAAAGCGGCGCTTGCGCGCTTTGGCGCGACGCGCAATGTCCAGGATGTCTCGGACGCGGGTCATGCGGTCTGTCAAGCCGAGGCCGAGCGGCTCGACTCGGAGCTGTCGATGGTCCGCTACATCGCCTGGGCGATTCCGGCGATCGGGTTCATCGGCACGGTGCGTGGTATCGGCGACGCGCTCGCGGAAGCGCACAAGGCCGTGACCGGCGACATCTCGGGTGTCACCGAAGGCCTGGGTGTTGCATTCAACTCGACGCTGGTCGCGCTGCTGCTATCGCTGCTGTTGATGTTCCTGCTGCACAACCTGCAACTCGCCCAGGAGCGCCTGGTGCTGGACGCGGAGACATATCTGGACAACCGTTTGCTGCGTAATCTGCAGGTACGCTGACGATGGCGACGATCGGCCTCGAAGTGGTGGATGCGGCGCTCGTCGCCGTGCGCGACGGTGCGTGCGTGGCGAAAAGCCCCGGTGTCGCGCTGCTCGATCCGCAGGGCCTCCTGGTCGGCGAGGCCGCGGTTGCCGCGGCGCGGCTGAAGCCAGTGCTGGCGGCCGACCGTTTCTGGGCCGACCTCGCGACTGATTCGCAGGCGCAGACTGCCGGGCCGGCCGTCTCGCATGCCGATCTTGCACATGCGCACCTGTCGCTGTTGTGGAACTCGATCGGACGGCCCGACGAACAGGTTGTGCTGGCGGTGCCGGGCACGATGCGCCTGCAGCAGATCGGCCTGACGCTGGGCATCGCAAAGAGCATGGCGATGCCGGTGGCTGGAGTCGTTGACGCCGCGGTCGCGGCCTGCGCCGATCTGCCGGCTTGCGAGACAGTCCTGCACCTGGACATTCATCTGCATCAGGCGGTGCTGACGCAGATGCAGGGCGCGAGCATGTTGCGCCGCTTGCGCGTCGAGATCGCGCCGCGTGTCGGTGTCAAGGCCGTGAATGGGGCCTGGGCGCAACTCATCAGCGAGGCCATGGTGCGACGCACGCGCTTCGATCCGCTGCATCAGGCCTCATCCGAACAACAGCTTTACCAGCGACTACCGGACTGGCTTGCGGCGCTCGCGACACAGGAGTCCATTGACATTGCGATTGAATCCGATGCGCGTACTTTCATGGCGACGCTGCGCCGGGAGCAGTTTGCGCTGGCCGCCGAGGCCTACTACGCGCAGCTGATCGACCTGGTGCACAGCGGTCGCCGCGCCGGCGAGGCCGCGACACTCGTGCTGTCGTCGCGTACCGCTGCGTTGCCGGGACTGCGCGAGCGGCTGGCGGCGCTCCCGGATCTCGAGCTTGTGACCCTGCCGGAAACGGCCCCGGCCGCCGCGGCCGCGGCGCGCATCGACGAAATCGGCCCTGCCGAGCCGCCAGTGCTTGCGACGGCATTGCAGCGTAGGCACGCAGCTGCCCCCGGTCAGGGATCGCGAAGGACGGGCGCTGCCTGCCCGACCCACGTCATCTTCAATGGCCGCGCGCATGCGATCGACGAGCGTCCGCTGCAGCTTGGGCTTGGTGACGGGCCGGGCCGCCGCCTGGCGCTCAGTGGACCGCAGGTCGGAGTTTCGCGTTTGCACTGCACGCTGCTGCATCGCGACGGACTCGCGGTTGTCCGCGATCAAAGCCGCTACGGCAGTTTTGTCAACGGCGAAAAGGTGGACGGCGAAGCGGTGCTCGAAGTGGGTGATCGGCTGCGGCTCGGCACGCCCGGTATCGTCCTTGACCTGGTGGCGGTGGCCTGACCATGGGGCGCCGCAAGACCGAGACCTACAGCATGTCCTTCCTGGACGTGATTTCCTGCGGGTTCGGCGCAGTCGTGCTTTTCTACACGATTATCAGCGCCCAATCTGGCCTGAACCGGATCAAGTCGAGTTCAGATCTCGCCGCCGAAGCGCGACGTCTCGAAGAGGAGGTACTGGAGGGTTATGCCCACCTCGCGGAATTGCGCAACGCGCTTGCTGAAACCGATGAAGACAAGGTCAAGGCCGCCGGTCTTTCGCGCGAAGTGCTTGAGAAGATCCGTCTGACTCAGGAGGAACTCGCGCGCTACGAGCACGATACGCTCGCGCGGCGTGAGAGCCTCGAGCGCCTGAAGGCTGACCTGAAATCCCTCGAGGAGGGAACGCGTCGGCTCAAGGAAAAGGCGCCACCGGCCAGCGGCACATCCGACGTGCGCATTGCGGACCCGCAGCAGCTCGTGACCTTGCGCATCGCCGGGCAACGCGTGCTGGTGCTGATCGATGCCTCGGCGAGCATGCTCGACGAGACGGTCGTCAATATCATCCGCCTTCGTAACATGCCCCCGGAGCGCAGGATCGGCTCGGCCAAGTGGCAACAGGCGGTCAGCACCGTCGAATGGGTGGCCGCGCGTCTGCCGCAGGCGACGCAATTCCAGGTCTATGCCTTCGACACCGACGCGCGTCCGCTGGTCGCCGGCAGCGAAGGTCGTTGGCTGAACATGAAGGATTCAGGCCAGATTGCGCTCGCGCTGAAGGCGCTGCGCGGCACGGCGCCGACCGGCGGCACCAGCCTGCAAAACGCCTTCGCGGTGATCGGCAAACTATCGCCTGCGCCGGACAATGTGATCCTGATCACCGACGGCCTGCCGACCCAGGGCGACAAGCCGCCGCTGATCCGCAGACTCGTGACAGCGGAGGAGCGCGAGGACCTGATGAAGGCCGCGGTGAAGTCGCTTCCGCCATCGCCGCCGCCGATAAACGTCGTGCTGCTGCCGATGGAAGGCGATCCGTCCGCGCCGATCTATTTCTGGCGCCTGGCCCGCACGACCGGGGGCGGCTTTTTGAGTCCGGCCAAGGATTGGCCATGAGGCGCCGGCAGCGTCGCGAAGCGGAGATTTTCAGCCTGTCGTTCCTCGACTGCATTTGCTGCGGTTTCGGAGCAATCATCCTGCTGCTGGTGCTGAGTGAATTTGGTGCGCCGATCCAGCTTGAGCAGGCCAAGACGGACCTCAATGCCCAGATCGCAAAGCTGCAACTGGAACTGTACGAATTGCGCGGCACCTCGAGCGTGCTGGAACGCGAGCTGCGCGGCCGCATCGAGCAGCTTTCGGAAGAGCAGAAACGCGTCGCCAGGCTGCGTGGCGACCTGTCGGCGGTCGAGGGCAAGCACAAGGCGAGCATCTACGAGGAAGAGTCCACAAAGAAAATTTCCGAGACGCTAGCGGCGGCGCGTCTCGCGCTGATCGAGGAGACGCGCACACGGCAGATATCCGGGCGCCAGCGCGTCTACGACCAGCCGATCGCGGGCGTGCCGATCGACAGCGAGTGGGTGATCTTCATCGTGGACACTTCGGGCTCGATGCAGTCCCAGAACTGGCGCTACGCGGAACAGAAGCTCGGCGAAGTTCTGAACATCTACCCGAAACTCAAGGGCATCCAGGTCATGGACGACGAAGGCGGGTACATGTTTTCCGAGTACCGCGGCAAGTGGATCCCGGATACACCGGCGCGGCGGCAGGTGATTCTGAAACTGTTCCGGGGCTGGCGGGCGTTTTCGAACTCGAGCCCGTCCGAGGGCATCATCGCTGCAATCCGCACATTCTGGACCCGCGATCGTCCGATCAGCATCTACGTGTTAGGCGACGAGTTCACCGGGCCGTCGATCCAGGAAGTCGTCGATACAGTCGACCGCATCAATCGCGCTGCCGGCACCGGCGAGCGGCTGGTACGCATCCACGCGCTCGGATTTCCGATTCCGAACGAGTATCCCCAGCACACGAGCATGCGCTATGCGACCCTGATGCGCATACTCTCGGCGAGAAACGGCGGAGTGTTCGTCGGTCTGCCGGAAGGCGAATCCAACGCGCGTCGGAGAATTCCATGAAGTCATCTGCACTGCAGCTCAGTCTTGCCGCCCTGTTCGTCCTGCTGCTATCGGCCTGCACGGGGACAAAGCTCGCCGCGCTGGCCCAGCTGCCGCAGCCTTTGCTCGACAAGCTTCCGGCCCGCGTCGGCGTCTACTACTCGAAGGAATTCCGCGAGTTCGTTCACAAGGAGACGCGCAGCGACATCGACTACGAGATCACGCTGGGTCCCGCCCACGTGCAGAATCTCGACTGGCTGCTGAAAGCGATGTTTGCGGACGTCGTTCCGGTCGAGGACCCGACGCATGTCGCCGAGCTGCAACCACCCCTGGTGATGGTTCTGGAGCCGCGCTTTGAGGAATATTCGTTCCTGACGCCCAAGGATGTGGCGGGCGAGGCATTCATCGTGACGATCCGCTATCTGCTGACTGTTTATGACGGCAGCGGCGGCCGCGTCGACGCCTTCACGTTCACGGGCTACGGCCGCGAAAAGGCTCGCACGCTCGCGAGCAAGGCGCCGCTGCAGATCGCGACCCAGCGCGCCATGCGCGATGCCGGAGCCAAGGTCGCGGTCGAGTTCACCGACCAGGAATCCGTGCGCCTGCTGCTGCGAAATCCCAGGGAGTTGTTTGCGCCGCCGCCTGCTACGGTAGCGCCAACTCCTACGATAGTGCCGCCTTCGGCCGCGGCGCCGCCCACCGCCGCACCCGTCGAATCAGCACCCGCTGCTTTCGTGCCGCCAGCTACGGTAGCGCCACCTCCTGCGGTAGCGCCGCCACCTTCAACCGGTGGTTGACGGCGTTTGGGCCTGGCGCTGCTCGTACCACCTGCTGGTGAACTGAACCCCTGCTGTCGCAACCGGCTTGCCGTTCTCGAAACGCGGGCTGTACACCGCACGCTCCAACGCGCGACGGGACTGCGCCAGCTGGCCATCCGACATGTCGGTGGTCACGACGGTGACGTTCTGCGTGTCGCCGGTCTCGCTGACGACAAAGCTGAATACCGTCTGGTGCAAGACGACTTCGCCGGTGACGATACCGATGCCGCGCGTTGACGCGAGCGGGGGCCGGTGGAAGATCATCCGCGGGGCGAGCAGCGGATTGCCCATGCCTGAATCGATATCCGCCGCATAGATGGTCGAGGCTTCGGCGTAATAGGGCTCGGCCGTGTTCGCCCTCGACGTGGCCTGGTACCAGTCACCCAATTCCGTCAGTGTCTCGGCCAACAGCTGTCGCGGCGGATCCGGCGTGGCGCGCAGAAGTTGCAGCGCCAGCTCGATGGATTTGAGCCCGGCCCGGTCCGCAGCCGGCGGGGGCACTCGCGATTCACGGTAAACCTTGCCGACTATCTCGCCGGTGACCTCATCACGAGCCGGAAGCTGGCTCTCGAGTGTTTCCGGCTCCATGGTGTACTGCAGCCGGTGCATGCGGCCGATGCCGACCAGACTCTTGATCGCGAGCGGATTGAAGCCGCCGCTCTCCTTCATGCTGATATCGCGCACGCGCAGGTAAAGGCCGCGGGCTGCGGCAAACTCCTTGAGGGACTCATAGAAGGCCCCGAGCTTCATCGCGGCCGGCAGCGTGCGGGGATCGTCGAACCCGTAGTTCTGTTCCGCGATCCGCAGTGCGTAGAAATGGTCGCGCTCGACACCACCGTAGTCGCCGAGCACAAAGCGGCTGTCCGCGGCCTTCTCGATCATCGGCAGCTGCGCTAGGTTGAACAGGCCTTCCGAGCGGCGGCTGACCGCGAGCGCGCGGTCGAACTGCTTCACCGCCAGCGCGTGCTGGTCGAGTGCTGCGTAGGCCGTCCCGAGGCCCGCAAGCGGAATGATCATTCGTCGCGACGAGATGCCCTGGCTGGCCTCCAGGAGCGCGAGCGATTTCATGAAGCTCGCTTCCGCTGCCTGGTAGTCGCTGAGCTGGTATTGCGTTGCGCCGAGATTGTTGTAGGCGATCGGCAACTCGGTATCGCGGTCGCGGTGGACTTCGGACAAGTCCACGACGCGCTGCGCGAGCGGCAAGGCCTCCTCGAACCGCGCCGTTTCGAACATCGCCCGGAACTCGTCGTAAGCCTCCATGCGCTGGTCGATCGGCTGGACTGCGGGCGGCGCGGCCGCGGCTGGCACCGGTTCGTCGGCCATGGCGGCCGCGCCGAACGCAGCAGTGGACAACAGCAAGGTGGCCAGTACGAGGGTCATGCTGACAACGATAGACCATGCCGGCCCGAGGGTGTTCCCGCACCGTTTCGGCCTGGCGCTCATCGGGTGGCCCCATCGCGCTCGAATACGGCGATCAGGCCGCCGGCCGCGATCGCCAGCAGCGGATCCGTGACATCCGCCGTATGGCCGGGCAGCCAGGTCTGCAGCAGTTCGACCGAAAAGACGACACCGGCCCCCAGCATCGTGGCCGGGAAAACCGAAAGTCCGCTGCGGGCCAGCAGCCAGACCAGGGCGCCATAGCTGTAGCAGCGCAGGAACATGTCCGGCAGGTTGGTCGCGCGATAGCGCGTCAGGGATTCCCCGAATGGCACCAGGGCGAAGCGGTCCTGGGCCAGCTGGAAGTCGAATGGTGAAAGACCCTGGATCGCGATCAGCACGACCAGTGCGGCCGCAAGCAGGCTTGCGGCGCGCTCGACGGGCAGGCGCAGCAGGAGGCCGCCGAGCGCCAGCGCAATGAACATGCCCGCGAGTTCCGCGGGCTCGAGCAGCATGCCCGTGAACAGGACCCGCCCGATCAGCACGACCAGCATTGCAAACGCGGCCACCCGGCGTGCCCGCCCCGCGGCGAGGCGCTCGCAGGCGAGTATCAGCACCAGCCAGGCGAGCGCATGCGGGAGGATCGCAGCCGGGCTCCACCAGCCGCCTTCGACGAGCGGCGCGAATGCTGCGGCCCATTTTCCGGGATCGAATACCGGCGCAAAGGGCGCAAGGCGGTAGCCGACCCAGGACAGCAGCAGCGCGGTCGCGACCGGATGCCGCAGAACGCCGGATAGCGTCGAAGCGCGCAGCCGGCGATGTGTCGAAGCGATCGCGAGTGCGATGAACGCGCCGGCGGCCGCACCGATCGCGTTGCAGGCGACATCGGTCAGGCTCGCGACGCGCCGCGTTTCGTAGAGCTGGGCGAGTTCGATCGTGAATGACAGCAGCGCGCCGATCGCGGTCGCGGCGATGACGGCCAGCAGGCCGCCGAGCCGCGTGGCGAACAGCCATGCAAGGCTGGCGCCGAGCGGCAGGTACAGCAGCACATTGGCCGCGAGATCGCTGCGCGTCGTGCGCGCAAACGAAAGGCGCTGCAACAGATCGAGCGGACCGGTGCCGTCCACGCCCGCGAATCGGAACGGATAAAGCGAACCGTAGGCGATCAGGAACGCGATGACGGCGAGCAGCCAGGCCGCGGTTCTGGTGTTTGAATCCACCACGGCTACCCGGTTCAGTCGGCGGCGCCGCCGGCTGGCGGCGTGCGTCCAAATGTTGCGCCGAAGAAGTCACCGGGAAGCCACTGCGGCCGCCCATCGGCATCGGCGATCACGCGCGTCAGCTCGGCGTTGACACGGGCGAGCCGCGCGAGCGACGGCCAGTGGATCGGCAGTGCCACGGAATCGCTCGGCATGTGGTAATCCCGCAGCATGAACTGACGCATGACGGCCGCCGCATCGACCCCTGAGTCCGACGAAAGATCGCCGGTGTCCACCATGATGGCCGGTATGCCCTGGCGCACGAACGAGTACTGGTCGCTGCGCACGAAGTACACCTCTTCCGGCGTCGCATCGGGTACCTCGGCGAGACCCTCGGCGGCGAGCGCTGCGCGCGCTTGCGCGCCGATTGTCGAGTGTTCCGCGCCGTAAAGCGTCATGCCGGCGACCGGGTACAGCGCGACGGGCATGTCGGTGTTGACGTTTGCGACCAGCGCATCGCGTGGCACCGTCGGATGGCGCGCGAAGTGGTCGGAGCCGAGCAGGCCGCGCTCCTCGGCCGTGACGGCGACGACGAGGATCGAGCGTCGCGGCCGGCCTGAGGATTCAGCGAGCGCCCGCGCGGTCTCCAGCATGATCGCGACACCGGAAGCATTGTCGAAGGCCCCGTTGTAGATCACGTCGCCATTGACGGCGGCGCCGCGGCCGATATGGTCCAGGTGCGCGGTCATCACCACGTATTCATTGGTAAGCAACGGGTCCGAGCCGCGCAGCAGGCCCACGACATTGGCGCTTTTCGCACGCGCCAGCGCGTTCTTTGCCGTCAGCGTGAACTCGACGGGCATCGCAAACGACGCGAACCGGCCCGCGCGCGCCGCTGCGAATACTGCGGCGGCGTCCATCGGGCTGCCGGCGAAGAGGCGTTCCGCCGCCGCGACGCTGACGCTCACCGAGCCGCGGATCTCGGGATAGGCGTCGATCGGCTGGCCCGCGGAATCCAGCAATCGCATGCGCGGCGTCCACGAGAGCCTGATCTTGCGTGCCCACGGGACGCGCGTCTCTTCCTCGGGTGTATCGACAGTCACGATACCGATCGCGCCGCGCGCCACCAGTCCTTCGGTCTTGGCGCGCGAGGAATAATGGGCACGCTGGCTGTTGGGAAACCGCGCCGGCGCACCGGCCAGCACGACGGCGATCCTGCCGGTCAGATCGATCCCGGCGAAATCGTCGTGACCGAGCTCCGGGGCGTGAATGCCGTAGCCCGCATAGACGGCGGGCGCGGTCACCTCGGTGGATGTCGCGCCGAAATAGAAGCCTGGGATGAAGTCATCGATTGGCGTTAACCGCTCGTCGCGGCCACCGCCGCCGTGCACGACGAGTTCCGCAGCCGGCAGCACGCGCGTCGCCTCGATCAGATCGAGCCACTGCAGCCAGTCACCTGCGTCGCCGGCGGGTTCGAGGCCGATCTGGCGCATTTGGCTCGTGACATAGCGGGTCGCGAGCTCGTAGCCGCGCGAACCGGCGGCGCGGCCCTCGAGCAGGTCATCGGACAGGAATTCCACATGGGCACGGATCGCATTCGCAGAAATCGCGGGCGGCTCGCCGCCGAGCGCAGGCGAAACCGCGAGCGCAATGAGCACGAATGCCGGGAAGCGATGCATGGGTCGATCCGGTGGTTGCGATAGCCGCAGTTTACCGGCCCGGGGGCGGAGGCGCTGCCGCCTGCCAAAGACCGGCCGCGCGATAGAGCGCCTCGACTTCAGGGGCGCGCAGGCGCCGGTACTGGCCGATCCCCAGTCCGGCGAGTTGCAGGGGCCCCAGCGCGATGCGCTCGAGCCGGCGCACTTTGACGCCGACGCGGGCAAACAGGCGGCGGATCTCGCGATTCTGGCCCTCGCGCAGGATTACCGAGACGAGCGACAGGTCGCCGCGACTGCGGTCCTTCTTCCGATTCAACACGCGCAGCCGTTCGGGCCGCGCGCGCTTCGCGCCGCGTGCGGGATCATTGACGTCGGCGAGATAGAGGCCTTTCGAGAGCCGCGCCAATGCCTCTGAAGTGAGCTGCCCCTGCACCGTGACGCGATATTCCTTCGCGACACCATGGCGCGGATGCGCCAGCCGATGCGCCAGTTCGCCATCATTGGTGAGCAGCACCAGTCCGGTCGAATCCGCGTCGAGCCTGCCGACCGGATAGACACGCTCGCCTGATGACAGGGCGGGCTGGACCAGGGCCACGACATTCGGGCGGCCGCCGGGATCACGCGCCGTGGAAATGACACCGCGCGGCTTGTTCAGCATCAGGTACACGCGGTCGCGTTCCCGGATGGCCGAGCGGCGGCGCGTGTCGATGACGACACCGTCGAGTTCGACGAGATCGCGGCCAGGCGTTACGAGGCTGGGCAGGGCCGTGACGCGCCGGCCATTGACGCGCACGCGGCCCGCGCGAATCGCGAGCTCGCAGTCGCGACGCGAGGCGACACCGGCATCGGCCATCACTTTTTGCAGGCGTTCGCCATCAACGGGCGGTGCCACGGCGGCGCGCGGTCGGTCGGGAAAGCGCGGATCGTTCAAGGCCCACTCCCGGTCTGTCGGGTTTTCTTACGCTTTGGACATAATCGGGCCGGAACCAGCCGGCGGGGACGTCACAAGCCATTGATAATAAAGAAGCTCACGGGACTTGGCACGCAAGTTGTCTCCAATACCTGCAGACAAGGGGATGCTGGACCCCAAAGTACCTGCCACCCGCAAGGGTGGAACGGGTGAAGGGAAGGAACGGTGGGCCAAGGCCCACTGGCGGGGGAGACCTGAGCGGATAACGATAATGCAGCCGGACCACCGGCCCGACGACGAACCAAGAGGGACCTGACCCCGCCGCGAGGCGGGGTTTTTGTTTAAAAGGGGGCGCGCCCCTTTTCCTCGAAGAAAAGGGGCGCGTCCCCTTTTTCCGCTTCTATCTAGCCGAGTTCCGCGCCGGGCTTTAGCACCCAGACCTTGCACCAGCCCTTGGCCTTGACGAGCTTGCCCGGGAAAATGTTGCAGGGACCGTCAGCCGCACCCGCCTTGCCCGTGTACTGGATGCAGTTGGCGCAGGTCTGTCCCGGCTTGTAGGTCGGGTTGGTCTTCGCGACGACCTTGCTTGCGTCGGCGACATAGGCGAGCGACTTCGCGGTCGCATCGCTCTCGGACAGGGGTTCCGCCGCGCTGGCGCCGCGCGCAATCAGCGTGGCCGCGGGCACTGCGGCGAGGCCCGCGAGCGCGCCCTGCAGCAGTCGGCGCCTTGAAAACTTCTCATCGATCATCGTGACAGCTCCTGGATTGCGGGGGACTTGGGGTACCACCCTAGTCGACCCCGCTATTCTCTCAAGTCCGCCCATCGCACGCGAGAAATCGGCCCAAATGAGAATGATTCGTAACGGTACGCGGGTGGGGTTTTGTTAGACTTTCGCCGGGCCTGTAGCTCAGTGGTTAGAGCAGGGGACTCATCTTTTTGGGAAAGGTGCCTCGACCCTGAAAGGGATCGAGTGGACGGGATGAATTCAGGGAAACCTTCCAGCGCCGCAGGCGGCTGATGGCAATCCTGAGCCAAGCCGGCGGTGCACCGCCGGAAGGTGCAGAGACTACCTGAGGGCTTCAGTGCCCTTGATGACAGGCAAGAGCGTCCCGCACCCTCACGGCGAGCGAGCGCCGCGGGTGAAGAGATAGTCCGCGCCCGCCGGAAACGGCGGGGCCACGTGAATCCCTTGGTCCTGGGTTCGAATCCCAGCGGGCCCACCAATTCGGGGTGCACTTCGAAGCCCCGCGCGATGCGTTGTTGTACGGCAACACTCGCGCGGACTTGCGGGAAAATCGCTTTACGGTGAGACTGTTGCATAACAACACGCTTGGCGTAGCCGGGCAGTAATGGGGAGCTAGAACATGAACAGCATTTTTCGGTCGCGACCGGCGTCATTGGTGGCAGCAGCGGTAGCGCTCGCCCTGGGTCATGCAGCCTACGCAGAGACCGTGCTCGGTGAAATCACGGTAACCGCGCGCAAGCGCGCCGAGTCGCTGCAGGACGTACCATTCGCGGTCAGCGCGCGTAGCGGCGAGGCGCTGCGCAATGCGGGCGCGACAAACGTCGAAGAAATATCCCGCAACATCGCGGGCTTCACGGTCCAGAACCTGGGTCCCGGCCAGAGCCAGGTCGCGATTCGCGGCATCTCGTCCGGCAAGACCGACCGCGACCTGCCTGGCGTCAAGGAGCAGGTCGGCGTTTACATGGACGAGTCCGTGATCTCGCTGTCGCTGTTCACGCCCGATCTCGAGCTCTACGACCTGAACCGCGTCGAAGTGCTGCGCGGCCCGCAGGGCACACTGTTCGGATCCGGCTCCTTGTCCGGCACGGTGCGCTACATCACGAACCAGCCTGACCCGAGCGGCAGCTATGGCGATGTCGAGGTGACCGGCAGCTCGATCGACGGCGGCGACGTCGGCGGCAGCGTGCGCGGCATGTTCAACATGCCGATGTCGGACACCGCTGCACTGCGCGTGGTCGGCTACTACTCGGACATTCCGGGCTTCATCGACGCCGTGCAGCCGGGCGGTTCGGTAAACCAAGACGTCAATGGCGGCACGCGCACTGGCGCGCGCATTGCGATGCGCTTCGAGCCGAACGAGAACCTGGCGATCACGCCGCGCGTGATCTACCAGGACGTGGACATGGACGGCTACAACCGCACCGACATCTGGAACATTCTGGGCAACCCGTTCACGACGACGCAGCCGCGCGTCACGCTCAGCGACCGCCAGCAATACACTCAGCTGCAGGAGAAGTTCGAGGACGAGTTCCTGCTCGCCGACCTGACGATCGAGGCGGGCTTCGGTAATCACACGCTGACCTCGATCAGCTCCTACACGGATCGCGACATCCTCGTGATCCGCGATGCGACGCAGCTGACCGGCAGCGTGACCTTCGATCTTGGCGCCTTCCGTCCCGCCACCCCGGCCGAGGTACGGACCAGCTCGCCGCTCTTCGATGCGACGACGGTCAAGGTCTTCACCCAGGAGCTGCGAGTCGCGTCCGACTACGACGGATCGGTGCAATGGGTGGCGGGTGCGTTCTACAGCGACATCGAGCGGGTCTACGGCCAGCAGCTGCCGACCCCGGGATATGACGCCATCATCAGGCAGATATTGGCGCCGTTCAATGATCCCAGCGATGTTCCTGACCGTGGACCCATTTGCCCGCCGACGGATATAGGCTGTCTCGACAGCGTGCGCCTCGGCGCGCCGGTACCCGACATGCCGTTCTTTTCCGACATTCCGTACGACTTCAAGCAGATTGCACTGTTCGCCGAGGCCAACTTCAGCCTGGGCGAGCGGGCCGGCCTGACAGTCGGCGGACGCTATTACGACTTCAGTGAAGACCGGGTGCTGACGTTTGGTGGTGTGTTTTCCGACCCGAGCGCCGGCCCGGGATCGGCGGATTCAACCGGCTTCCTGCCGCGCGTGCTGTTCTCCTATGACGTCAACGAGAACGTGCAGCTGAACGCGCAGGTCTCCAGGGGCTTCCGCCTTGGTGGCATCAACGATCCGTTGAACGTGCGCCTGTGCTCGGCCGCGGACCTGGTCACCTTCGGCGGCAGAGACTCCTTCGTGGACGAGGAGCTGACGAACTACGAGCTTGGCGCGAAGATCGGCTTCGCGGACGGGCGCGCGCAGTTCAATATCTCAGTGTACCAAGCGGACATCGACGACCTGCAGGTGCCGGTCGTGGCGGGCACCTGTTCGTCCCGCCTCGTATTCAACGTACCGAAGGCGCATGCAACCGGTGTCGAGATCGAACTCGCCGCGCAGCCGACCGATCACTTCGATTTCGGCCTGTCGGCCAGCATGGTGAACTCCGAACTCGACTCGACGATCACCTCGACGAGTGCGGGTGGTGTTGTCTCTGTCGTCGCGGCGATGGAGAAGGGCAACCGCTTGCCATCGGTGCCGGAGTTCCAGATGGCGGCGAACGCGACCTACAAGTGGCCGGTGACCGACCGGCTGGAAGGCTATCTGACCGGCAGCTATCAGCACGTCGGCGATCGCTACACGCAGGTGGCGGACCAGAGGTCCGGCTTTGAAACCTTCACGCCTCGGACTTTCGGCGCCCCGACGATCACGAGCTTCACTTTCGAACCGCTGCTGCCTGAATACGACATCGCCAACCTGCGTTTCGGCGTGCGCGCCGACGACTGGGAAGCGGCGCTGTTCATCAACAACATCACGGATGAATCGGCGAAGCTCGGCCTCGACCAGGAGCGTGGACGCGTCGCGCGCGTCGGCTTCCTGACCAACCAGCCGCGCACGATCGGCGTGACGTATCGCCGGAGCTTTGGTGGAGCGGAGTAGAGCCAATAACCGGCGCGTGGTGATCAAGGCCACGCGCTGAAACGCACCTGTTGATACGAAGGCCGGCCCCCTCGGGAGCCGGCTTTCTTTTTTGACTGTCAGCCCAGCCGGAGTCGCGCGATCAAGCGCTGCTCGATGAAGTTCTTGGTATCGAGCACCACGCGATCCTGCACATGCTGCAACTGGTGCAGCAGGAACATCATCAGCAGGCAGAGCGTCAGGGCGACCAGCGTTGAATTAAACGTGATGCCCAGGCCCCCGTCGTGACGCCGGATATGTCGCCAAGCAAGGCATTCCGCACATCCTGCAAGGCATTGCCGATGCCGCGCGCCGTGCCGACGAAGCCGACCGCAGGGATGCCCCAGACCACGAATCGAAGCATCGAATTGTCGGCATCGAGACTCAGGGCCTCGGTCTGGCATTCCTCGGTGACCGCGGCGGCCGTCTCGTGCACGCTGCGCGTGACCTCGAAGCGATCGAGTGCGAGCTTCAGGGCGCGTGGCAGCAGACGCTGTTGTGCGTCGGGCGCGACGCTCTCGACCTGCCGCTTCCAGGTGCGCACGTCCTGGGGCAATACCATCAGGCCCTCATTGGACTCCATGAATGGCAG
>JANOSR010000059.1:0-7733 GCA_031415935.1 Steroidobacteraceae bacterium | reverse complement strand
GTCGAGCGGCGTGGCGCCCGAGGGGAGGTCGATGACTTCGCCCTTTGGCGTCAGAGCATAGATCCGATCCTCAAACAGGTCGGCCCGCACCCGGCTCAGGAAATCGCTGTCGCTCTCGGCCTCCGCCGCCGGTGCGAGCAGTTCGCGCAGCCATTCGATCTTGCGGTCATAGGCCGCGTCGCGCGTGCCGCCTTCCTTGTAGCGCCAGTGCGCCGCCACGCCGAGTTCCGCGTGCTCATGCATCTCGCGCGTGCGTATCTGGATTTCGAGTGGCACCGCGCCGGGCCCGATCACGGCCGTGTGCAGTGACCGGTACAGATTGTCCTTGGGAGTGGCGATGTAGTCGTCGAACTCGCCGGGTATGTAGTGCCAGCGGCCATGAACGGCGCCGAGCGCCGCATAGCAGTCGGCAACCGTCCCGACAATGACGCGCACCGCGCGGATGTCGAAGACCTGGCCGAACGCGAGTCCCTTGCAGCGCATCTTCCGCCAGATGCTGTAGATGTGCTTGGGTCGCCCGATGACTTCCGCCGTCACACCGACACGGCCGAGCTCGGTGATGATTTCGTTCCGGACCGACTCGACGAATTTCTCGCGGTCGGTGCGCGTTTCATTGAGTTCGCCCGCAATGCGCCGGTAATCAGTGGGCTCAAGGTAACGGAAGGCGAGATCCTCGAGTTCCCACTTGAGCTGCCAGATTCCGAGCCGGTTGGCGAGTGGCGCGTAGATCTCGCGCGTCTCCCACGCGATCCTGAGCCGCGCCGTTTCATCCAGGCTGCGTGCCTTGCGCATCCGTCGAAGCTGCTCGGCGAGGCGCACGAGAACGAGGCGGGGATCAGTGACGACGGCGAGCAGCATGCGGCGCAGCGCATCCGCCTGACCGGCGGACAGCACCTTGTCCGGCGTCCACTGCGCACCGGCCTGGAACTCACCGAGCTGGTTCAGTTGGGCGGCAAAGCGGGTGATCTGCTCGCCAAACAGTCGAGCTGCAGCCGCTTCCTCCATCTGGCCCTGCCCTAGCAAGGGTTGCAGCAGGGCGCCTGCGATGATTTCGCGCTCGGCATCCAGAGCCGCGACGATTGCGGCCACTTCGAGGCCCTGCTGTTCGGCGGTTCGCCAGCCTGGCGCATCACTCGCGTGCTTGTCGAGTTCGGCCTGCAATTCGACCAGGATGGCCGAGCCGGCAACAGGCGCAAATGTCGTCGTTTTCATTTCGCTGCGCGTGCCGGGCCAGTGGGATTGCCGGTATCATAACCTCCATGCTGCGTATTCTCGGCCTGGATCCCGGATCGCGCGTCACCGGTTACGGTGTCGTGGACGCCGGCCAGTCCGGTGTCCGCTACGTCGCAAGTGGCTGCATCCGCGTCGGCGATGGCGAGATGGCGGGCCGGCTCCTCGAAATCCACCGGCAGGTCACCGAACTGGTCGACACCTATGCCCCGGGCGAGGTCGCCATCGAGCGTGTGTTCATGCACCGCAATCCGGACAGCGCGTTAAAGCTCGGTCAGGCGCGCGGGGCTGCCTTGTGCGGCGCCTGCCATTCCGGCGCCCAGGTCTTCGAGTACGCGCCCCGGGCGATCAAGCAAACGATCACCGGCACTGGTGCCGCCGAGAAGAAACAGGTGCAGCACATGATCAAGGCCCTGTTGGCAGTCGAGGGACGGATCGGACCCGACGCTGCCGATGCGCTCGCGATCGCGCTGTGCCACGCGCACCACCGCGGCGGACGGCTGAACGGCCGCACTGGCCGAGCCCGATGATCGGATATCTGCGCGGCAAGCTGGTTCGCAAGCAGCCGCCGGCGCTGATCATCGATGTCGCGGGCGTCGGCTATGAACTCGAGGCGCCGATGTCGACCTTCTACCGGTTGCCGGAGCTCGGCAGCGAAGTCCAGCTGCACACGCACCTCGTGGTGCGCGAGGACGCGCATCTGCTGTACGGATTCGCGACCGAGGACGAGCGGCGCCTGTTCCGCGACCTGCTTCGTGTCTCCGGCATCGGCCCGAAGATCGGGCTCGCGCTCCTGTCGGGCATCAATGTCGAGACCTTTCTGGTTTGTGTCGAGGCCCAGGATGTCGACGCGCTTATCCGCATACCCGGCATCGGTCGCAAGATCGCCGAGCGATTGCTGATCGAGATGCGGGACCGCATCAAGGCGCTCGGCCAGCTGCCGTCCGGAGCGCAGCGGGGGGACGGCAGAGGCGCCGGGGCCGAAGCTTATGCGGCGCTCGTGGCACTGGGCTACCGCCCGGGTGAGGTGACACGGCTCCTCCAGTCCGTCGACAATGAAGGCGCCGGAACCGAGGAACTCATACGCCGCGCCCTGCAGGCGGCCGCCAGGTAGCCAAAGATCCAATGATCGAACAGGACCGGGTCGTTGCGGCATTGCCCACGCGTGAGGACGAGGCGCTCGAGCGCACGGTGCGGCCGCGAAAGATGACCGAGTTCATCGGCCAGATCCCGGTCAAGGAGCAGATGAGCATTTTCATCGAAGCGGCGCGCCGGCGCGGCGAGGCACTCGATCACGTGCTGATCTTCGGCCCACCCGGCCTCGGCAAGACGACGCTTGCGCACATCGTCGCGAACGAACTCGGCGTCAGCATGCGCCAGTCCTCGGGCCCGGTGCTGGAGCGTCCGGGCGACCTGGCCGCCATCCTGACCAATCTGCAGCCCCGCGACGTGCTGTTCGTCGACGAGATCCACCGGCTGAGCCCGATCGTCGAGGAGATCCTCTATCCGGCGATGGAGGACTATCAACTCGACATCATGATCGGTGAGGGGCCCGCCGCACGCTCGATCAAGCTCGAACTGCCGCCATTCACATTGGTCGGCGCGACCACTCGCGCGGGACTGCTGACTTCGCCGTTGCGCGACCGCTTCGGCATCGTGCAGCACCTGGACTTCTATTCGGAGGACGAAATCAGGCTGATCGTGCTGCGGGCCGCGCGCATCCTGGAGCTGGAGATCGACGGCGGCGGCGCCATTGCCCTCGCGCAGCGCTCACGCGGAACGCCGCGCATCGCGAACCGGCTGCTGCGCCGCGTGCGCGACTATGCCGAAGTCCGCGCCGCCGGGCGCATCGACCAGGCGGTCGCGGCGGCGGAGCTCGACATGCTGGAAGTCGATCGCCAGGGACTCGACATCCTGGATCGCCGGTTGCTGATGACCATCATCGAAAAGTTCGACGGCGGCCCGGTCGGCATCGACAGCCTGTCGGCCACGCTCGGCGAGGAACGCGACACGCTCGAGGACGTCGTTGAGCCCTACCTGATCCAGCAGGGTTATCTCATGCGCACCGCACGCGGCCGCGTTGCGACCAAGAGCGCCTGGCGGCATTTCGGACTCGAACCGCCGCCGACCGACGCCGCGGGCGGCAACCTGCCGCTGTTTCGCGAGTAGACGGCCGCATGGGGGCCTTCACGTTCCCGGTACGTGTCTACTGGGAGGACACCGATGCCGGCGGCGTCGTCTATCACGCGAGTTACCTGCGATTCATGGAACGCGCGCGCAGCGAGTGGCTGCGTGCCATCGGCATCGACCAGGCCGCGCTGATCCGAGACGAACGCCTGCAGTTTGTCGTGGTCGAAGCGCAGATTCGCTACCATCGGCCGGCGCGCTTTGACGACCAGTTGCAGGTCTCGGTCCTGGTGACGGAGCGGGGCGGGGCGTCCGTGACCATGACCCAGGAAATCCGCCGCGGTTCGCCAGACGGAGAATTGCTTGTCAGCGCGACGATTCGTGCCGCCTGCCTGGACTCGGATAGTCTGAAGCCCAGGCCGCTGCCGGCGTCGATGCTGGCCCAACCATAGGGAAACCCGGCGTTGAACGATCAACATTCGATACTCCAGCTGATCCTGCAGGCCGGACCCGTCGTACAGTTCGTGATCCTGCTGCTGCTGGGCGCCTCGCTCGTGTCCTGGACCATTATCTTTCGCAAGCGTCGTCTGTTGCGCGAGGCGCAGGTCGAGGCGAACCGCTTCGAAAAGGCGTTCTGGTCCGGTGGTGATCTTGGCAAGCTGTATCGCTCGATTGAGGCACGGGGTGGCGCCGCGCTCGGCATGGAAGGCATCTTCGAGGCGGGCTTTGGCGAGTTCACGCGCCTGCGGACTCAATCGGGCCTGACGCCGGACCAGGTGCTGGAAGGCGTCCGTCGCGCCATGCGTGTCGGCCAACTGCGGGAGATCGACCGGCTGGAAGAAAGTCTTGCGACGCTCGCGACCGTCGGCTCGACGAGCCCCTATGTCGGCCTGTTCGGCACGGTCTGGGGAATCATGGGTGCGTTTCAGGGCCTGGGTAACGTGCAGCAGGCGACACTCGCGCTGGTGGCACCCGGCATCGCGGAGGCTCTAGTCGCGACCGCGATGGGCCTCTTTGCCGCGATCCCTGCCGTGGTCGCGTACAACCGCTACGCGGACAAGGTCAACCGGCTGGAACTGCGCTACGACACCTTCATGGAGGAGTTCTCGACCCTGCTGCAGCGCCATGCGGCGTCGCGAAGCGCCTGAGATGGCCTCCAACCAGCGTCGCCGCCAATTGATGAGCGAGATCAACGTGGTCCCGTACATCGACGTAATGCTGGTGCTGCTGATCATTTTCATGATCACCGCGCCGCTCCTGACCCAGGGTGTGCAGGTCGAACTTCCCGATGCCAACGCGCAACCGCTGGATCCGGAGCTGCTGAAGGACCGCGAGCCACTCGTGCTGTCGGTGGATCGCGACGGCCGGTATTACCTCAATGTCGGCGCTGACGAGGATGCTTCGATCGAGGCGGATGAGGTTGCGCGCCGGGCAGCAGCTGTGCTCGGCCGGGATGCGGGGACGCCCGTGCTGGTGAAGGCCGACGAGCGGGTACCCTACGGCCGGGTCGTGCAGGGCATGGTGTTGTTGCAACAGGCCGGTGCGACCAAGATCGGATTCCTGACCGATCCCAAGGCCATGCGCGCACTCGAGGAACTCGAGCGACGGCGATGAGCGTCGCGACCAGGCCAGCGTTCGCGCCATTCGGCTGGTCGGTGGCCCTGCATGCGGCGATCGCGGGCCTCCTGCTCGTGAGTTTCGTGCTGCCAGAGGCTGAAGTGGCGCAGCAGGCCCTGCCGATCGAGGCGGTCATCGTCAACGAGGCAGTTCTGCAGGCTGCGGCCAGCCTGCGCAAAGAAGACGATCGGCGGCAAGAGCTGCAAGAACGCCGAGCGCAGGTCGAGACCGAAAAGCGCGCCGAGGAGGAGCGGCGGATCGAAACGGAGCGGGCTGAGCAGCAAAAGTCACAGGCGGAAGCCGAGACTCGCCGCAGGTCGGAGGAAGAGTCGAAGCTCAAAGCCGAGCAGCAAGCTCGTGCCAAGGCCGCCGCGGAACAGAAGAGGAAGGCCGAGGAAGCACGCCTGAAGGCGGAGCGCGAATCCGATCTGCGTGCGCGGCTCGCCGAAGAGGAAGAACGAACCGGAGCGGTTTTCCAGGGTCTGAAAGCCCAGTACGTCGCGGCGATCCAGGCCCATGTCGAAAGGCGTTGGTTCAAGCCGCCGGGTACGCCCGCGGGAGCGACCTGCATCGCAGTTGTCACGCAGATTCCCGGCGGCGAGGTTGTCGGCGTGCGCTTTGGCACTTGTGGCGGAGGCGAGGCATTGCGCCAGTCGATCGAGACCGCGATCCGGAACGCTTCGCCACTGCCGCCGCCGCCGCAACCGGCCTTGTTCGAGCGCGAGGTACGACTCGTGTTCAGGCCGGAGGAATGAGGATGCCGATGATTCGCCGCGCCATCGCCGTGCTCGTGCTGCTGGCCCTGCAATCGCCGCCGGCGGCAGCCGAACTGACCGTGCAGATTCTGCGTGGGCTGGCCGAAGCCGTGCCGATCGCGATCGTTCCCTTCGGCTGGGAATCGGACGGTGTCGCTGCCTGGGACGTGGCGGCCACCGTGCAGGCGGATCTGGAACGCAGCGGGCGGTTTCGCGCGCTGCCGCGCGGCCAGATGCTCGAGTTCCCGCATCAGGCGGACGCGGTTGATGTGACCGATTGGCGCATGCTCAAGGTGGATTACGTCGTCGTCGGGCAGTTGCTGCGGATCGCGGACGGGCGATTCGAGCTGCGCTATGAGCTGATCCAGGTCGCGACCGGCGAGCGAGTGCTGGGGGCGGCACTGCCGGCGGATCAGGGCGCACTGCTGCCCGCAAGTCATCGCGTGGCCGACGCCATTTACGAGCGCATCCTGGGCGTCCGGGGCGCCTTCGCGACCCGCATCGCCTATGTCGCCGTGGAAGGGCCACTGACGGCCCGCGCTTACCGGCTGGTTGTCGCCGACGCCGATGGCGCCAACGAACGCATCGTATTCAATTCACCTGAGCCGATCATGTCGCCGGCCTGGTCCCGGGATGGACGCTCGCTCGCCTATGTGTCCTTCCATAGCGGCCTTCCGGCGATCTACGTGCAGACGCTGAAGACCGGCGAGCAGGTCCGGGTGTCGGCGCGCTCGGGGATCAACAGCGCGCCCGCCTGGTCGCCGGACGGCGACCAGCTGGCGGTTGCCCTGTCGCGCCGCGACGGCAATGTGGACATCTATCTGCTGTCCCTTGCGACCCAGGAGTTGCGACGTCTGACCGACGACCCATCCATCGATACCGAACCGGCCTGGTCGCCGGACGGCCGTTCGCTCTATTTCACGTCGGATCGCTCCGGTGCGCCGCAGGTCTATCACCTGGGCCTCGCTGCCGGGGACCGTCCGCGACGCATCACCTTCGAGGGCAGCTACAATGCGCGGCCCCGGGTTTCGCCGGACGGGCGCGAACTGGCGGTCGTGACGCTCAACCGCGGCGCCTACCGCATCGCCGCAGTAAATCTCGATCATGGCGGCCTGCGCATCCTGAGCAGCGGCCGCCTCGATGAATCACCATCCTTCGCGCCGAATGGGGCCGATATCATCTACGCAACCCGCGAAGGCGGACGCGGGGTACTGGCTCTCGTGTCGATTGACGGCGACATCCAGCAACGCCTGGCGGCGAGCGCGGGGGAGGTCCGCGAGCCTGCCTGGTCGCCGTTCCTTTACTGAGCGTGCGCGGCAAGCCGCGCCGTGTTTTGATAGAAGTCCGAGCAGAGGAGTTTCACCGATGCGTCTGATGCCCAT
This sequence comes from Steroidobacteraceae bacterium, assembly GCA_031415935.1. Lineage (GTDB taxonomy): Bacteria > Pseudomonadota > Gammaproteobacteria > Steroidobacterales > Steroidobacteraceae > SCUD01. Next base: position 622 of record JANOSR010000059.1, on the reverse strand, counting down.
CCTGATCATTGCGGCGAGCAGCCTGCTGCTCGCCGGTTGCCCGAAGAAAGCGACGACGGTGCCCGAGTCACCGCCTGAAGCCGCTGCACCCCGGGACTCTGGTGCCGCCGGCGCAGGCAGCGAAAGCCAGGTGGGCGAGGCACGCGACCTGCCGGGGGCGGGCGGCAGTGCCACGAGCGCTCCTGCCGGGCTTGCGACAGTGATCTACTTCGATTTCGATCGCAGCGAGATCCGCCCGGAGTACGCGACTGTCATCAGCGCCCATGCGAAGCACATGGCCGCCTTCGGTGCAGCCCGCGTGCGGCTCGAGGGCCACACGGACGAGCGCGGCTCGCGTGAGTACAATATTGCGCTCGGCGAGCAGCGGGCACAGGCGGTGCGGCGCGCGTTGCTGCTCCAGGGCGCGGCCGATGGCCAGCTCACGACCGTCAGTTATGGCGAGGAACGCGCGGCGGTCGAGGGCAGCGAAGAGGCTGCCTATGAGAAGAACCGGCGCGTCGAGATCCTCTACGGACATTGAGCGCATGCAGCGCGCAAGATCAGGCGGTCTCGCGGCGGCTGTGCTGGCTGCATTGGTTGCCACACCGGCCGTCGCGCAATCGCAGGGCGAGCGCATAGGCAC
>JANOSR010000058.1:0-1547 GCA_031415935.1 Steroidobacteraceae bacterium | reverse complement strand
GCGAGTTGGTACTCCAGTTCCAATGCCTCGTATGCTTCGGCGAAGCCCTTGCGCTTGGACGCGCGAGCCATGAACGACTGATGGTCGTGTGCGACGGGTTTGTACTTGAGGTTAGCCATGCTGCAGCTCCTTGACCCGCTTACGGGCCAACTTTAGTTCTTTGTCAGGGGTTTCTTGGGTTTTCTTGATGAAGGCATGAACAACGACGATGCGTTTGCCCAGGAGGAAACAGTAAAAGGCGCGTCCAATGCCGGAGCGCCCACGTGGACGCAACTCAATATGACCAACGGAAATCCCTGTGGGACGGAAATGCAGTCTGGCAACTGTTGAACCGCATCGCACCGGCAATAGCAGCAGCACGAAAGAGCAGGCAATCAGGCAGTGAGCAACGGCCAAGAGCTCAAGGCCAGGGCGTCATGCACCCGGGGTTGACGGGAAGCTCCTTACGGCTGTTGTTAGGCGCCCTGTTCACGCGGCTGCCCACTCGCCGGACAGCAGCGCCGCCTGCTCCAGCACCGTCTGCGTGGCCTTCTCCTGTTTGTCCGGCGGATAACCGTGCTTGCGCAGGATGCGCTTGACGAGCACCCGCAGTTGCGCCCGCACGTTCTCGCGCAGGGTCCAGTCAATCGTCACATTGTTGCGGACCGTCTCGACCAGTTCTCGGGCGATCGCGCGCAGCGTGTGGTCGCCCAGTACCTTGACCGCGCTGTCGTTGGTCTCCAGCGCATCGTAGAACGCCAGCTCATCCTCGCTCATGCCCAGCGCGTTGCCGCGAGCGCTTGCTTCGCGCATGTCCTTGGCGAGCTGGATCAACTCTTCGATCACCTGCGCCGCTTCGATGGCGCGGTTCTGGTAGCGGCGGATCGTCTGCTCCAGCATCTCGGCGAACGAGCGCGCCTGGACGACGTTCTTTCGCCGGCGGACGCTGAGCTCTCCCTTGAGCAGCTTCTGCAGCAACTCCACCGCGAGGTTGCGCTGCGGCATGCCGCGCACCTCCGCGAGGAAGTCGTCGGAGAGGATCGAGATGTCGGGCTTCGCGAGCCCGGCCGCGGCGAAGATGTCCATCACGCCCTCTGGGGCCACCGCCCGCGAGATGATCTGCCGCACGGCGTGATCGAGTTCCTCCTCGGGCCTGGCGTCGCCCGGCGCGCGCTTCGCGAGCACCGCCTGCACGGCCTGGAGGAAGGCCACGTCGTCGCGGATGCGCAGCGCCTCGGCATGCGGCACCGCCAACGCGAATGCCTGCGACAGCTCGCGCACGGCGCGCACGCAGCGCTCCTTGCCGTCTTCCTGCTTCAGGATGTGCTCCTGCGCCGGCGGCAGCAGGCCCAGCCGCTCCTGCGGCGACCCGGTAGTCCACTTCGCCCGGTCGAAGCCGTGGAAGAGGCCGCAGCACACCTCGTACTTCTCCAACATCACGGCCACCGCCTCGTCCTGATCGAGCGCAGTGCGGCCCTTGCCGCCACTCTCGGTGTAGGTCGCCAGCGCCGCCTTCAGCTCCTGCGCAAGGCCGAGGTAGTCCACCGCCAGCCCGCCGGGCTTGTCCT
>JANOSR010000057.1:0-27591 GCA_031415935.1 Steroidobacteraceae bacterium | reverse complement strand
TGCTATGGGACTTCGGCTCGCGCCTTGTCGCGCCCCCGCGCGCGCGTAACGCGCGTCATGCGGGAGTCAATCAGAGGTTCCTTGGATTCAAGGGCGGGGGCCGGGACCCGCGCGCCGGTTCAGCCGCGGCGGGTGCTCCGCTCGGCCGGCCAGAGGCCCAGTCGATGCCACAGCGCGCAGACCAGGTCATCCAGCTCGTCGAACAGCTGCACAAGTCTTTCCATCGGTGGTGGCCGGACGCTCAGCGCCGGCCGGAGCCGGGTGGAGGCTCGACCGGCTCTTCGCCGTTCTCGCTGCGCCAGGCGGCGCGGACCTTGTCGGCCCAGGACTTGTAGTTCGAGTACTTGGTGAGTTCGCGCGAAATCGTGCCGTGGCGGCTGACCACGGCGCCACGGCGCGGCACGCGCGGCGGGGCATCCGTACCGCCACGGTCCGTCCGGCCATCGCCAGCACTGGCAGACAGCTTGATATCCGTCACGGTCGGGAAACCTGATGACGCGCCATGCCATGCAAGTTACGCGGGGGGGGGCGGCCGAAACAGGAACTGGGTCACAGGTCGCGGGGTGCCAGGCCCCGCGGCGCGGCGTGTTCAGGCGATACGGTAACTCGGCCGGTATTCGCCGACCAGTTTCATGCGTCCCTGCGAGACAAATGCCCGCAATAATTCGTCAAGCGGCTTCGCGATCTGCTTGTCGGCGTGGATCACGAATGGCCCTTGCTCCTCGATCAGCCGGATGCCCTGCTCCTTGACGTTGCCGGCGACGATGCCGGAGAAGGCGCGGCGCAGATTCGCGGCGCGCTCGTGCACCGGCTGTTGCATCGAGAGCGAGAGGCCCGCCATCGCCGCGTGACTGACCTCGAATGGCTGCTGGTATGCCGGCGGGATCTGCAACAGCCAGTTGAAGTTGTAGGCATCGCCGGCGCGGCGCCGTGAGCGGCGCACGGCGTCGAAACCGCGCTGCATTTCGCGCGCGACCTCGGGCGGGTCGGCAATGATGATGCGGTAGCGCTTCTGCGCCTCGCGGCCGAGCACCAGCACGATGAAGCGGTCCAGCTGCTCGAAATAGGCCGCGCTCTCGCGCGGACCGGTGAAAACGAGCGGCAATTTCTGCTCGGCGTTGGCCGGCTCCAGCAGGATGCCCAGCAGGTAGAGGATTTCCTCGGCCGTGCCCGCGCCACCCGGGAATACGATGATGCCGTGACCGAGACGGACGAATGCCTCGAGACGCTTCTCGATGTCCGGCAGGATCACGAGCTGATTGACGATCGGATTCGGCGGCTCGGCCGCGATGATGCCCGGCTCGGTGACGCCGATATAGCGCCCATCCCGGATGCGCTGCTTCGAATGGCCGATCGTCGCGCCCTTCATCGGGCCCTTCATCGCGCCCGGACCGCAACCGGTGCAGACCGACAGGCCGCGCAGGCCGAGTTCGTAGCCGACCTTCTTGGTGTAATCGTATTCCTCGCGCGGGATCGAGTGCCCGCCCCAGCAGACCACGAGGTCGGGCCGGCCCTTGTGGTCGAGCACGCGTGCATTGCGCAGGATGCAGAAGATCGCATTTGTCACGCCGGCCGGGTCGCGCAGGTCGAAGCGCGCGACGATCTCGTTGTGCGTGTACACGATGTCGCGCAGCACGGCGAACAGGTGTTCCTTGACGCCGCGGATCATCTCCCCGTCCACAAAGGCGCTGCCCGGCGCGTGGTGCATCTCGAGCTTGATGCCCCAGGGCTCGCGCATGATGCGCAGCTCGAAGTCCCGGTAAGCGTCGAAGATAAGCCGCGCATCGTCGATCAGCGTGCCGGAATTCAGCACCGCGAGCGCACAGCGCCGGAACAGCGGATAAAGGCCACCCTGTCCGCGATCCAGCAGTTTGTCGACTTCCTGCTGTGAAAGATTCTCGAGTACGCCCTTGGGCGAGACCCGCGCATGCACGACGGCTGCCAGATCGCGTTCGGATGCGGGAGTCACGGATGGATCTCGATCGGCGTGCCGGGCCCGGTGAGCAACCAGAAATCGAGCATGTCCTCATTAGACAGCGCGATGCAGCCGTCGGTCCAGTCCGTATTCAGATATCGATCGCGCGAGTACTTCGGCAGATTCGGCAGGCCGTGCACCATGATCAGCCCACCGGGCGACCAGCCATTGCGGCGCGCGAGCGCCACATCGGCGGCCTCGGGATAGGAGACCATCACGGACAGGAAAAATTCGCTGCGCGCATTGCGGCGTGTCAGCCGGTAGCTGCCTTCCGGAGTGCGGAAATCGCCCTCGCGCTGCTTGTGGCCGTTTGGATTGAGACCCAGCGAGACCCGGTAATTCGCGATCGCGCGGCTGTCGCGCAGAAGTTCCATCCGGCGTTCCGACTTGTGCACGATCACGCGGTCGGCCGGCAGCAGGACGCCAGCCGGTGCAATCCGCTCGGCGACCGAGTCGGCGGACACGGGCAACGCCAGCAGCGCCGCGAGGAATATTGATTTGAGCGACAAATGGGCCATTCGGCGCGGGAGTATAGCGCCGCCGGCGGGCAATCGCCCCTCAGTGCTCGATCAATTCGACCGCATCACAATTTCGCGAAGATGCGCGCGCCACGAGGCGGTACTCGCGGCCGGCCTCGAGGTCGGCTTCCACCACGAACCGGCGCGTCACGCCGCTTTCCAGTACGCGGCAATCCACCAGCAGGGAATGTCGACCGGGTGGCAACTCGATCGCGCTTGCATGCAGTGAAATCCTGCGGTCTCCGACTTTTCTCAGACGCAATTGCACCGGCAGCCCGGCGGAAAATGCGGGGTCAGCGCGCACAATCGCGCTGGTGCCGGTTGGCGACTCAGGACCCGGGTAGACGCGTTGCGTTGTACAGGCAGCGGTCACTGCCGCCGTGAGCAATATCAGCTTGCGCATCTTGTCGCACCCGAGCCGCCGGAAAAAAGGCGGCCCGAAGGCCGCCTGGGAGTACACGCGCAGCTCCTGTGGTCAGGTGCCGCCGGGCGGGGACCCGGCACGCGCGTGGATCAAAATCATCCCGCCTAGCCGCACTTCGACTCGCCGCAGGCGAGACATGTCATGCAGCCGTCCATCATGACGACCGCCGCCGTATTGCATTTCACGCACAGCTGCGCGCCCTCGGGATAGCTGCTCTTGGCGAATGCGTCCGTCTGGCGATTGCGCTGTTCCCATTCACTGCGCTTGGACTCGATCAGCTGCAGGCGCGCGGCGTCCATCTCGGGCACTTTCATGAGACCGATGGACTGCAAGTGCCGTTCGACGACGTAGCCGATCTCGGCCACGATCGACGGCATGAACTTGCCGCCGGGCTGCCAGTAGCCACCACGCGGATCGAAGACCGCCTTCAGTTCCTCGATCAGGAACACGACATCGCCGCCTTTCCTGAAAACGGCCGAGATGATCCGCGTCAGAGCGACGATCCACTGGAAATGGTCGAGATTCTTCGAGTTGATGAAGATCTCGAAGGGCCGGCGATGCTCGTGCTCGGTGCCCTCATTCAGCATGATGTCGTTGATCGTCAGGTACATCGCGTGGTCGGAGACCGGGGTCTTGATCTTGTAGGTCGAGCCGATCAGCACCTCGGGGCGCTCGAGCTTCTCGTGCATCCACACGACCTTGCCGCCGCCGTCCTTGCGGGCCCTGCCCTCGCGCGTCTGGCCCGAGGCGCGGTCCGGCTCGGGTTTCTGCACCCGGTATTTCACGATCTTCTTGTCGAACTTGAGTCTGCTCATGTCCATGATCCTTGCCCCGCCCTCAGAACCTGCCGTAATAGCCTTCTTTCAACGCGTCGTACAGGTTCGCGGCGGTGTGCACCTCGCCGTCGTACTCGATCTCCTGGTCACCCTTGGCCTCGACCTCGCTGCCGTCCTCGAGCGTGAACACATAGGTCGTGTTCTTGAGGTCGTCCTCCTTGACCAGCACGCCCTGGAACGCCTCCGGATTGAAGCGGAATGTCGTGCAGCCCTTCAGCCCCTTCTCGTGGGCGTACAGGTAGATGTCCTTGAATTCCTCGTAGCGGAAATCGGTCGGCACATTCGCGGTCTTCGAGATCGACGAATCCACCCATTTCTGGGCCGCGGCCTGGATATCCACGTGCTCGCGCGGCCCGATGTCCTCGGCCGTGATGAAATAATCCGGCAGGCGCTCGCCCGCCGATGTCGAGCCAGGCATCGCGCGCGGGTTGACCAACTCGCGATAGGCCAGCAGCTCGAAGGAATAGACGCCGACGCGTTCCTTCGACTTCTTGCCTTCGCGGATCACATTGCGGAAATAGTGGTGCGCGAACGAGGGCTCGATGCCATTCGACGCGTTGTTCGCGAGCGACAGCGAAATCGTGCCGGTCGGCGCGATCGACGAGTGATGCGTGAAGCGCGCGCCCACCGTCTCGATCTCCTTGACCAGATCCGGCGCGGTCTCCGCGAGGCGGCGCATGTAGCGGCTGTAACGTCCGTGCAGCACGCGGCCCGGCACGCGATCGCTGACCTTCCAGCCGTCACGCGCCATCTCCGGCCGCCGGCGCAGCATCGCGCGCGTGACCGTGAATTCCTCATTCATGATCGGCGCAGGGCCCTTCTCGCGGGCCAGCGCGACGCCCGCCTCCCAGCCGGCGATCGCCATTTCGCGCGCCACATTCTCGGTGAATGAGACCGATTCCGGCGCGCCGTATTTCATGCCGAGCATCGTGATCGCCGAGCCCAAGCCCAGGAAACCCATGCCATGGCGGCGCTTGCGGGCGATTTCCTCGCGCTGGCGGCCGAGCGGCTGGCCATTGATCTCGACGACGTTGTCGAGCATGCGCGTGAACACGCGCACGACCTCGCGGTATTCGTCCCAGTCGAATTTCGCCTCGGCGGTGAATGGCTGGCGCACAAATTTCGTCAGGTTGACCGATCCCAGCAGGCAGGAGCCGTACGGCGGCAGCGGCTGTTCGCCACAGTTGTGCGCGTGCAGGCCGTTGGCGTCGAAGCTGTTGATGCCGGGGACCTGTACGTCGTAGACCGCCTCCACACCTTCCGGCATCACGGCCGTTACCCGCGCGACGAAGCGCTCGCGGTTCTGCGCACGCCGATAATTGCCCAGCAAGCCCGCGAGGCGGGCGGACTTGCCTGTGTCGGCGAAGCCGATCACTCCAGCGAACCGCGTGAGGTTCTCGCCCGAGATCACGAGTTCGTGCTGCGCTCGCGTCGCGTATGTGGCACGGCCTCCGCGGCCATCAGGCAGCTCCGTCGTGCCCGCGACGCGGCGATCGCGATAGATTCTCGAAGCGATGCCGAGACGGAGCAGCATGCGCTGCGCGGCTTCGAGACGTGGCAGGTCCGACTGCGCCAGCCGGACACTCACGCCCTTTTCATGGCTGCCCTGTACCGAGCCGTCGGTATCAAAGAGCCCGCGCAGGAAACCGCGATAGAACTCGCTGGAAGCGCGTTCCATGGCGGGCGTGATGCACTTGTCGCCCGGGGTCATGCCGACCTCGAGGGCGAGTGCCTTCAGCGCGCCGAGCGCCAGGCGATGTTCGCCACGACCGGCGACCGCATGCCAGCCGCTGAAATCAGCGCGGTGCGGCAAAGCTTCCGCCGCCGCCAGGGTTTCTGCCATCACGGCGCGCACACCGTGGCCGGTATCGACATCGCTATTCACGACCGCCGCCGGCTGCCACACGGACAACACGGCCTTGTCGTCCTTCAATGTGCCGTCGCCGACCAGCAGGCCCAGCAGGTAGCCGTGTTCGCGCGTGTACGCGCCCGCCCAGGCCGCGCCCTTGCGATGATCATTGAGCAGCACGAGATCGCCCGTGCGCAGCTCGCCTGCGGCGCACCACTCGGTTTCAGTGGCCCAGCGCGAAAACCACGCGACGCGGCGCAGGCGATGATCGGACGTCAGACGCAGCCCATGGCCTTCGGCAGTCTCGAGCCGCACGACGGGTTTCGTTCCAGTCAGAAAGAATCCCTCCGGGCCGGAGGCGTGTTCGGCGCCGTCGATGCGCGCGAGGAATGGCTGGCCAACGAGTTCGGCGACCTGACGCGGGCCATCTGCCGTGTGGACCCAGGTGTCGGCCGTCACACAGGGGTTGGTCGCGCGGATGTTCTCGCACCACCAGTTGTTGTTCATCTCGTTGACGCGGTCGATCAGCACGAAGCCCGGCTCCGCGAAATCGTAGGTGGACGTCATGATGACGTCCCACAGGCGCCGCGCCGGCAACATCTTGTACACGCGGCAGGCGACCAGACCGTCCTCGTTGGTCACGTAGCCTTCGGTATCGGGCCACTCGCGCCACACGAAACTGTGCCGGTCCTCGAGATCGTGCTGCTCGGGGTCGTATTCGCGCGCCGGCATCGGGAAGGCGAGCAGCCACTCGCGGTCGCTGCGCACGGCCTCGATGAATTCGTCGGTCACCAGCAACGACAGGTTGAATTGCCGCAGCCGGCCGTTCTCGCGCTTGGCGCGGATGAAGTCGATCGCATCCGGATGACCGACGTCGAAGGTGCCCATCTGTGCGCCGCGCCGGCCGCCCGCCGAGGACACGGTGAAACACATGCGGTCATAGATATCCATGAATGACATCGGGCCCGAGGTGTGTGCGCCGGCGCCGGAAACATAGGCTCCGCGCGGTCGCAGCGTCGAGAATTCGTAGCCGATGCCGCAACCGGCCTTCAACGTCAGGCCCGCTTCGTGGACCTTGTTCAGGATGTCATCCATCGAATCGCGAACCGTGCCGGAAACCGTGCAATTGATTGTCGAAGTCGCGGGCTTGTGCGCGAGCGCCCCAGCATTCGACATGATGCGGCCAGCGGGGATCGCGCCTTTGCGCAGCGCCCACAGGAAACGCTCGTTCCAATGCTCGCGCAGGCGCTCGTCCTCGACGCCGGCGAGCGCCGTCGCGACGCGACGCCAGGTGTCGTCCATCGTGACGTCGATCGGGGAGCCGTCCTTGGCGGTCAACCGGTACTTCCGGTCCCAGATGTCGAGCGAAGCTTCCTGAAACGGTATCTGGTCCACGTCCTTCGGCTCGATCTTGACCGCGGTGCTCATTTTCTCTGCGACGCTCCCCTGAATACAGCGGTCTTATACGAATGCCGGAGAAATCGAGGCCCAGCCGGCGCTCTGCGCCGCCACTTGGAATCGAGTTCGTTAGGCTCCCTGACTCTTTTGCCGACGCTCACCGTGTTCGCACCAGCAACCACAAGATGTTGTGTCAGGGCTGTTAAATTATTTTCGCAGACCGGTTGGTGTCAAGGATTTCCTTTCCCAAAAAACACCCCTAAAAACTTGCTTATATTTCAATTACTTACAAATTGCACTTCAGGCGATTTCGGACAGGCCGGTGCGTCGCTGGCCGTCCGGGCCAATTTTCCGCGCAACACAATATCTGGTAGATGCGAATTCACCATAAAACATGCGGAGTCCGAGCGCGCAAGCGCTCGCACAGCGGAAAAATGGCCGCGCCGCGCATCGGAACTTGTGGCGATCGGCTCCGGTCAGACATCCCGCATCACCGAGGTCCCACCCCATGAGACAGTTTCTCGCCGCCGTCGCGGCCACGATCACGCTGCTGGCGCCACTCGCCGCGGTCGCGCAGCAGAAAGACACGCCGCAACCGAGTTTCGCACCCGTCATCAAGCGCGTCGCGCCCGCGGTCGTCAACATCGCCGTGCGCGGCACCATGGCCGTGCAGCGCAATCCGTTCTTCGACGACCCGGGCTTCCGGCGCTTCTTCGGCATGCCTCCGGATGCCGCGCCGCAAGAGCGTGAATTCCGCAGCGCTGGCTCCGGCGTCATCGTCGATGCCAAAGCCGGCTATATCGTCACGAATGCCCACATGGTCGAAAACGCCACGGAAATCACGGTCGCCCTGATCGACGACCGCGAACTGAAGGCCGAAGTCGTGGGCGCGGATGTGCGCTCGGACGTCGCGGTTCTGCGGGTCAAGGAAGGCCGGCTGCCCGCCGAAATCCGCCTCGCGGATTCCTCGAAACTCGAGGTCGGAGACTTCGTGATCGCGATCGGCAACCCCTTCGGGCTGCAGCACAGCGTGACCTCAGGGATAGTCAGCGCCCTCGGCCGCTCCGGCATCACCCGCGACAATTACGAGGATTTCATCCAGACCGACGCGGCGATCAACCCCGGCAATTCCGGCGGCGCGCTGGTCAGCATGGACGGCGAGCTGGTCGGCATCAATTCGGCGATCCTGTCGCGTTCGGGCGGCAACATGGGTATCGGCTTCGCGATTCCGTCGAACATGGTCCGCTCGGTCATGGAGCAGCTGATCCAGTTCGGCGAGGTCAACCGCGGCCAGCTCGGCGTCTCGGTGCTGAGCCTGACATCGGATTTCCGCAAGAGCCTGGGTCTTGGCGACGACGTCCAGGGCGCGCTCGTGTCGCAGGTCGCCGAAGGCTCGGCCGCGGCGCGCGCCGGCATCCAGGCCGGCGACGTCATCACGACCGTGCGCGGCCAGCCGGTCAAGGGCGCCGCGGAACTTCGCAATTCGATCGGCATGCTGAAAGTCGGCGACTCGGTCGAGATCAACCTGCTCCGGGACGGCAAGCCCAAGCGCCTGACGGCCGTACTGCGCGAGGTGGCGCAACTCGCCGACGCCGGGAGCATCCACTCGGCTCTCGTCGGCGCCGATCTGGCCGATGCGCCTGAAGGATCTGGCGGTGGCGTCATCGTGCGCAGCGTCCAGCCGGGAAGCCCCGCGGAGCAGTCAGGTCTCAGGGCCGACGACCGGATCGTGGCCGTCAATCGCAGCCGCATTTCAAGCCTCGCGCAGCTGCGCGAGCTCACGAAGGACCAGACCTCGATGCTGATCCAGCTGCAGCGCGGCAATCAGGCAATGATCCTGCCCCTGCGCTAGGCCAGCCACGCCGCGGCCCACCGTATAATCGCGCCATGGCGGCGCGATCGATCTGCGTGCTGGGTGGTTCGGGGTTTGTCGGCACGAGCCTGTGCGCGGCGCTAGCAAGGGAGGGTTGGCGCATCACCGTGCCGACCCGCAACCCCGCCCGGGCGCAGCATCTCGCGATGATCCCGTCGCTGCGCCTCATCGGCGCCGACGTGCACGATCCCGGGCAGCTCGCCATTCTCTGTGACCGCCAGCAGGCGGTCATCAATCTGGTCGGCATCCTCAATGAAAGCGGCCGCGACGGCAGCGGCTTCCGGCGCGTGCACGCCGATCTTGCCGGCAAACTGGTCAGCGCCTGCCGTCAAATGCGCGTGGACCGCCTGCTGCAGATGAGTGCTCTGAACGCCGATGCGGATCACGGCGCCAGCCATTACCTGAAGAGCAAGGGAATGGCGGAGCGCATCATTCGCGAGGAATCGGGCCCGGACCTGCGCTGGACGATCTTTCAGCCGTCGGTGATTTTCGGGCCGGGGGATGACTTCGTTAACCGGTTCGCGGGCCTGCTTCGCATGATCCCGGCAGGCCTTCCGCTTGCGCGCCCCGGCGCGCGATTTGCGCCGGTCTGGGTCGAGGATGTCGTCGCGGCGTTCCTGCGCGCGCTCGCGGATGACGCCACGGCCGGCGAGTGCTACCAGCTTTGCGGGCCCGACCGCTACACGCTGCGAGAGATCGTCTGTCTCGTGCGGGATGAGCTCGGCCTCTCGCGTGCCGTCATCGGGCTGCCGGACTGGACGGCGCGCGCCCAGGCCGCCGTTTGCGACTTCGTGCCGGGCAAGCCGTTCTCGTCCGACAATTACCGGTCATTGCTCGTCGACAGTGTCTGCTCGGTCAATGGCCTCGCGCGGCTCGGCATCCACCCGCAAGCCCTGACCGCAATCCTGCCGCGCTATCTCGGTAATCAGGGCGTCGCCGGGCGTTACTCGCGCTACCGGCGGAGCGCCAGCCGGTAAGCAATGGCGATCGCCGCGACCCGTCGTAACGTCGTGCGACGACGCAATCGGGATCCGGCGGCGTGTCCCCTCGCTCCGCCGGAACTTTATGCTTCGCTCGGGGACACCCCGCCACCTCGATTGCGTCGTTACAGACCCGAATAACCGGCCGCGTTGATCGCCACCGCCTAGCGGTTCGCGCAGAGCAGGTTTCGGGCGGCGGAGTCGCGGGCAAGCGCGCGGATTGCGGAGTAGTAGGCGGGCAGGTTGCCGCCGTGTTCGGCGAGCAGCGCGGTCAGCGCGGGGACGCAGCGCTGGTAGGTGGCGACGGCCGCGAGGCGGGCATTGTTGAGGTCGCCGGCGGATTGGAGGCCAAGGGCCGTCATTGAGTCGCGCAGGCGGGCGAGTTCGGCGGTCTTCGCGGCACGCATTTCTTCGGTGGGTGAGCTGCTCGCGTAGAGGGTGGCGAGTCGCGCACGGCTCGCCGCCATCAGTTCAGCGAACTCCTGCTCGCGCCGGCTCGATGCGAGGAATGCGGTCAGGTCATCGCTGCGGCCGAGGTGGGTGAGCCAGCGGCGTGCGCCTTCGTTTTCGACGACGGTGGCGAATGCCTCGTTGAAATCGCTGTCGCCCGGTATGTAAGCGGCCTGATGCGCGAGTTCATGGAAGATGAGCGCAGCGAGCTCGGCGTCGCCGTAGCGCAGCATCGTATTGAGCACCGGGTCGCGCAGATGCCCGAGCGTGGAGTAAGCGAGCGAGGGCCCTATGTAGACGTCGCGGCCCTTGCCTGCCATGTGCCGTGCCGCACGGGCGGCGCGCTGCTCCTCGAAGTAGCCGCGGTAGGCAACGCAGCCAGCGACCGGAAAGCACCAGCGCTGCGGCTTGACCGAGAACTCGGGTGCCGCGAACAGATTCCAGGTCGCGTAAGGCCGGCCGAGGTCCGCATAACTCCGGTAACTGCCATTGTCCGGCAGCCCCAGGTCAGAGATCGCGAAGTCCCGCGCGCGGCTCGCGTAGCCGAGCCGTCGACGCAGCGCCGCATCCGTGTCATCGCGGGCGACGAGATCGACAATCGGCTCGCGGCGGCGGTTCATCTCGAGCTGCCCCGCGGCCAGGTGCAGGTAATAGCAACCCGCGAGCGCGAGGGCTGCTGCTGCGAGCGCGAGGCGCGCGATCAGGCGCATTTGGGCATCGGGTAACATGGCGAAATGGAAGTCTATCTGGTCGGCGGCGCGGTCCGCGACGAGCTGCTCGGCCGGCCGGTGCGCGAGCGCGACTGGGTCGTTGTGGGTACCACGCCGCAGGCCATGCTGGACGCCGGCTACCGGCAGGTCGGGCGCGACTTCCCCGTGTTCCTGCACCCCGAGACCAGCGAGGAATACGCGCTCGCGCGCACCGAGCGCAAGACCGGTCGCGGTTACCACGGATTCGAGCTGCGGTTTTCACCGGATGTCACGCTCGAGGACGATCTGCGCCGGCGCGACCTGACGATCAACGCCATCGCGCGCGCGTCTGACGGAAGCCTGATCGATCCCTGCGGCGGCCAGCGCGACCTCGAGGTCCGCACGCTGCGTCACGTATCGGAGGCCTTCAACGAGGATCCGGTGCGCATCCTGCGTGTCGCGCGCTTCCTGGCGCGGTTTCAGCCGCTCGGATTCAGCGTCGCGGCGGAGACGCTTGCGCGCATGCGCGCCATGGTCGCATCAGGCGAGGTTGACGCGCTGGTCGCCGAACGCGTCTGGCAGGAAACCGACCGGGCGCTCGCCGAGCCCGCGCCCGAGGCCTGGCTCAAACTCCTGCACGACTGCGGCGCGCTCGCGCGCATCTACCCGGAACTGGACGCGCTCTATGGCGTGCCGCAGCCTGAGAAATGGCATCCCGAAATCGATACCGGCCTGCACATGGAACTGGTGCTGCAGGCAGCCGCCGACCTGACACCCGAGCCGCGCATCCGGTTTGCGGCCCTGATGCACGACCTCGGCAAGGGCCGCACGCCCCGCTCGCAATGGCCGACGCATCGCGGTCACGAGGAACGCGGCGTGGCGCTGTTGCACGAACTCGCTGCGCGCCTGCGCGTGCCTGGCGACTATCGCGAACTCGCGGAACTCGCCGCGCGCTGGCATGGCCTCGCGAACCGCGCGATGGAATTGCGGCCGCGGACCCTGCTCGAGCTGCTCGAGGCTTGCGATGCGATGCGCCGGCCCGATCGTTTTCACGAGCTCCTGCTCGCCTTCGAGGCCGACTATCGCGGCCGTGGCGGCTGGCGACAGCGCCCCTATCCTCAGGCCGAGCGCCTCGGCCGCGCGCTTGCCGTGACGCTCGCGACGACACTGGATGACGCGGATCGCGAAGGGCTCCCCGGTGAACAGATCGGCGTGCTGCTGCGCCGCAGGCGCCTGGCGGCACTTCGCCAGATGCACTGAAGCATGCTGCTCAGCCCAGCATCAGCACGATCAGTGCGGCGAGCACCAGCCGGTACATTGCAAATGGCAGCAGTCCGATGCGCGCGATGACCTTCAGCAGCACGTGGATGCAGAGGTAACCGGTCACGGCCGACACGGCGACACCCAGGCCCATCATCGGCCAGTTCGCGCCGTCGCCCGGCCCCGTCAGCAACTGCAACAACTCCCAGCCGCCTGCCATCGCGATACCTGGCACCGCCAGAAGGAACGAGAAACGCGCGCTGGCAACGCGTGTCAGGCCGAGTGCTCGCGCCACCGTCATGGTCACGCCGGAGCGCGATGTGCCCGGCATCAGCGCAAGCGCCTGCGCACATCCGATCAAGAGCGCATCGCGCCAGCCGACCGAGTATTCATCGCGACGCTGTGCCCCCAGCCAGTCGGCGAGCCACATCAGGAGGCCAAAGCCGGCAAGCGTGGCTGCGACAAACAGCGGATTGCGCAACATATGCTCGATGAAATCGCCGAACGCGAGCCCGACCAGGCCCACCGGGATCGTGCCGGCGACGATGCACCAGGCCAGGCGGCCGTCGGGTGTCAGTCCACGGCCGGCGAGCGAGCCGAACCAGGCGCGCGCCATCTGCAGGAGTTGCACGCGGAAGTAGCCGATGACGGCGGCGAGTGTGCCGACATGAACTGCGACATCGAAGGCGAGCCCCTGGTCCGGCCAGCCGAGGATGTTCGGTACCAGGATCAGGTGACCGGAGCTCGAGATCGGCAGGAACTCCGACAGTCCCTGAACAATCGCCAGCACTATGGCTTGAATTGCATCCACGCTCGCCCCCCGTTTCGGCGACTGCGCTCGATGATCGCACGAAGGTCGTCGGGAATCTGCATCGGCTGGAACGCACCGACCCTGGTGCTGCCCGTATTGCCGTCAGGTACCCAGAGCCATGTGAACAACGCGGCGCCGATGATGCGCGTGAGTTGTCCGGCGATTTCACGGCGATCCCGCAATTGCCAACCAAGCGCCAGCATGCCGATGTGACTCTGCACATGCAGCCTCGTGCGGCGCTGGCCCAGAATATGAGCGCGCTCCAGGTGATGAAGCGCGCGCTCCAAATCCCCGGCCTTCCGCGCGCCTGCCGCAAGCGCCCACTCGCGCCCGAATGCTTCGCGCAATGTCTCGCATTTCATTTCATCAGGACCCATGCGACTGTCCGACATCGCTCGAAAC
Organism: Steroidobacteraceae bacterium; assembly: GCA_031415935.1. Taxonomy (GTDB): domain Bacteria; phylum Pseudomonadota; class Gammaproteobacteria; order Steroidobacterales; family Steroidobacteraceae; genus SCUD01. Next base: position 14,126 of record JANOSR010000057.1, on the reverse strand, counting down.
CCCGGTCAAGGCAGAATCCCCTGACCGCGGCCCGATCGTCAAGTTCAGAAGTCATGCATGGTCACCCAAGTCGCGGCGCGAGTACTCAAAGACTGTCGGAAAGGTCGCGGAAGCTGAAGCCGGTGAGCGCGCCTTCGATCCCGCGGCCGAGGGCCATGACTTTGAAGCGTTCGCCCATCTCGCCGGGCAGCAATAGCATCGAGGCGCCCTGGCTCAACGCAAGCGCCTCGCGCGTGCTCGCGCCCTCAAGCGCAGCGGCGAGTTCGCAGTCAACGCCGAGCGAGGCAAGGAAATGCACCTGGGTCGCGAAGCCGGCGACTTCGAGCCCTGTGGCGGCGGCTGCGTCCGCTACCGCAGTGAAATCGACCCAGGCCGTCAGGTCCTGCAGGCCCACACGCGCGAACACGTCACCCACGCGTCGATGCCGGTAGAAGGCGCATAAGCTACCGCCGTCGCGCGACGCATGGTAGTACTGGGATCGCGGCAGGCCGTAGTCGATCAGAAGCAGCGCGCCTGTATCCAGCGTTGCGGTCGCGGCGTCGATCCAGGCGGGCAACATCGGGCACAGCTCCGATACATAGCCGTCGGGCAAGGACTCTGCGAGACCCGCGATGGCGTCCGCGAGCACCGCGTCCGCCGGGCGCGATAGCCAGTCGAATCCCTCGCCCGCCGCGACGACACCGATGGCTTCACAGCCGCTGCGCCCCGCACGGAAGCGATCGACCGGCATCGCATCGAGGACTTCGTTCGCAAGCGCAATTCCCTGCCAGGTCGTCGCGGGTGGTCCGTCCAGCCACTCGACCCGCCCTGCCAATTCCGGGAGCTCCGCGATCCGCATCTGCTGCTGGGCGCGAAGCGGCGCGCTGATTTCGACGATGCGATAGCGGCGCGGTAAAGCATCGAGCCCGGCCAGCGCCTGCAGCAGGCCCGCGGCGAGAGCGCCGCTGCCGGCGCCGTACTCGACCAGGTCCCCGCCACCCGCGCGTTCCAGGATCTCGGCGACCTGGGTCGCGAGGCAACGCGCGAAGAGCGGCGAGATCTCTGGCGCCGTGACGAAATCGCCGCCGGCCCCGAATCGCGCCTGGCCCGCCATGTAATAGCCGAGACCCGGCGCGTAGAGCGCCGCGTCCATGAATCTCGAGAATGGCAGCCAGCCGCCGCCCGCTGCGATCAGCTTGCGCAAGTGTCCCGCCACCAGTTCGCTGTGCGCGGCCTCGGCGGGCGAAAGCGGCGGCAGGGTATCGGGGATCAGCATGGCGAGGCGCGCGGCGCATGGTATCGTCGCCACCCGGCTCCCCCAGCGACCTGAACGCGATGCCCGCGGCCGCCCCGCCACTGAAGGACAAGGTTGTGCTGATCACCGGCGCCGCGCGGCGCATCGGTGCAGCCATTGCATTGGCCTTCCATGAGCGCGGCGCGAGGGTCGCAGTCCACTACCTCAGTTCGGAAGCGGAGGCAGTAAATCTCGTTGCCGCCATGAATGCGCGCCGGCGCGGATCCGCGGTCGCGATCGCCGCCGATCTCCATGACATGGCCGCGCTCGGGGCGCTGCCGGGCGCCGCCGTCAAGGCCTTCGGCCGGCTCGACGTGCTGATCAACAATGCGTCCACCTTCTATCCGACACCGGTCGGGCAGATCACGGCCGCGCAGTTTGACGACCTGATCGGCACGAATCTGCGCGCGCCGCTTTTCCTGGCACAGGCCGCGGCGGCCGAGTTGCGGCTGCGCGACGGACTGATTCTCAATATCGCCGACATTCACGCGCTGCGACCGCTGAAGCGCCATGCGGTCTATTGCGCCGCAAAGGCCGCGCTCGTGATGCTGACGCGCTCGCTTGCGCGCGAGCTCGGCCCCGAAATCCGCGTCAATGCCATCGCGCCCGGATCCGTGATGTGGCCCGAGAACGGCGTCGACGAGGAATTGCGCCGGCGCATCGTGGCGCACACCGCGCTGAAGCGCAGCGGGTCGCCAGAAGACATTGCGAAAGCCGCGCTCTTCTTTGCGACCGACGCGCCCTTCGTGACAGGCGAAGTGCTGGCGGTCGACGGCGGACGCCTGCTCGGCGGCGAAGACCGCTAGCAGGCGCATCAACCCTCCTCCTCGAGCGAGACTTCACGCAGCAGATGAGTGCTGCGGTCGAATCGTTTCCACAACGCGTCGAAGGTCTCACCGAGCACTGGGTGCCTGCGTTGCGGCGCGAGCTCTGCGAGCGGCCCAAGTACATAGGCACGCTCGGCGAGATCTGCGCGCGGCAGTTTCGCACCGGGGAAGCGTCCGACGAGATTCCCGTACAGCAGCAGGTCGAGATCCAGCGTGCGCGCGGCCCACTTCGGTGCGCCGGGCTCGCGTCCGCCGGCCACTTCCACCGCCTTCAGGCGCTCCTGCACTTGCGCGAGCGGCTCATCGGTTTCGAAAGCGACGACCAGATTGATGAAGTCGTCGCCCGCGAATCCGACTGCAGCATTTGAATAGGCGCGCGAGACGCGCAATCCAGGCCAGGTGGCGGCGAGCGCTGCGACCGCCTGGCGCAGATGGGCACGCGGCCGGATATTGCTGCCGGCCGCGACGAAGACATCAGGCATCCCGGCTGCGCTCGATGATCACGCCGACATCCCTGGAATTGCGGATCGCGCCCGGCTTGTGCACGGTCACGCGCACCTTCGAAACCGCGAACTCCGCGAGCATCAGGCCCGCAATGCGCTCGGCCAGTGTTTCCACGAGCTGGAATCGGCTCTCCTCGACAAAGGCGAGCACGCGCTTTGCGACCGACTTGTAATTGAGCGTGTCGTCGATGGAGTCGCTCTGCGCCGCGGCGGCAAGGTCCAGCGACATCTCGAGATCGATCTCGATCCGCTGCCGGACCTCGCGTTCCCAGTCGAAGATCCCGATCACGGCTTCGGTCGAGAGCGACGTCAGGAAAATCTTGTCCACGTTGCCCCTCAATGCCGCGGCGCGGCCAGTTCGTTCAGCGGCCAGCGCGCGCGGGCCCGCACGGGAAGCGCCTCGCGCTCACCCGCCACGAGCCGTGCATGCCCGGCGAGCGCGATCATCGCGGCATTGTCAGTGCAGAACTCGGGTCGCGGGTAATGCACGCGACCACCCGCCGCCGCGACCGCGGCGGCCAGTTCCGCGCGCAGGCGCCGGTTCGCGCCGACGCCCCCGGCCACAACTAGTGCCCAAATTCCGGTCTGCCGCAGTGCTCGAAGCGCCTTCGCAACCAGGGTCTCGACCATCGCCGACTCGAATCCCCGCGCGGCATCGGCCCGCGCCTGCGCATCGAGGGTGCGGCCACGCAGCGCCACGACGACCGCGGTCTTGAGTCCGCTGAAGCTGAAGTCGAGCCCCGGCCGGTCGAGCATCGGCCGCGGAAACTCGAACACCCCATCGCGGCCCGATTCCGCGAGCGCCGCGAGCGCAGGCCCGCCCGGGTAGGAGAGCCCCAGCAGTTTCGCGGTCTTGTCGAAGGCCTCGCCGGCCGCATCGTCCAGGGTTTCACCGAGGATGTGGTAGCGGCCGAGCCCGGCGACTTCGACCAGCATCGTGTGGCCACCCGAGACCAGCAGCGCAATGAACGGGAAATCCGGTGCCCCGGGCTCGAGCTGCGGCGCCAGCAGGTGACCTTCCAGATGATGCACGCCGACGACCGGCACGGCCCAGGCATAGCCGAGGCTACGTGCAACCGTGGCCCCCACCAGCAATGCGCCGATCAGGCCAGGGCCCGCCGTATAGGCAATACCATCAATGGCTTGCGGGGCGAGCCCGGCTTCCGCGAGGCTGTCCTCGATCATCGGCAGCAGCCGTTCCACGTGCTCGCGCGAGGCCAACTCGGGCACGACGCCGCCGTGGGGGCGGTGCAGTTCGATCTGGCTCCACACGCGATTGGCCATAAGACCGCGCTCGCCGTCGTACACGGCGACCGCAGTCTCGTCGCAGGAAGTCTCGATTCCAAGGACTTTCATGACGCTAGTCTTTTGATTTTCCGGGGGCAGATCACTACAATTCCGGGCCCTTTCCCCGGGGCAGCTCCGGGGGGTCGCCTTGCAGACGAGGTTTGAATGCCGAGTGTCCGTATCCGCGAGAACGAGTATTTCGACGCCGCGTTGCGCCGTTTCAAGCGCGCCTGCGAAAAGGCCGGCGTGCTGACTGAACTGCGTCGTCGGGAATTCTACGAGAAGCCCACCCAGGAACGGAAACGCAAGAAGGCTGCGGCGATCAAGCGGCACCTCAAGCGCTCCTCGCGCGACGGCGGCCGTAGCGCCACGCGCTGATCCCGGGATGACCCTCAAGGCCCGCATCACCGAAGACATGAAGACAGCGATGCGCTCGGGCGAGAAGGATCGCCTCTCGTGCATCCGCATGCTGCAGGCGGGCATCCAGCAACGCGAAGTGGACGAGCGGATCACGCTCGATGACGCGCAGGTACTCGCCGTCATCGACAAGATGATCAAGCAGCGCCGCGAATCGGTGGTCCAGTTCGAGGCTGGCAAGCGCAGCGATCTCGTCGCAAAGGAATCGGCCGAAATCGCCTGGCTGACGCAATACCTGCCCGCCCAGCTCGGCGAGACCGAGCTCGAAACGCTGATCCGCGAAGCCATCGCCGCCACCGGCGCCGCATCCATGAAAGACATGGGCAAGGTCATGGGCTGGTTGAAGCCCAAGGCCCAGGGCCGCACCGACATCGGCGCGCTGTCGGCTCGCATCAAGACCGCGCTCGGCGGCTAGGTTTCTCACATGAGCCCCAGCAGGGTCCCCGAGGGCGAGACGCGCGGCTTCATCGTGCCGATCGGTGGCGCCGAGAACAAGGAGAACGACCCGCGCATCCTCGAGCGCTTCGTGCGTGTCTCGGGTGGCGGGGATGCCGATGTCGTCGTGATCCCGACCGCGAGCCGCGCACACGAGACCGGCCCGCGCTACGAGCAGTTGTTCCGGGACCTCGGCGCACGGCATGTCGCCGTGATGGATTTCGACACGCGGCGCGATTGCCAGGAACCGGGCCGGCTTGAACGCCTGGCCGAAGCGACCGGCATATTCTTCACAGGTGGCAATCAGCTGCGACTGACGACGCTCCTGGGCGGCACGCCGGTTGCCAAGCTGATCCGCGCGCAGAACGCCCGCGGCGTGACCATCGGCGGCACCAGCGCAGGGGCCAGCATCCTGTCCGAGCACATGATCGCCTTTGGCGACGACGGATCGTCGGCGATCGCCGGCAGCGTGCGGCTCGCGCCCGGTCTCGGGCTCAGCAACCGCTTCATCATCGACCAGCACTTTCGCCAGCGCGATCGCCTGGGCCGGCTGATCACGGCGCTCGCCTACAATCCATTCGCGGTCGGCATCGGTCTCGACGAGGACACCGCCGCGTTCATCGGACCCGACGAGACACTCGAGGTCGAGGGCAGCGGCGGCGTAACGGTCGTGGACGCTTCGAAAGTCACATTCTCGTCGGTCGACAGCGCCGCCGAGGGTCAGCCGATCTGCATCCTCAGTCTCGTCGTGCACTTGCTGGCCGCGGGTGCGACTTTCAACCTGCACACGCGGGTCGCCTCAACCGGCTGAGTCTGGCCATGCGCATACTCGACCGCTCTGTCTACGTCGGGCCATCGCATTTCGCGCGCTTTCCGGTCATCCGGCTCGAACTCGATCTCGGGCAACTCGAGGCCTGGCCGACCGGCCGGCTCGGCGAATCCTTCGTGAATGGCCTGGTCGAGGCGCTGCCGGGTCTTGCCGAGCACGGCTGTTCCTACCAGGTACCGGGCGGCTTCATCCGCCGGATGAATGAAGACGACGGCACCTGGCTCGGCCATGTGCTCGAGCATGTCGCGCTCGAATTGCAGAATGTCGCGGGCGAAGACGTCAGCTTCGGCAAGACCCGGAGTCTCGATCTGCCGGGGCACTATTCAGTTGTATACGAGTACGCGGAACGCGAGGAAGGCATCGCTGCCGGCGAGTTGGCCCTGAGACTGCTGTGCTCGCTGCTACCCGATGCGATCCGCCCGGTGGATACCGTGCCCGCCGGCTGGAGCTGGCCGGTCGCGCGCGATGAATACATCCGTTATGCACAGCGACGCGCGCTCGGGCCCTCGACGGCATCGCTCGTGCATGCCGCCGAGAAGCGCGGCATTCCGTGGCTCAGGCTCAATGACCAGTCGCTGATCCAGCTGGGTCATGGCCGTTACCAGCAGCGCCTGCAGGCGACTGTCACGGGCCGCACGTCGCATATCGCAGTCGAACTCGCAAGCGACAAGGAAGAAACCAACCGCATCCTCGGCTCGCTGGGTCTGCCGGTGCCGCGTCAGGAAATGGTGCAGTCCGAGCGCGAGGCGGTGCGCGCGGCGAATCGACTCGGCTTCCCGGTCGTCACGAAGCCCTACAACGGCAATCACGGCCGCGGCATCTCGATCCGGCTCATGAATGATGAAGAAGTCGCACGCGGCTTTCTGGCTGCCAGCGAGCATTCACGCTCGGTGATCGTCGAGACCTACCTCGAAGGCGACGACCACCGGCTGCTGGTCGTGAATGGCGAACTCGTCGCGGCCACGCGGCGCACGCCAGGGCACGTGACCGGTGACGGCACGCACAAGGTCACCGAGCTCATCGAGATCGTCAATCAGGATCCGCGGCGCGGTGTCGGCCATGAAAAGGTCCTGACACGCCTCGAACTCGACGCGCAGGCGCAGGCCATGCTTGCGCGTGCCGGGCTCACGGCGGACTCGGTGCCCGAAGCAGGGCAGAAGGTCTACCTGCGCTTGACCGCGAATCTGTCGACCGGCGGAACCGCAACCGACGTGACCGACGTCATCCATCCCGACAACCGCGACATGGCGGTGCGCGCGATCCGGGCCATCGGGCTCGATGTCGGCGGCGTGGATTTCCTGTCGAAGGACATCACGCTCTCGTACCGCGAGATCGGCGGCGGCATCTGCGAGGTCAATGCGGCGCCCGGATTCCGGATGCACGTCGCGCCCTCCGAGGGCACGCCGCGCGATGTCGCCGGGCCGGTCATCGACCTGCTGTTCCCGCAGGGCGCGCCGTCGCGCGTGCCGATCGCGGCGATTACCGGCACCAATGGCAAGACCACGACCGCGCGCATGCTGGCGCACATATTGAAGATGGCCGGTTACACGCCGGGCCTGACGACGACCGACGGTGTCTACATCGACGGCCAGCGCACCGTGTCCGGCGACATGACGGGCCCGGTGTCGGCGCGCATGGTGCTGTCCGACCCGCACATCGACGCCGCGGTGCTCGAGACCGCGCGCGGGGGGCTCCTCCGCGCGGGCATGGGTGTCCCGAGTGTCGATGTCGGCGCGGTGCTGAACGTGCAGGCGGATCACCTGGGCCTCAAGGGCATCGACACGCTCGAGCAACTCGCGGAGATCAAGCGTGTGGTCGTCGAAGTCGCGACCGGCTGTGCGGTATTGAATGCCGATGACCCGCTGGTGCTGCGGATGTCGGCGCACACCGATGCGGAACACATCTGCTACGTGACGCTGAACCCACAGCATGCGCTGGTGCGCGAGCACATCCGCGCCGGTGGCCGGGCCTGCGCGCTCGAGGCCGGCGTCAATGGGCAGATGGTCACGCTCTACGACCGCGGGGGCCACATTCCGCTGGTCTGGACCCACCTGATCCCGGCGACACTTGAAGGCCGCGCGACTCACAACGTGCAAAACGCGATGTTCGCCGCGTCGATGGCCTTCTCGCTCGGCGTCAAGCTCGATGCGATCCGCCAGGGTCTGCGCACCTTCGACACGACTTTCTACCAGGCGCCCGGGCGCATGAACATCTTCGACGAGCATCCGTTCAAGGTGCTGTTCGATTACGGCCACAATGCGCACGCCGTGTCCATGCTCGCCGACCTCGCCAACCGCCTCGCTGTCACCGGGCGGCGCATCGTCGTGCTCGCGGGACCGGGCGACCGGCGCGACGAGGACCTGCGCGCGATCGCGCAAGCAGTCGCTGGCCGCTTCGATCACTACATCTGCCGCCGCGACGACAATCTGCGCGACCGCGCCAGTGACGAGGTGCCGCGCATCCAGGCAGCGGCGTTGATTGCCGCGGGCGTCAGGGAATCCGCGATCTCCGTGATTCCGGATGAGCAGGAAGCGATCGATGCGGCGCTGCGCATGGGCCGGGCCGGCGATCTGTTGCTGATCTTCGCCGATGCCCTGGTGCGTTCCTGGAAACAGATCATCCGCTTCCGGCCCGAGCGTGCGCCTCTGCCTGCCGCGCCGCGCACGCCGGATCCTGTCGTCTTGGCGCCGGTGACCGAGGCATCCCCCGAGAGTCTGGTGCCGCTGTCCCTCGACGGTCTGATCCGCGATGAACGCGGCATCCGCTATGCGCCGGAGGCGTCCGACTGATCGAGTCACCGGTACTGCCGTTCACCGACTCACGACGCTTGACCGGCCACAACCGGTTTTTCGACGGCCCCGGCGCCGTGCTCGAATCCGCGGCGGCGGACACCGATGCCGCACTGCTCGAGGCCTGGAAAACGCGCGTGCAGCGCGCGAAAAAAAATCTCGGCTGGGCCGACGCGGCGATCGTCGCCATTCCACATGCTTCGGGCGCCTCGCTTGCGCTCGCCGCGCCACCCGATCAACTCATCACGGCGACCGAACTCAACGAATGGGCGCTCACCGCCTCGCTGCTCGAGCGCAATCCGTCACGCGAGGCGGAATTACTCGCCGCGCTCGCCTTTGAGCAACCCGATGCTTTGGTGCCGCCCGGTATCGAGGAGACTGGTGCATTGCGCCGGCTTTCGGCACGCGCCGCCGGCGAAGCGAATCCGCGATTGCGGGCTCTGCTGGATGCCGCGCATGGCCGCAAGCTCCCCTGCCTGCAGGATGATGAGTTTCTGACCGTCGGTGCGGGCATCGGGGGACGGACCTGGCCCTTACCCGATCTGCCGGGCGTGACCGATGTGCCGTGGGCCGAACTGCGCGCGATACCCATCGCGCTCGTGACCGGCACCAATGGCAAGACGACAGTGGTGCGCCTGATCGCGGCCTGTGCGCAGGCGGCAGGGTGGACCACCGGCCACAGTTGCACCGACGGCCTCTACATCGACGGCGTCAGCATCGAAGCCGGCGACTATTCCGGGCCCGCCGGTGCGCGCACGGTGTTGCGCGATACGCGCGTCGCCGCGGCGATCCTTGAGACTGCCCGCGGCGGCTTGCTGCGCCGTGGGCTCGCCGTCGAGTACGCCAACGCCGCCGTCATCACCGGTGTCAGCGCGGATCATTTCGGGGAATACGGCGTTCACGACCTCGAGGCACTGACCGACGTGAAACTGACCGTCGCGCGCGCGCTCGATAGCAACGGAGCGCTGATCGTCAATGCCGAGGACGCCTTGCTCGCTGCGAGATCGCGAGGCGCCGGAAAGACGCTCGCCTGGTTCGCGCAGGATGCGAATCACGAGCGGTTGGTCGCGCACCGGCAGCAAGGCGGCGCCAGTTGCGGCCTGAACAGTGGGCGCCTGCTGCTCTCGGTCGCCGGGGAAGAACATGATCTCGGCGCGGTCGCGACGCTGCCACTCGCAGCCGGCGGCTTTGCGCCCTTCAACATCGCCAATCTCGCGGCTGCGGCACTCGCTGCCGTCACGCTCGGCATCGCGCCCGCGACGATTGCGGCCGTGTTCGCGCGCTTCGGCGCCGATCCAATGGACAATCCGGGCCGGCTGATGCGTTACGAGCTGGGTGGCCTGAACCTGGTCGTGGATTTTGCGCACAACCCGGCGGCACTGACAGGTCTGCTCGAGCTTGCAGGAAAATTGCGCAGTGGGCGGCTTGCGTTGCTGCTCGGTCAGGCCGGCAATCGCGCGGATGCCGACATGGAGTGCCTCGCGCGGGTCGCGGTCGCAGCACACCCGGACCTCGTTGTCATCAAGGAACTCGCGGGCTACCGGCGCGGCCGCGGCGAAGGCGAAGTGCCGACCATCCTGCGCAGGGCCCTGCAAGACGCCGGCCTGCCGGATACGGCGATCCGCGAACAACCGGATGAACTGGCGGCCGCGCGCACGGCGCTCGCCTGGGCGCGTCCCGGGGATGTACTGGTATTGCCTTTGCACTCCCGCACAGGCCGCACGGAGGTTCTCGCCCTGCTCGACCGGATGCGCCAAAAGGGCTGGACCGCGGGCAAGGCTGTGCCGGCCTGAGCGCCGGCAGGCGCCGCGAACTGCGGTATCTTGTCGCATGGCCGGCCGCATTCCACAGTCCTTCATCGACGAACTGATCGCGCGCACCGACATCGTCGAACTGGTCGGAGGCCGCGTCCAATTGAAGCGCGCGGGCCGCGAGTGGAAAGCCTGCTGCCCGTTCCACGCCGAGAAGACGCCGTCATTCTGGGTCAGCCCTGACAAGCAGTTCTATCACTGCTTCGGCTGCGGCGCGCATGGCACCGCGCTCGGCTTCCTGATGGAGCACGACAAACTGCCATTTCCGGACGCGGTGGACGAACTCGCCTCGCGGCTCGGGCTCGAAGTGCCACGCGAGGACGATGGACGCGGCGCACGCGCGCGGCCGGGCGACGAACTCTACGAACTGCTGGCGCAGGTCTCGCAGTTCTATCGCGATACCTTGCGTGAATCCGCGCGCGCCAAGAAATACCTCGCGGGCCGCGGCATCACGCCCGAGACTTGCGTGAAGTTCGCGATCGGCTATGCGCCGAATGCCTGGGATACGGTGCTGAAGCGTTTCGGCGGCAGCGCGGAACGCGAGCGCGTGCTGGCGGATGCCGGCCTCGTCATCGAGCGCAGCGGTAAGGGAGAGTCCGGTTTCTACGACCGGTTCCGCGACCGCGTGATGTTCCCGATCCGCGATGCGCGCGGGCGCGTGATCGCTTTCGGCGGCCGGATCATCGACGAGGGCGAGCCGAAGTATCTGAACTCCCCCGAGACGCCACTCTTTCACAAGGGGCGCGAACTCTACGGGCTCTATGAGGCGCGCCAGGTGCTGCGCAAGATCGAGCGGCTGCTGGTGGTCGAGGGATATGTCGACGTTGCGCGCCTCGCGCAGGCAGGCATCGGCTATTCGGTCGCGACACTCGGCACGGCGACGACAACCGAGCACCTGAACCGCCTGTTCCGCGTGACCAGCGATCTCGTGTTCTGTTTCGACGGCGACCGCGCGGGCCGCGCCGCCGCCTGGCGGGCGCTCGAAAACGCACTCGAGCATGCGCGCGACGGCCGGCAACTGCGTTTCCTGTTCCTGCCTGAAGGCCATGATCCGGACACGCTGGTCGGCTTCGAGGGCGCCGAGGCCTTCGAGGCGCGCCTCGCCACGGCGCAGCCGCTGTCAGAATTCCTTGTGACACAGCTCGCGGCGCAGACCGATCTTGCGAATGTCGACGGCCGCGCGCGGCTGGCGGAACTCGCGCGGCCACTGCTTGCGCGCGTGCCGGCGGGCGTTTATCACGAGCTGCTGCTCGAGCGTCTCGCCCAGGAAGTCCGCATGCCGGCGGGTCGTCTTGCCGAACTCCTGAAGGCGCGGCCCGAGAAACCGCGTGGTGGCAGGCCGGCGGCCGGGCGCAGGACACCGGTCTCCGCAGGGCGGCATCCGCTGCTGACCCAGGCCATCCTGCTGCTGCTGCACCATCCATCGGCGGCTCGCGCGGTCGCGGAGCCGCCGGATTTCCTGCAGGGCGACCACAAGGGTTTCGCCGTGCTGCTCGAGTTGCTGGAGATGGCGAAGGCCGAGCCGGAACTCAGCACTGCGCAACTGATCGAACGCTGGAGAGAGCGACCCGAAGGCGCGCGACTCGCCGAGCTCGCTGCCGAGGAATCGCTGGTACGCGACGGGCGGGCCGCCGGTCGCGATCTCGTCATGGCGCTCAAGCGCATGGCACTGGAATTTGGCCCCGACAAGCGTCTGAACGACCTGATCGCGCTTTCGCGCGAGCGCAAGCTCAGCAACGAGGAACAACAGGAATTTCAACGACTTCTGGGCGACCGCGGCAGTCCAGGCGCGGCCTAGGCCTGTCAGGCCGGCGAAGACGGCGAGCCGCCCCGACTGTATAATGCGCGGCTCTTTTTTGCCCGCCCCATACCCAGGTGACCCATCCTTTGAGCGAGAAAAAGCTCCCGATCATTCCTGAAGATCGCCAGTCGCAGCTCAAGCTCCTGATCGCGCGCGGCAAGGAACAGGGCTACCTGACCTACGCCGAAGTCAACGACCACCTGCCACCCGAGATCGTCGATCCGGAGCAGATCGAAGACATCGTCAACACGATCAACGACATGGGCATCACGGTGTACGAGAAGGCACCGGACGCCGAAGCCCTGTTGCTGACCGACGCCTCCGCTCCCGATGAGGAAGCCGTCGAAGAGGCCGCCGCGGCGCTCGCGATCGCCGACTCGGAATTCGGTCGCACGACCGATCCGGTGCGCATGTACATGCGCGAGATGGGAACCGTCGAGCTGCTGACGCGCGAGGGCGAGATCCGCATCGCCAAGCGCATCGAGGAAGGCCTCGACCAGGTGCGCTCTGCGCTCGCCTACTACCCGCCGACCTACGACTTCCTGCTCGGCGCCTATGAGCCGGTCAAGGGCGGCCAGGGCCGCCTGACCGACATCATCGTCGGCTTCCTCGATCCGAATGCGCCGGACGAAATCGCGCAGCCGCACAATCCGAAGACCGTCATCAAGAAGGAAGAGCCCAAGCTCGATGACGAGGAAGGGGACGAGGATTCCGAGGAAGACGAAGAAGCCATCGACACGGGACCGGACCCGGAGGAGACCGCGCGGCGCTTTGGCGCGATCCAGCGCCTGCACAACCAGGCCGCCAAGGGCCTGGCGACGGCACGGGGCGCCAAGGAATCCAAGGTCGTTCGCGCCCGCAAGAAACTCTCCGGCCAGTTCATGGAACTGAAGCTCGCGCCGCGCATGTTCGATGCGCTGGTCGCGAATCTGCGCAGTCACGTGGACGAGGTGCGCCGCCTCGAGCGCGAGATCATGACGATCTGCGTGCGCCAGGCCGGCATGCCGCGCAAGGATTTCATCGCGACCTTCCCGAAGAACGAGACCAACACGCGCTGGATCGACAAGCACATCCGCGCCAAGCGCAAGCATTCGGCATCGCTCGGCCGGCTCAAGGAAGAAGTCACGCGCCGCCAGCACGACCTCAAGGCCCTCGAAAAGCGCCTCACGCGCTCGATCCAGGAACTGAAGGCCGTCAATCGCGACATCGCGACCGGCGAGGCGATGGCGCGGCGCGCAAAGAAAGAGATGGTCGAGGCCAACCTGCGACTCGTGATCTCGATCGCGAAGAAGTACACGAATCGCGGCCTGCAGTTCCTGGACCTGATCCAGGAAGGCAACATCGGCCTGATGAAGGCGGTCGACAAGTTCGAATACCGCCGCGGCTACAAATTCTCGACTTACGCGACCTGGTGGATCCGCCAGGCGATCACGCGCTCGATCGCCGACCAGGCGCGCACCATCCGCATCCCGGTGCACATGATCGAGACCATCAACAAGCTGAACCGCATTTCGCGGCAGATGCTGCAGGAGATGGGCCGCGAGCCGACCCCGGACGAGCTGGCCGAGCGCATGGAGATGCCCGAGGACAAGGTCCGCAAGGTGCTCAAGATCGCCAAGGAACCGATCTCGATGGAGACGCCGATCGGCGACGACGAGGATTCGCACCTGGGCGACTTCATCGAGGACGCCGCGGCCGAGAGCCCGCTCGACTCCGCGACCGTCGAGTCGCTGCGCGAGACGGTGCACGGCGTGCTGTCGCAGCTGACGCCGCGCGAGGCCAAGGTGCTGCGCATGCGCTTCGGCATCGACCTGACCACTGACCACACGCTCGAGGAGGTCGGCAAGCAGTTCGACGTCACGCGCGAGCGCATCCGGCAGATCGAAGCCAAGGCGCTCCGCAAGCTCCGGCACCCCAGCCGCAGCGAGCAGCTGCGCAGCTTCCTGATGGAAGACTAAGCCGTCGTTTCGACGACGCTGCGCTGACTGCGCTGCCCGCGCCGGAAAAATCTGTGGTCGTCAAATCCGACCATCGGGCCACCAGGATGGCCCGGACGAGTCGGGACCCGGCGCGCGGCTCAGCTGCCTGCCGCCACCCACACGCGGGCAGTCCACAGGTACCGGGAGCCTTTCGGGGTGAGGCTGATGATGTGTT
>JANOSR010000056.1:0-5928 GCA_031415935.1 Steroidobacteraceae bacterium | reverse complement strand
ATGCTGCCGCGCTCGGCGGCCAGGCCCAGGGCTGCGGCCGCATGGCGCGTAACTCCGGCGAACGCTTCCTCCGGCGTCATCTTGAACAACGTGCAGGCCATGTTCAGGTTGAGCAGCAGCGAGGCAATCGGCGCGCTGCCGGGATTGAGATCGCTCGCGATCGCTATCGGCACCCGATGCCGGCGCAGGAGTTCGATCGGCGGTAATCGCGACTCGCGAAGGAAATAGAACGCCCCCGGCAACAGCACGGCGACGGTGCCGCTTGCTGCCATCGCGCGTACGCCGGCCTCATCGAGATGCTCGAGATGATCCGCGGACAATGCACCGTGGCGTGCAGCAAGCGCGGCGCCCTGTTGGTTCGAAAGCTGCTCGGCATGCAGCTTCACAGCGAGCCCCAGTTCGCGTGCCCGGGTGAACACGCGTTCGACCTGCGCGGGCGTGAAGGCGATGGTCTCGCAGAAGGCGTCCACCGCATCCGCGAGCCCCGCGGCCGCCGCCGCCGGCAGGATCTCGTCGCAGATACATTTAATGTAGTCATCGCTGCGGCCCTGGTACTCGGGCGGCACGGCGTGGGCCGCGAGGAGCGTCGTGCGCACCGTGATGCCCAGGCGTTCGCCGACCGCGCGCGCGACCCGCAGCAGCTTCAGCTCACTGGCGAGATCGAGCCCATAACCGGACTTGATCTCGATTGTGGTCACGCCCTCGGCGGCGAGGCGCGAGGCGCGTTTCATCGCAAGTGCCAGCAGTTCAGTCTCGCTCGCGGCGCGCGTGGCTGTCACGGTGGAGGCAATGCCACCGCCGGCTTTCGCGATATCAGCGTAACTCGCTCCTGCAAGGCCCTGTTCGAATTCCCGGTGTCGCGAGCCCGCCCAGACCAGGTGCGTATGGCAATCGATGAATCCTGGCGTCAATAACGCGCCATGGGCGTCCTCAATCCGGGTGCTTGCGGGCAGCCGGGCGGGGAGTTCTGCATCGGGTCCGGCCCAGGCAATTCGCTGGCCCGAGATCGCGACCGTACCCGGTGAAACAAGCCCATAGGCGGCGCTGCCGGCGCCGCTCGTGACGCTGGCATTGCGTATGACCCGGGTCCAGCCGCTGGTTTCCATGGTGCCCACGCGGCGCAGCTTACCGGAAGGCCCTGCCGCCGCGTTATGCTCTGCCTGTGACCGAGAAGCAAATCACGACGGCCTTTCTGGCAGAGCTTCCCAAGACCGACCTGCACGTGCATCTCGACGGTTCGCTGCGGCTGGGGACGCTGATCGAACTTGCTCGCGAGCACAAGTTGGAGCTGCCGAGCTACACTGAGGGCGGGTTGCGTGAGACGGTATTCAAGGACCGCTATGCAAATCTTGGCGAGTACCTGAAGGGCTTCAAGTACACGGTCGCCGCGATGCACGACGCGGAGGCGCTCGAGCGCGTTGCCGCGGAACTCGCCGAGGACAATCAAGCCGAGGGCGTGCGTTACCTTGAAGTGCGCTTCGCGCCGCAGCTTCAGGTGCGCCCGGGGCTCGACGCCGTGCAGGTGATCGCCGCGGTAGATCGCGGCCTGCGCCGCGCGCGCGACGAGTTCAACCGCCGCCCGGAAATTGCCGAGGGCCGCGAACCGCCCTTCGAGTACGGCATCATCTGTTGCGCGATGCGGATGTTCACCCGCGGCTACAGCCAGTACTACGACACGCTGTTCGCCGCGCATCCGTACACGCGGCCCAAGGACCTGTTCGCGATGGCCTCGATCGATCTCGCGCGCGCCGCGGTGCTCGCGCGCGACGCGCATGGCTACCAGGTCGTGGGCTTCGATCTCGCCGGCGAGGAGGCGGGCTATCCGGCCGGCGCGCACCGCGAGGCTTACGACTATGCGCACCGGCATTTCCTGAAGCGCACCGTGCATGCGGGCGAGGCCTACGGGCCCGAATCCATCTTCCAGGCCATCACCGACCTGCACGCGGACCGGATCGGCCACGGCACTTACCTGCTTGAGGCCGACCAGATCCGCGACCCGGAGATCGTCGATCGCGGGCACTACATCGAGCGGCTCGGCAACTACATCGCTGACCGGCGCATCACGCTCGAGGTCTGCCTGAGCAGCAACCTGCAGACTAACCCGCACCTGCAGCGCCTCGAAGATCACACATTCAGCAAGCTGCACGCGCAACGGCTCTCGACCACGCTCTGCACCGACAACCGGCTGATGAGCAACACGACGGTGACCAACGAGCTGGCACTTGCAATCAAGCACCTCGGCCTCGACCGCAATGACCTGAAGTCCATCATCATCTATGGCTTCAAGCGCAGTTTTTTCCCGGGCAGTTATCTCCGCAAGCGACAATACGTGCGTCAGATCATCGATCACTACGAAGCGGTTGAACGCAGGCACTTCGGATGAGCGGTTCCTGGCAATCGGCGCTCACGCGCTGGACGGCCGCGGGTGTCGTGGACGCAGGCGTTGCGGATCGCATCCGCGCCTGGGAGGAAGAGCACGGCGGCGATGCGAGCCGGAGCCGCCTCGCGTTGATCGTCTTCGGACTCGGCGGCCTGCTGCTGATCGCTGGAGTGCTGCTCTTCGTCGCGGCGCATTGGGATGACCTGTCGCCCATGGGACGTTTTGCGCTCGTGCTCGCGATGATCGCGGTGATGCACGCGGGTGGCGCTTTCGCCGCCAGGAGCAGCGCGGGGCTCTGCGCGACACTGCACGCGGTCGGGACCGGCGCGCTGGGTGCCGGCGTCTATCTGGCGGGGCAGATTTTCAACATGGCCGAGCATTGGCCTGGCGCATTGATGCTGTGGTCCATCGGTGCGGCTGTCGGCGTCGTTTTGTTGCGGCAATGGCCGCAGGTTCTTTGGCTTGCGCTGCTGGCGCCCGCCTGGTTGTGGGGCGAATGGATGGAGGCGCAGCCGCCATTGGCAGCCTGGCGCGGCGTTACGCCGGCGTCCATCGGCCTGTTCCTGCTGGCATGTACTTATCTCGCCGCATCGCGGCCGGAATCGATGGCGCCCTGGCGTCGTGCGCTCGCCTGGCTGGGCGCATTGGCGCTGATACCAACTGCAGTGACACTCGCATTTGCGGGCATGGACGACTGGCGTTCGCATGGGCGGGTCATCGAGGAATTGGGCACTGGCGCGCTGAGTGCCGCCTGGGTGCTCGCGATCGCGCTGCCACTGGCGCTCGCCTTTGCGCTTCGCGGCCGCGAAGCCGTGTATCTCCTGATTGCGCTGGGTTGGGCTGTGATCGTCACGCAGACCGATGCGAGCCAGGATGCGGGGGAACTCGGGCTCTATAGTCTGTTCGCAGTCGGCGCCGCCGGCATCGTGCTGTGGGGCGTGAAGGACCGGCAGAAACTCGCGGTGAATGTGGGCGTGCTCGGCTTCGCGCTGGCTGTCCTCTTCTTCTACTTCTCGAGCATCTTCGACAAGCTCGGCCGTTCGCTCGGCCTGATCGGCATCGGTGTGATCTTCATAGGCGGCGGCTGGCTGCTCGAGCGAATGCGCCGCCGGCTGGTCGGCCGCATCGGCAGGGGCGCGTCGTGAACACCATGACGAAAGGGTTCGTGGTCGCGGCCGTGCAGGTGCTGCTGGTCGCATCGGTCGGCGTGAAATTTCTCTACGACCGCGCAAATTACCCGGGCGTGTGGGTGGAGACGGCGCCCTACGATCCCGACCTGCCGATCCGCGGCCGCTATGTCCGCATCGCCGTGCTGACGGATGCCGAGCGCGGCAAAGCGCCCGATGCGTCGGCGGAATCCAACGGGCCCGCCATGTTCCTGGGCCGCCTGGAAGTGAGGGGCGAGCGCCTGGTTGCGATCGAGGACAACGACGGCCAGCATTGGGTCTCGAGCCGCCGTTGTGGCGAGGTGCAATGCTGGCAGCTCGGGGAGCCGCTCGCGTACTTCATCCCCGAGCATGTCGCGGATCCATCACGCCGTCCGGCGGGCGAGACGCTCTGGGTTGAGGTCACCGTGCCGCCCAAAGGGGCGCCGCGGCCGATCCGGCTGGGCGTGAAGAAAGATGGGGAGCTGACACCGCTCCCGT
Organism: Steroidobacteraceae bacterium; assembly: GCA_031415935.1. GTDB lineage: Bacteria > Pseudomonadota > Gammaproteobacteria > Steroidobacterales > Steroidobacteraceae > SCUD01. Next base: position 1,902 of record JANOSR010000056.1, on the reverse strand, counting down.
TGCGTTAGCGCGCTCTTGCGACGCGACTTCGCAGGAAAAGCACGAAGGCCGCCAGCAAGAGCATGGCGGGTTCGATTGCCCCGCCGCCACCCTGGTCGCCGGCACGCGAGACCGTAACCGTGCGATCGGTCTTGATGCGTTCCTTGAACACCCCGAGTTCCTTGTCGAGGCTGACAGTCATATCGGCCATCGCCTGTTCGAAGCCCGCCTCGCGGGCTTTGCGCGTGTCACGCTCGACATTCACGAGTGTTGACGAACTTTCAACCTTGTTGACGCCCGGCGCGCGGAACAGAAGCCTGCGGGTCGGCACATCGAAGACGGCAGTATCCACAAAGGTCTGCACTTCGTTGCGATTGCCCTTGATCATGTAAGCACCGACGATGGTCCAGTACAGGAATGCCGAGGATTTTTCGTCGCTGTGAGCAACCTGGTCGTAGGAGACGAGCGCGATCACATTCACGTTGTACAGACGGGCGGTCTGCTCTAGCGCGGCGAAGCCATTGCCGGAACGCATATAGGCGTCCGGAATAACGATGATCTCGCGTATGTAGTCTCGCCCGGCGAACGCTGCTTTGACTCGGTTCAGCAAGTCGATTCGGTAAGCTTCGGTCAGGACCTGATCGCTGCCGGCCCGGGAGGGCACGAAGGCCAGACCGACATTCAATGGCAGAACGAGATGCGGCACCTGGCCGTCCTGGCGCGGCGGTACCTCACCCTGGGGATACAGATAATCAACCAGGCTGCTGGAGACACCCTGTCGCCCGGAGCCTCCCCAGAGGCCGGCGCAGCCGGCAATCAGAAGGACGACACAGAATAGGCTCACTGCTTTCATGAGCGGATCTCCTGTCATGGCAATGCGACGGCACGGTCGCGGCGGGGGATGCCGGGCCATTATGCCAAAGCTGCATTTTGCGCGGCGGCTGGCGTAATCTCGCAGCCCATGAATGCCAAGCCCTCACCCGTTGCCGGTCCGCGGGTCGTGCGCGCGCCGCGCGGCAACAAGCTGACTTGCGGCAGCTGGTTGACCGAAGCGCCGTACCGGATGATCCAGAACAACCTGGACCCGGAAGTGGCGGAGCATCCGGACCAGCTCGTCGTCTACGGCGGCATCGGCAAGGCCGCGCGCAACTGGGAAGCGTTTGACCGGATTCTCTCGGTGCTGACCCGCCTCAAGGACGACGAATCGCTCCTTGTGCAGTCCGGCAAGCCGGTCGGTGTGTTCAAGACGCACGTGGATGCACCGCGGGTGCTGATCGCGAATTCCAATCTCGTGCCGCATTGGGCAACCTGGGAACACTTTCACGAACTCGATCGCAAGGGCCTGATGATGTTCGGGCAGATGACTGCGGGCTCGTGGATCTACATCGGCTCGCAGGGCATCGTGCAGGGCACCTACGAGACCTTCGGCGCCTGCGCGCGCGAGCATTTCAGCGGCGATGCGCGCGGCCGGTGGATCCTGACCGCGGGGCTCGGCGGCATGGGTGGCGCGCAGCCCCTCGCCGCGACCATGGCAGGCTTCTCGATGCTGGCGGTCGAATGCGACGAATCGCGCATCGATTTTCGCCTGCGCACCGGCTACATCGACCGCAAGGCGGCGACACTCGATGAAGCGCTGGCGATGATCGAGGCCGCCGGCCGTGCCAGGCAGGCCCTGTCGGTCGGACTCCTCGGCAATGCGGCGGACGTCTGCCCGGCGCTGGTGGCGCGCGGCGTCGTGCCCGATGTCGTGACCGACCAGACCTCGGCCCACGATCCCAGGAATGGCTATCTGCCGCGTGGCTGGACCATGGCGAGAGCCACGGAAGCGCGCCAGAAAGACCCGGCGCGCATCGAGCGCGAGGCGCGCGCCTCGATGAAGATCCACGTCGCGGCGATGCTGGATCTCAAGGCCCGCGGCGCGAT
>JANOSR010000055.1:0-5148 GCA_031415935.1 Steroidobacteraceae bacterium | reverse complement strand
TCGGCCTGAATGTCGGGCTCACAGGCGGTAGCGACTCGGACCAGCGCGGTTTCCTGCGGTTCGAGACGGGCGAGCTCGGCAGCACCGGCACGCGCGCCTACCTGAGCTACACGAATCAGCAGACCGACAAGTATAAGGGCGTGGGTGAGCAGAAGCAGGAGCACATCAACTTCAAGATCGTGCAGCCCATCGGCGATGCGAAGTTGACCGCGTTCTACAACTGGTCGGACCGCCAGGAAAACGACTACCAGGACCTGTCCTTCGACATGATCAGCCGTCTTGGTTACAACTGGGACAACCTTTCGAGCTTGAGCGACTGGCCGTTGATGGTCCAGGTGGCGCGGATCTATCAGGGCACCCTGCCGGGACCGTATCCATCGCCGATCGGGACCGTGGATGACTCCTATGCGAACGCGTCGGGACTGCGCAAGGACCATCTGATGGGCGCAACGCTGAACATGCCCTTCGGCGATGGCTGGTCCTGGGACACGACCGTGTACCGGCACGAAAACAAGGGCCAGGGCGTCTGGTTTACGCCGTATCTGTCGACGGCCGCGTCGTTCGCGATCAACGGCGTGGGGGCCCCGGATGGTTCTGGTGGCACGATTTCCCTGGCGAACTCGGCGCCAATCTCGGTGCGTACGACCGAGTACGACATCGACCGCAGAGGTGTGACGACGGCCCTGACCTGGACGGCCGGTGATCACACGTTGAGCGGTGGCCTCTGGGTTGAGGACAACGACTTCAACCAGGCACGTCGCTTCTACGGACTCGAGCTGGCGGCCCCACAGCGGAATTCGCTCGAGTTCATGACCGATCCGTTCTTTACCCAATGGCAGTACGCCTTCAACACCACGACCAACCAGTTCTTCCTGCAGGACACCTGGGCGGTCAACGACGCGTTGAAGATCAACTTCGGCTTCAAGACACTCGACGTAGAGAATTCGGCGCGGGCGATCGTCGATAGGCGTTTCCCCACCAGCCTGGCGGGCAGCATCGAGGCCTCGGAGAGCTTCCTGCCGCAGATCGGCTTCAATTACGCGCTCAACGAGGAGTCGGAGCTGTTCGGCGCCGTCACGGAAAACATGCGCGCATTCATCGCCGCGGCGACCGGCGCATCGCCGTTTGCAACGTCTCCCACCAACTTCGCGCTGCTGCAGAACAGCGGCGGTCTGGAGCCGGAAACGTCCACGACCTACGAATTAGGCTGGCGCTACAACCTCGCGGCCCTGCAGGCGGTGGTTGCGGTTTACTACGTCGATTTCAAGGACCGACTGCTTGCCAACACGATCGGCGCCGGCATCGTCGGCAACCCGGTGGTGCTGCAGAATGTCGGCGACGTCGAGACGAAGGGCGCCGAGTTCGGCGCGCGCTGGGCGTTTGCGGATGACTGGAGCTGGTACAACTCACTGAGCTACAACGACTCGCAATACCAGGACGATGTCATATCCACCGCGGTCTCGGCAGGTCCGCCTGTTGTTACCACCACGACCATCAGGCCGACCGGTGGCAAACAGGTGGTTGATACCCCGAAGGAGTTGTTCAAGTCGGAGCTCAGCTACGACAACGGTACATACTTCGGCAAGCTTGGGCTCGACTACACAGGCGAGCGCTACTTCACCTATACGAACAGCCTGTGCAATCCGGCGATCGTCAGCCGGGTGCCGCCGCCTGTCGTTCCGTTTCCGACGCCCTGCTCTCCTGACGGCTTGGGCAAGGTCGATTCGTATGCGGTGTTCAACCTGAGCCTCGGCTATCGGTTCCGGGACTTTGGCTTCGGCAAGAACCTTTCGGTCCAGGCCAATATCACGAACCTGACCGACGAGTCCTACGTCTCGACCATCGGCTCGAACGGCTTCGGCAATAACGGCGACAACCAGACGATGCTGGCGGGTGCGCCACTCCAGTGGTTCATATCGCTGAACGGCCAGTTCTGATCTGATCGACTTGCGCCCCACCCCGGCCCGACGCATCGCCGTCCGGCCGGGGTGGAGCCCACCATGAAACTGCGCAGATGTATTTTCACGGCGGTCATCGCCGTGTTCGCAGGCAGTAGCCTGGCGGCGGGTCCCCGGACGCCGATCGAGCACGTCATCGTCATCGTCGGCGAGAACCGGACATTCGACAACCTGTTCGCGACCTATCAGCCGAAGAAAGGGCAGTCCGTCCGAAACCTGCTGTCGCTCGGCATCGTGCGCGCCGACGGCTCGCCGGGACCGAACTTCCGGCTCGCCGAGCAGCACACTGCCGAAGTCCACGACCTCTACACGCCGACCCCGAAAGTGACCGGCAGCTATTCCACGCTGCCACAGCCGTATGCGGCCGGTGCATTCGGCCAGCGCCAGGACGTCCCGGATGCCCGCTTCGCCGGGCCATTGCCGAACGGGCCGTTCGCCATCACGCAGCACGTCAGCTACGGTGCGCACACCGGTGACCCGATCCACCGCTTCTTCCAGATGTGGCAGCAGATCAATGGCGGCAAGAACGACCTGTTCGTATGGACGGCAGAGACGGTCGGCATGGGCCCGAGCAACGGCGAGGCGCCCTTCGCGCCCAACCGCACCTTCCAGGGCGGCGTGGCGATGGGCTTCTACAACATGGCGCGCGGCGACGCCGCGTATTTGCGTTCGCTGGCCGACGAGTACGCGCTGGCCGACAACTTCCATCAGTCGATCCACGGTGGCACTACGGCTAACTATTTCGCTCTTGCAACCGCCGATGTTGGGTACTACACGGTGGACGGTAAGGCTGCCGTACCGCCGGCCAAACTGATCGAGAATCCAAATCCGCAGCCTGGCACGAACAACTGGTACATCGAGGATGGCTATCAGGGCGGCACGCTCGTCGCCTGCGCGGATCCCACCGCGCCCGGGGTCGCACCCATCCGCGCCTATCTGGCCAGCCTGCCGTATCCGGCTTTCCGCGACGGCAATTGCGAGCCCGGGCATTACTACATGGTCAACAATCTCGAACCTGCCTTCCTGCCGGATGGTGCGCTGCGAGAGAACAGGCCGGAGAAACCCGTGCTGCCGCCGCAGACGATGCGCAATATCGGCGACGCGCTGAGCGCGGGAGGCGTGTCCTGGAAATGGTATTCCGGTGGCCGCAACGACGGCAAAACCGTTGACCGTGAATACTGCGCGATGTGCGACACGCTGAGCTACTTCACGTCAACGATGACCGGCCCCGACCGCGCGAAGCTCCAGGACCTGCAGCAATTCTATGTCGATGTGAAGAATGCGGAGACCTTCCCCTCAGTCGCCGTGATCGCACCTTACGACAGCATCTCCGGCCACCCGGGCTACGCCATGCAGCCGGGCTTTGACGAGCTGGTGCGCGACGTCATCACCCGGGTGCGCGCCAATCCCGCGCTCTGGCAGCGCACGGCTGTCCTGGTCACTTTCGACGAGGGCGGCGGCTACTACGACTCCGGCTACGTGCAACCCATCGACTTCTTTGGTGACGGCACGCGCATTCCGCTCATCGCGGTCTCGCCATACGCGCGGCCGGGGCACGTCGATCACACATATTACGATCACGCCTCGATTGCCAAGTTCATCGAGTACAACTGGGGCTTGCCACCGATCTCGGGCCGCAGCCGCGACAACCTGCCGAACCCGATCCACACCGATCGCGATCCGTATGTGCCGGTGAACCGGCCGGCGATCGGCGATCTGACCGGGTTGTTCGACTTCAAGCGCAAGCCGCGGCGCTGATTCGGGGCCAAAAACACCCGCTGACATCCCGTCAGCGCGCGCTCAGTCGCCCTGCTTCTCGAGTATTTCGACCAGCGCTTCCAGGCACATGAACGTCACTTGTAATGCGCCATAGCGTCGCGTGAATTGGCGCTCGACATCCTGCCCCACTACGACAGTGTCAGCTCTTGGATAACGGCCGATAAAGGCCTTCAGCGAGCCCGGATCGAAATCGTCCGCCGACCATTTGCACTCGATGGCTAGCGGCGGTCGATTGCGGCGCGCCAGAACGAAATCGATCTCGTGGCCCTGCTTGTCGCGCCAGTAGTTGACGCGCCGAGATTGCAGCCGCGCATGGAGTTCATTGAGCACGTAGTGCTCCCATAGCAGGCCGAGATCGTCCCTGCGTGGCTGATGCCATCCACGGAAGTAGCACACAAAACCGGTATCGAAGCCATAGACCTTGGGCGCCGCGACGATCTCAACGCTCTTGCCAGTGGAATACGGGCGCACCACATGCGCGACGAGTGTCGTCTCGAGCACGGACAGATAATTGGTGATTGTCGGTCGACTGACTTCACAGGGCCGCGCATAGCGGGTGGCCTCGAAGATGCCGCCGCTCGAGGCCAGCAGCAGCTCGACGAATTGCAGGAAAGACTGACGGCGTTCGAGGCGAAAGAGTTCCTGGATGTCCTTGGCCCAGTAGGCCTCCATCCATTCCTGGAACTCTCGGTCCGGCGAGGCTTGCGCGAGCAGGAACGGCGGCAGGCCTCCGCGATAGAGCCGCTGCTCGAGGCCTTTGATCTTGAACGCCGCCATATCCTGGCTCATCGCGGGCGTTAGCCAGAGTTCCGCCTTGCGTCCGGTGAGGGAATCACGGAACTTGCGCGTGGCTCCGAGCGTGGATGAACCGGTGGCGACAATGCGCACTGAAGGGTAGTGATCGGCGGCGATCTTCAGCAGTTGCGAGGGATTGCGTAGCCGATGGATTTCATCCAGCACGACTCTCTTGCCGCGCAGGCTCTGCAGGAACGCCTCGGGATCCTCCATCGCACGGCGCTGTCGCGGCAGTTCGCAGTCGAAGTACTCGATGTTGGTGAGCGAGCGGCAGAGCGTTGTTTTGCCGGCACGCCGTACACCGGGATGCCAGATGACGGAGCTTCTCTTCCACAGCCGCTCGAGCCGATCGGTCCAGTAGGGTCTCGACCACACGAAAGCGGACTTTCATATCGCGTGACTAAACGCGAGTCTGGTTGCGTTTAGCTTTGGACGGGGCGCAGCAGCGTTATGCCGCCCCGGCCGGCCCGCGCGCGGCGAGTGCCCGAATGATTTCCGTTTCTCCGCAGACGCCCAGCACCTGCCCGCCCTCGGCCAGCAACACCGGATGGCCTGTCCTCCGGCGCAAGTCAATCAATGCCTGCAGCGACAGCGACGCAGGCGCAACGATCACGGC
>JANOSR010000054.1:0-38576 GCA_031415935.1 Steroidobacteraceae bacterium | reverse complement strand
GGACGTCGCGTCGGTACTGTCAGCCGCGGACTCCGCCTGCGGCGCGGCCAAGGAATCGGGACGCAACCGCGTGCACTGCTTCGAGGAAAACGACATCGACCTGATGCGGCGCCGTCGCGAGATGCAATGGGCCGCCCGCATCAACAATGCGCTCGAGGAATCGCGCTTCGAACTGTTCCGCATGACGATCCTGCCGCTGCAGGTCGAGGACGCCGGGGAGCACTTCGAGCTGCTGCTCAGGATGCGCGACGAGAGCGGCAAGATCGTCGCGCCGGATCAGTTCATCGCAGCCGCCGAGCGCTATGGCATCACGCCCTCCATCGACCGCTGGGTCATCGACAGCGCGTTCCGCTGGCTGGTGTCCGAGGCGGATGAACGCCGGCGCCTGACGATGTGCTCGATCAATCTGTCCGGGCAGAGTCTCGGCGACGACAAATTCCTGCCATTCGTGATCGAGCAGTTCCACAGGAGCGGCATCGACGGCAGCAAGATCTGCTTCGAAATCACCGAGACCGCGGCGATCGCGAATTTCTCGCAGGCCAGCCGTTTCATCCAGGCGCTCAAGGAACTCGGCTGCAAGTTCGCGCTGGACGATTTCGGCACCGGGCTTTCGTCGTTCGGTTACCTCAAGCACTTCCCGGTCGATTTCCTGAAGATCGACGGAAGTTTCGTCAAGGGCCTGCTGCACGACCCGATCGACCGCGAGATGGTGCGTTCGATCAACGAAATTGGGCACCTGACCGGCAAGAAAACGATCGCCGAGTGGGCCGAGAATGCCGAGATCGTCGAGGTGCTGCGCGGCCTCGGCGTCGATTATGCGCAGGGCTACGGCATCTCGCAGCCGCAGCGCGTGCAGCGCGCCGCTATCGCCTAGAACGGCAGGCCGTGGCCCTGGCCGCCCATGCACATCAGCATCGGGACGGACAATACGAAGTTGATCCGTGATGCTAGGAGCGCGGTTTTCCGCGCCTTCGCCTTTTGCTCGTCCGTCGCCGCGACGATGCCGAGAATCTTCTTCTGATTAGGCCAGATCAGTACCCAGACATTGAACAGCATGATCGTACCGAGCCAGGCGCCGACGCCGATGACGCGGAAGGCCGGCTGCAGCGTGAATGCATCGTGCAGGACCTTGGCGCTGCCGAAGCCGAAAGCCAGGTAATAGGCGCCGGTGATCCAGGTGATGACGGCGGCCCAGCGGAACCACCAGAGTGCCCGGGGTGCGATGTACTTGCTGATGCCCGCACCGCCGGGTCCGCCCTTGTCGGCGGCCGCGTCGGCGAGACCCGGCACTTGCACGACGTTGAAGTAATACAGCAACCCAATCCACATGACGCCGGAGACAATGTGTAACAGGCGCCCGATTTGCGGGTACGCGCCGATATCGGATCCGACCAGCATCGAGAGCCAGATGCTCACGATTGCCGCCAGCACGAATGCGGTGACGATCGAGCCCTTGACGCTCATGAGAGGATTCATGATGTGTCCCCCTGGTTTCATTGAAGAATAGGGCAGCGTACCCCATAATTCAACGTGTTAGCGGCCGGATGCACTCCGGCGCCACACATGATCGATCATGGCCCCAACTCGCCCTGCCTGAACATCTGCTCGCTGGACGAGCGCGGTGTCTGCCGGGGCTGCTTCCGGACCATCACGGAGATCACCGGCTGGACGCGAATGGATCCCGGCGAGCAGTGGGCGGTCATCCAGAAGGCGACGGGCCGCCGTAACGAATTGGAGCCCGATCGGAGCGAATGATGAGCGAAATCGACATGACCCGGCGCATCAGGGAACAGCTTGGCGCAGCACCGGTTGTGCTCTTCATGAAAGGCACGCCGGACTTCCCGCAGTGCGGCTTCTCCGCGCAGACCGCGGCGGCGCTGCGCGCGCTCAACGCCCAGTACCGCCACGTCAACATCTTCGAGGAGCCGGAGTTGCGTGAGGCGCTCAAAACCTACTCGAACTGGCCGACCTATCCCCAGCTCTACGTCAACGGAGAACTGGTCGGCGGCTGCGACATCGTCGTCGAGATGTACCGCTCGGGCGAACTGAAGTCGTTGCTGCAGGGGGCTGGCGCGATCGCCTGACGCCGCCGCGCCCGCGTCATTCCGGCGTCGGCCTCACTCCGGCGCAGGCTCCAGCATCGGATTCGGCTGTCCTTCGTCCGCGGCGTCCTTCAGGCGCCACATGGCAGCTTCATAGAGCGGCCGGAACTGATTGCAGACGGCGCAGAAAAGCTCCGCAGTCCGCTCCGCGTCATACGCCGCCGAATGCGCGTCCTCGGAATTCCAGTCGAGGCCCGCGGCCAGCACCGCGCGCGACAGCACGGTCTGCCCGTACGCGACGCCGGCAAGCGTCGCCGTGTCGAAGCACGAAAATGGATGGAACGGGTTGCGCTTGATGCCGGCGCGGGCCGCGGCCGCGTTCAGGAAGCCGAGGTCGAATGAAGCATTGTGTCCGACCAGGATCGCGCGCGTGCATTCCTGCTCGCGGATCACCCGGCGCACTTCCCTGAAAATCACGCCAAGCGCATCGCCTTCGGCGGCCGCAATGCGCAATGGATGCCAGGGGTCGATGCCATTGACCGCGAGGGACGCCGGATCGAGGCGGCCGCCCTCGAATGGACGGACGTGCTCGCGGATCGTCACTTCGCGGACCAGCCGGCCGTCCGCATCGACGGAGAGCAGCACGGCCGCAATCTCGAGCAGTGCGTCGGTTGTGGAATTGAAGCCGCCGGTTTCGACGTCCACGACAACCGGCAGAAATCCGCGGAAGCGGTCGCGCATCATGACCGGCGTGGCGTTCATGCCTGGCCATCCGCTGGCACCAGCCGCCAGGACAACTTCTCGCCGGCGAACAGTGGCACCAGCTCGCCGGCCCCGAACGGGTAGCTCGCAGGAACGCTCCAGCTATCGCGCCTGAGCGTGATCTTGCCGTTGTTGCGCGGCAGCCCGTAGTAGTCCGCGCCGCTGTGGCTCGCGAAGGCCTCCAGCCGCTCGAGTGCTCCAGCCTGTTCGAAGGCCTGGGCGTAGAACTCGATCGCCGCATGCGCGGAAAACACGCCGGCGCAGCCACAGCCGGATTCCTTGACGTCGCGTGCGTGCGGTGCGCTGTCGGTGCCGAGAAAAAATCGCGGGTCTTTGCCGGTCGCCGCAGCGATGAGGGCTTCGCGATCGCGCTCGCGCTTCAGCAGCGGCAGGCAATACAGGTGCGGACGCAGGCCGCCTTCGAACATTGCGCCGCGGTTCAGCAGCAAGTGCTGTGGCGTCAGCGTCGCGGCAACGCGCGGGCCCTGCGCGCGCACGAACTCGATGCCAACAGCAGTCGAAACGTGTTCAAGGACAATGCGCAGGCGCGGAAACCGCCGCACCAGTTGGGCCAGCTCGCGCTCGATGAATACGGCCTCGCGGTCATAGGGATCGACCCCGGCGGCCGTCGCCTCGCCGTGAAGCTGAAGCACGACATCGAGTTGTTCCATGCGTGCGAGCACGGCGTGGCAGCGCGCGAGCGAAGTGACGCCGGCATCGGAATGGGTCGTGGCGCCGGCAGGATAGTACTTGACGCCGCAGACAATGCCGCTCGCTTTCGCCCGGTCGATCTCGGCTGGCTCCGTGTCGTCGGTCAGGTACAGCGTCATCAGGGGCTCGAAGCTGGTCCCGGCCGGCAATGCTGCGAGGATGCGTTCCCGATAGCGCCGCGCGGACTCGACGGTTGTGACGGGTGGCTTGAGATTGGGCATTACGACGGCGCGGCCGAATTGCCTGGCGCTGAACCCGACCACGGCCGCGAGCGCCTCGCCGTCGCGCAGGTGCAGGTGCCAGTCATCCGGCCGAGTGATTGTCAGTGTGTTCGTCTGGCTCGGCAACGGAATGCAACCTTGACCCGCGGGCACTGCAGCTAGGATCATATCGGGCCGGCCGCCGGCATGGGAGTAGCGCTGATGGCTGACGGCCCGCAGTCCGACGACCTCGACCCGCTCGAGACCCAGGAGTGGCTCGAATCGATCGATTCGGTGCTCAAGGTCCACGGGCCGGTCCGCGCGCATTTCCTGCTCGACCGGCTCATCGACCATGCGCGCCGCTCGGGCGCCTACCTGCCGTTCAAGGCGAATACCGCCTACCTCAATACGATCCCGGTTTCGCGCGAGAAGCTGTATCCGGGCGACCGCGCGCTGGAACGCCGCATCGAGGCGCTGATCCGCTGGAATGCCGTCGCGATGGTCGTGCACGCGAATCGCGTCAGCTCCGAGTACGGTGGCCACATTGCGACCTATGCGTCGTCGGCGACGCTGTATGAGGTCGGTTTCAATCATTTCTGGCGCGCGCCTTCGGAGCACCACCGTGGCGACATGATCTTTGTCCAGGGTCATTCGAGCCCGGGCATGTATGCGCGCGCCTATCTTGAAGGCCGGTTGAGCGAGGAGCAGCTACGGCATTTCCGCCAGGAAGTCGCCGGCGACGGCCTGTCGTCGTATCCGCATCCCTGGCTGATGCCGGACTTCTGGCAGTTCCCGACGGTGTCGATGGGGCTCGGGCCGCTGCAGGCGATCATGCAGGCCCGCTTCATCCGTTACCTCGAGCATCGCGACCTGGTCGAGCCGTCCGACCAGAGGGTCTGGTGCTTTCTTGGCGACGGCGAGATGGACGAGCCCGAATCGATGGGCGCGCTCACGATGCCGGTGCGCGAGAAGCTCGACAACCTGGTGTTCGTCATCAACTGCAACCTGCAGCGCCTCGACGGGCCGGTTCGCGGCAACGGCAAGATCATCCAGGAACTCGAGGCCGCGTTCCTGGGCGCGGGCTGGAATGTCGTCAAGGTCGTCTGGGGCTACCGCTGGGACCCGTTGCTCGCGCGGGACACGTCGGGCCTGCTTCGCAAGCGGATGGAAGAAGCCGTCGACGGCGAGTACCAGAACTTCAAGGCCAAGGGTGGCGCTTACACGCGCGAGCACTTCTTCGGCAGGTACCCGGAACTCCAGGAGCTCGTCGCGAACATGTCGGACGAGGAGATCTCCCTGCTCAACCGCGGTGGCCACGACTCGCGCAAGGTCTGGAACGCGTATGCGGCGGCGGTTGCGCACAAGGGCCGGCCGACGGTGATCCTCGCAAAGACCGTCAAGGGCTATGGCATGGGCAAGGCCGGCGAGGCGATGAATGTCACGCACCAGCAGAAGAAACTCGACGACGAGGCGCTGAAGGCATTCCGGGACCGCTTCAACATCCCGATTTCGGACGAGGAGATTACGCGGCTGCCGTTCTTCAGGCCAGCCGACACCAGCCCGGAGATGCAGTATCTCCGCAGTCATCGCAAGACGCTCGGCGGTCACCTGCCGGTGCGACGCGCCGCCGCACCGCCGTTGGCCATCCCGGCGCTTGCCGCATTCAAGTCGCTGCTCGACGGCAGCGAGGGTCGCGAGATCTCGACGACGATGGCCTTTGTCAGAATCCTGACCCAGCTGCTGAAGGACAAGAACATCGGTTCCCACGTCGTGCCGATCGTCCCTGACGAAGCGCGCACCTTCGGCATGGAGGGCCTGTTCCGCCAGGTCGGCATCTATTCGTCGGTCGGCCAGCTGTACACGCCGCAGGACGCGGATCAGCTGATGTATTACCGCGAGGACCGCAAGGGGCAGATCCTCGAGGAGGGCATCAACGAGGCTGGCGCGTTCTGTTCCTGGATGGCGGCCGGGACGGCCTACGCGAACCACGGGATCAACATGATCCCGATGTACATCTTCTATTCGATGTTCGGATTCCAGCGGATCGGCGACTTCGCCTGGGCGGCCGGTGACATGCAGGCGCGCGGCTTCCTGATCGGCGCGACCGCGGGGCGCACGACGCTCGCGGGCGAGGGCCTGCAACATCAGGATGGGCATAGCCATCTGTTGGCCTCGACGATCCCGAACTGCGTCGCCTACGATCCCTGCTATGCGTACGAGCTCGCGATCATCATGCAGGACGGGCTGCGGCGGATGTACGCGGAGCAGGAAAGCGTCTTCTACTACGTGACCTGCATGAACGAGAACTACGCCCAGCCGCCGATGCCGAAAGGCGTCGAGCAGGGCGTGCTGCGGGGCATGTATCTGCTGCACATCGGCGGTCGCGGCCCGGTCAGGGCGACATTGCTGGGTTCGGGCACGATCCTGCGCGAGGCGCTGGCCGCCGCGCAGATTCTGGAGTCGGAATTCGGAATTCCGGCCGATGTGTTCAGCGTCACCAGCTTCTCGGAACTGCGGCGCGAGGCACTCGACGCCGAGCGCAACGCAATGTTGCATCCAGGCGCGAAGCCGGCGGCACCCTATGCGCGCGAATGCCTGAGTGGGCGTGAAGGCCCGTTCATTGCCGCGACCGATTACATGAAGATCGTCGCGGACCAGATCCGCCAGTGGGTGCCAGGCCGCTATGTGACGCTCGGCACCGACGGCTTCGGCCGTAGTGACTCGCGCGAGGCGCTGCGGGGATTCTTCGAAGTCGACAGGCGCTGGATCGTCGTCGCCACGCTGAAAGCGCTGGCGGACGACGGAAAAGCCGAAATGGCCACGGTTTCCGCGGCGATGAAAAAATTCGGCATCGACCCGTCGAAACCGAATCCGCTGGTTTCCTGAATACGATCGTGGCCAGGCGCATCACCGTCGGCGTGCCGGATCTTGGCGACTTCAAGGATGTCGAGGTCATCGACGTACTGGTCGCCGCCGGCGCCGAAGTCGCGGTCGACAGCCCGCTGATCACGCTTGAAACCGACAAGGCGGCGATGGACGTTCCATCGACCGCGGCCGGACGCGTCGCCGAGTTGCGCGTGCGGAAGGGCGACCGGGTCTCCAAGGGCGATCCGATCCTGGTGCTGGAACTCACGGGCACCACCGCGGATCCGGTGGCGACGGAGCAGGGCACGGCCACCACCGCTGCGGCTGCAGCGCCGACACCGCAGCCCGCGCCCGTCGTCTCCACCGATGCACGAGGGCCTGCGCACACGCCGGCAGTCGAAGCTGGCTCCTCGCGTGCCCATGCCGGTCCCGCCGTGCGACAGCTTGCGCGTGAACTCGGCGTGGATCTGGCGAAGGTGAAGGGTTCGGGCGTGAAGGGGCGGATCACGCGGGACGACGTCAAGTCCTTCGTCAAGCGTGCGCTGTCGGGGGCGCCCGCGGCGTCGGGTGCCGCCGTGCTGCCCGGGGTTCCGGACGTCGATTTCGCCGCCTTTGGACCGGTCGAAGTGCGTCCGCTCGGCCGAATCCAGAAGATTTCCGGCGCGCGACTGCAGGCCAGCTGGGTGAACATCCCGCATGTCACCCAGCATGACGAGGCGGACATCACGGAGCTCGAGGCGCTGCGTGTGTCATTGAAGGAGCGTGCCGCCGGCCTCGGCATCAAGCTGACGCCACTCGCCTTCGTCGCACGTGCCTGCGTCCGTGTCATCGCGCAGTTTCCGAATTTCAACAGCTCGCTCGATGCCAGCGGGCAGAACCTGGTCTTTAAGCAGTATCTGCACCTGGGCTTTGCGGCGGATACGCCAAATGGCCTGGTCGTGCCGGTGATCCGCGACGCGAACCGCAAGGACATCTACGAGCTTGCGCGCGATCTTGCGGAATTCGCCGCCCGCGCGCGCGCCGGCAAACTCACGGCGGCCGAGATGCAGGGGGGCTGCTTCACGATCTCGAGCCTCGGCGGCATCGGTGGCACGGCCTTCACGCCGATCATCAATGCGCCCGAGGTCGCGATTCTGGGCGTCTCGCGTTCGCAGACGCGACCGGTCTGGAGAGACGGTCAGTTCCGGCCGCGGCTGTTGCTGCCGCTTTCGCTTTCCTACGATCATCGGGTCATCGACGGAGCCGAGGCCGTGCGGTTTGTCGTCGCGCTCACCGACGCGCTCACGCATCCGGAGACCCTCGTCGAGGCCGTGCCGTGAGCCGCATCATCGAGCAGCGCGTTCCGGATCTTGGCGAGTTCCGGGACGTCGAGGTCATCGAAGTGCTGATCAGCCCCGGCGACAATGTCGAGCCGGAAACACCGCTGATCACCCTCGAGACGGACAAGGCGACCATGGACGTGCCGGCGACCGCGGGCGGTGTGGTCCAGGAAGTCCGCGTCGTGAAGGGCGATCGCGTGTCAAAAGACAGCCTGATTGCCGTGGTCGCGGCTGCCGGCGGCGACACCGTGCGGCTGCCGGCCCTGACCGAGACAGTCGTCGTGCCGGGCCATGGCCAGACGGTCGTGCTGCCGGGCGAGCACACCGCGGCCGCGCAGGCGCAGGACGATGCTTCGATTGCCGGCGGCGAGCCGGCGGCCGATCTGACGACACCGCTCCTCGTGATCGGCGCCGGGCCGGGCGGCTACACGGCGGCTTTTCGCGCAGCGGACCTCGGTCTCGGCGTGATCCTGGTGGATCGCTGGCCGCAGCTCGGTGGCGTCTGCCTGAATGTCGGCTGCATTCCGTCGAAGGCCCTGCTGCATGCGGCGCGCGTGATCGAGGAGGCGCAGGCCATGTCCGCGCACGGCATCCGCTTCGGCGAGCCGCAGATCGATACCGAAGCGCTGAAGCAATGGAAGAACAAGATCGTCGGCAAGCTGACCGCCGGTCTCACGATTCTGGCAAAGCAGCGCAAAGTCGACGTGCTGCGCGGTTTCGCGCGCTTCATTTCGCCGCATCGTGTCGAATTGCGCGTCCCCGAAGGTGCGACGCGTGTGATCGGCTTTCAGCACTGCATCATCGCCGCGGGGTCGGAGCCCGCACGCATCCCGGGCCTGCCAACCGACCCGCGGGTCATGGATTCGACCGCGGCGCTCGATCTCAAGGACATACCCGGGCATTTGCTGGTCATCGGCGGAGGGATCATCGGGCTCGAATTGGCTTGCGTATACGACGCACTCGGCTCGAAGGTCAGCGTGGTCGAATTGACCGACATGCTGATGCCAGGCTGCGATCGCGATCTGGTGCGCCCGCTGGAGAAGCGCCTGCGCTCGCGTTATACGTCGATCATGACAGGCACGCGCGTGATGGGTGTCGAGGCCGAGGACTCGGGCCTCAAGGTCAGCTTTGACGCGAAGGACGCGCCACCGCCGCAAACTTACGATCGTGTGCTGTGTGCGGTTGGCCGGGTGCCGAATGGACGCGTGCTGAACGCCGAATCGGCGGGCATCGAGGTCGATGGGCGCGGCTACATCGCCGTGGACCGCCAGCAACGAACCAATGTCCACCACATCTTCGCGATCGGCGACATCGTCGGCCAGCCGATGCTGGCGCACAAGGCGACGCACGAGGGCAAGGTGGCGGCCGAGGTCATCGCCGGCCACAAGCGGGCATTCGATGCGCTGGTGATTCCGTCGGTCGCCTACACGGACCCGGAGATCGCCTGGGCCGGGATTACCGAGACCGAAGCGCAGGCTGCGGGCCGCAAGCTCGGCAAGGGGCTATTCCCCTGGATGGCCAGCGGCCGCTCGCTGACCCTCAATCGCGATGATGGATTCACAAAGTTGCTGTTCGACGAGGAAACGCGCCGCATCGTCGGTGGCGGTATCGTTGGCAGCAATGCGGGGGACCTGATTTCCGAAGTTGCGCTGGCGATCGAAATGGGCGCGGACGCTGCCGACATCGGTCTCACGATCCACCCGCACCCGACCTTGTCGGAGACCGTCGCGTTTGCCGCGGAAGCATTCGACGGTACGTTGACCGATCTCTACATGCCCAGGAAGTCCTGAGTCACGGCGCTCGTCGCCCGATATTACCCGCCGGCCACCCGCTGGGCGCGCGCGAGAAACGCCGATTCATCGGGTGGCAGTGACGCGCGTTCGGCCTCCCACAGTGTTTCGGCCAGGCATTCCATCAGCAGGTGATCGGCGGTATGCAAGTCCTGCGATCTGCGCAGGCGGTCGTACAACTCACGCAGCCCCGCCGGCCGGTCAGCCGCGACGCCTTCGCGAAGCGCCACGTGCAGTCCCATGTGCAGGAACGGGTTGGCCTGGCCACCCTCAGGCGTCCAATCGCGGGCGAGCGCATCCGGATCCTCGAGCAGGCTGCTGTACTCCGGGTGCAGGCGCAGCACGTCGGCCAGCATCGCCTCCAGCGGCGTCATCGGCAGCCGCTCGCGGGCTTTCTGCCAGGCCAGCAGCCAGACCCGTCTGAGATCCACGCGCCCCGCATTTCCGGATAGCGGCAGCATCAAGGCGCCACCGTTTTGTCGGGGTAACGGCACAGGTCGGCGATCAGGCAGTTTGGGCAAGCCGGCCGGCGGGCCTTGCAGACATAGCGGCCATGCAGGATCAGCCAATGATGCGCATCCGCGCGGAATTCCCCGGGTACGGCATCCAGCAGACCATCCTCGACCTCGCGGACCTTGCCCCCCGGAGCGAGGCCGGTTCGATTGGCCACGCGGAAGATGTGCGTGTCCACCGCGATTGTCGGCACGCCGAAGGCGGTGTTCAGCACGACATTCGCGGTCTTGCGCCCGACGCCGGGGAGGGCCTCGAGTGCCTCGCGTTCGCGCGGCACGCGGCCCCGGTGGCGCTCGAGCAGCAGCCGGCTCGCGGCGATGACGTGGCGCGCCTTGACGCGCCAGAGTCCGATCGTCCGGATGTAGCTGGCCACGCCATCCTCACCGAGCTCGAGCATGGCGTTGGGTGTCGCGGCGACGCGGAACAGTCGTTTAGTCGCCTGATTGACGCTGCGGTCCGTGGCCTGCGCCGACAACATGACCGAGACGAGCAGCTGGAATGGCGAGCGGTAGACGAGTTCGGTCGAAGGCTGCGGATTGGCCGCGCGCCGGCGTTCGAACAGCTGCCGCCGCGCGGCCGCGTCCAGCTTCGTCTCAATCCGCCGACGCGCCATCTTGAGCCAGGCTAGCGCGCAGGGCGTCGCGCCATTCGGTCTGCCCACGTGCAAGCCGCGCCCGCCGCGAGTCGTATAGATGCCGGTAATGTGCCGCGCGGGCGTCCCGTGCCGGCGCGGGCGGGACGGGCAGGTTGACCATGTGGATACAGTCGACCGGGCAAGCCGGCAGGCACAGCTCGCAGCCAGTGCAATCTTCGGCAATGACCGTGTGCATGCGCTTGCGCGCACCGACGATGGCGTCGGTCGGACAGTCGTCGAGGCACCTGGCACAACCGATGCAGGCCGCCTCGTCGATCAGCGCAACGAGCGGCGGGCCCTCTTGGCCGCAATCCGGATCGAGCGGCAACTCCGGTCGCCCCAGCAGTACCGCCAGTTGCGCGATCACCTCCCGGCCACCGGGCGAACAGCGATTCAATTCGCTTTCACCGCGTGCCAGCGCCTCGGCATAGGGACGGCAGCCCTCGAATCCGCAGCGGCGGCACTGGGTCTGCGGCAATAGCGCATCGATGCGCTCCGCCAGCATCGCTAGCTGACCTTCATGCCGGCCGTGGCGCCGGCATCCGGTCCCAGCAGGAACAGCGCATCGCCGCCTTCGGCACTCGCGACCAGGACCATCGCCTGCGAGACACCGAAACGCAGCTTGCGTGGCTTGAGATTCGCAACCACGACCACGTGGCGCCCGATCAACTGGTCGGGTTGGTAGGAACTGCGGATTCCTGCGAAAACCGTGCGCTGCTCACCGCCGAGGTCGACGGTCAGCTGGAGCAGCCGGTCGGCGCCCTCAACCAGGGTGGCCGACTCGATGCGGGCAATACGCAGGTCGATGCGCGCGAATTCGTCTGCGCTGATTTCCTGGGTCGTCGTCATCGGTGTCTCCACCAGCTTGCGAACCAGCGCCGGATCGACGCGGGTCGCAAGTGGCTGGTACTCCTTGATGGTCGTGTCGAGCAGCGGGTCGGCGATGTCGCTCCAGAGCCTTACCGGCCTGCCGAGAAAGTCCTCGGCGCGTTCCGCCATCGCCGGCATCACCGGTTTCAGGCAGGTCATCAGCACCCGGAACAGGTTGAGTCCCTGGGTGCAGGTCGCCTGGACTTCCGCGGCGCGGGCAGGGTCCTTTGCGGCCAGCCAGGGCTTGTGCCGGTCAATGTACAGATTGGCACGGTCGGTGAGTGCCATGACTTCGCGCACCGCTGCCGCGTACTCACGTGATTCGTAGCTGGCAGCGATCCAGTCGGCGGCCTCGACGAACTCGCGATAAAGACCCGGGTCGGGCAGGGCCGGGGCGAGACGGCCGCCGTGACTGCGATGGATGAAGCCCGCGCAGCGGCTTGCGATGTTGACGAGCTTGCCGACCAGCTCGGCATTGATGCGGGTCGCGAACTCGTCCAGGTTCATGTCGATGTCGTCGAGACCGGAGCCCAGCTTCGCCGCCAGGAAGTAGCGGAAATACTCCGGCGGCAGCAGGTCGAGATAGCTCCTTGCGGTGACGAAGTTGCCACGCGACTTCGACATCTTCTCGCCATTGATGGTCAGGAAGCCGTGCGCATGCACGGCAGTCGGCTTGCGGAATCCGGCGCCCTCGAGAGTTGCCGGCCAGAACAGCGAGTGGAAATACAGGATGTCCTTGCCGATGAAGTGATGGAGCTCCGCCTCGCTGTCCGGCCCCCAGTAATCTTCGAAGACAAGGCCGCTGCGCGCGCAGAGATTCTCGAAGCTGGCCATGTAGCCGACCGGTGCATCGAGCCAGACATAAAAATATTTACCCGGCGCATCGGGAATCTCGAATCCGAAGTAAGGCGCGTCGCGCGACACGTCCCAGTCCCGCAGACCCGCCTCGAACCACTCGTCGAGCTTGTTTGCGACTGCCGACTGCAGGCTGCCGGAGCGGGTCCACTTGCGCAGCATCGGCTCGAAATCGCCGAGCTTGAAGAAGATGTGCTCCGATTCGCGCTGGACCGGGGTCGTGCCGGACACAACGGAAACCGGGTCGATCAGATCCGACGGCGTGTACGTCGCTCCGCAGTTTTCGCAGCTGTCGCCGTACTGGTCCGGCGTCTGGCAGCGCGGACAGGTCCCCTTGACATAGCGGTCGGGCAGGAACATGCCCGCCTTTTCATCATAGGCCTGGCGGACGATGCGGCGCGTGATGTGGCCGGCAGCAGCGAGCGCCTGGTAGATGCGAACCGTCAGCCGGCGGTTCTCCTCCGAATGGGTCGTGTAGTAATTGTCGAAACCGATGCCGAAGTCGGCGAAATCGCGCCGCCGCTCGGCGCCGACCTGCGCGATCAGCTGCTCCGGCGTGATCCCTTCGGATTCGGCCTTCAACATGATCGGCGTGCCGTGGGTGTCGTCGGCGCAGACGTACAGGCAGTCGTGCCCGCGCAGTTTCATGACGCGCACCCAGATGTCGGTCTGCACGACCTCGGTCATGAGGCCGAGGTGCGTGGGCCCATTTGCGTAGGGCAGTGCGCTGGTGACGAGGATGCGGCGGGCCATGGCTCGGGTCCGGGGATGAGCCATGCATTATGCCTTGAGCGGCGGGCTAGTCGAGTTCCTTGCCTTCCTCGAATTTGGTCTTGTTGATGGCTTTCTCGTAGGCCGATCGCCCGCTGATCTGTCCCGAATCCAGCAGCTGCTGGATCGCCACGTCCATCGTGCGCATGCCGAGCGAGGTGCCGGCCTGCATCGCGGTTTCCAGCTGATCGATCTTGCCCTGGCGGATCAGATTGGAGACCGCGGGCGTGTTGATCAGCACCTCGATCGCCGCAACGCGGCCGGGCGTGCCCTTGCGCGAGATCAGCTGCTGCGACACGACACCGCGCAGCGAGGTCGACAACATCGTCCGCACATGACCCTGCTTGTCGGGCGGAAACGCGTTGACCATGCGGTCAACCGTCGCCGCCGCACCATTCGTATGCAACGTCGCCATGACCAGAATACCCATCTCGGAAGCCGTGATCGCGGTGCTGATCGTATCCAGGTCGCGCAACTCGCCGATCAGGATGACGTCCGGGTCCTCGCGCAATGCGGACAGCACCGCGCTCGCAAAGGACTCGGCGTGGACCCCGACCTCGCGCTGGCTGATCAGGCAGTTCTTGCGCGGATGCACGAACTCGATCGGGTCCTCGATCGTCAGGATGTGGCCCTTGATGCGCAGGTTCAGGTCGTCGATCATCGCTGCGAGCGTCGTCGACTTGCCGGAACCGGTCTTGCCGGTCATCAGGATCAGGCCGCTCGACGCCTTGCAGAGATTGCGCACGGCTTCAGGCATCTTGAGCTGTTCGAGAGTCTGCGCCTTGGACGGAATGGCCCGGAACACGCCGCCCATGCCATTCAGCTGACGCATGATGTTGACACGGAACCGCGCGATCGTCCCGAGCGAGTACGCGAAATCGGTGCCGTCGCGGGTCTCGAATCGCTCGAGCGCCTTGCGCGGCATGATCTCGTAGAGCGCCTCGCGCACGAAATCGGCCGCAAGCGTATCGGTCCTCAGAGTGGACAGCTTGCCGTACTGCCGGATGCGTGGCGGATCGCCTGCCATGAAATGCAGGTCGGACCCGTCCCGCTTCAGGATCTCCTCGAGATATTCGTCGACACGCGCCACGCTAAGGCCGCCTCATTCCAGGGTGTCGAAGCGCGGCAGCAGGCTGCGATCCACGACGTGCTTCGCAAACAGGCGCTTGTCCGACGAATAGGCGAAGGCGTCGTCGGGGTCGATTTCCTTGGCCTTGATGGCCGTCAGCAGCGATTGGTCCATGAGTTGCATGCCGGCGTCGCGGCTGGTCTGCACCTGCGCCGGAATCTGGTGAGTCTGGTCGGTCTGGATCAGCTTGGCAATCGCGCGATTCATGATCATGACCTCGCAGATCGCCTTGCGGCCACGATTCTCCGGCTTGCGGACCAGTACCTGTGTGATCACGGCGAGCAGGCTCTGCGCAAGAAAGCTCTTGGTCTGTTCACGCTGGTCGGCCGGCAGTGCGTCGATCATCCGGTCGATGGTCTTGACCGCGCTGGTGGTGTGCAAGGTGCCGAGCACGAGGTGACCGGTTTCGGCGGCCGTCATGGCCATCGCAATTGTATCGGCGTCGCGCATTTCACCCACCAGAATCACGTCGGGATCCTCGCGCATCGCGGCGCGCACGCCCTCGGCGAAGGAGGGCAGGTGTGTGCCCAGCTCGCGTTGCACGATCTGGCTTTGCTTGCTGCGATGCACGAACTCGATCGGATCTTCCAGACTGATGATGTTGAGCTTTCGCGTGGTGTTCAGCAGGTCGATCATCGCCGCGAGCGTCGTCGACTTGCCCGTGCCGGTCGAGCCGGTCACCAGGATCATGCCCTGATGATGATCGCAGAGCTTTCTGACGATCGGTGGCAGTTGCAGCGAATCGAGTGTCGGGACTTCATTCGGGATCGACCGGAACACCGCCCCGACCCCGGAATCCTTGCGGAATACATTGACCCGGAAGCGTCCACCGTCCTCGGTTACGTAGGAAAAGTCGACATCATGGCCTGCGTGAAACTTTTCACTGAGGTTGCGCGTCAGGATTTCGGCGACGTAGCTCTCGAGTTCGGCTGCGGCCAGGTCGCGGAACCGGATGGCCACCAGGTCGCCATTCATCCTGAGCATTGGTGGCACGCCGACGGCCAGGTGGACATCGGAGCACGTCTGGGTCATGCCAAGCTTCAGGAATGCATCAATGCGCGGCATTGCCGCGCGAGTGGATCACAAGAATCGCTCGAGCGCCACATGCATTTCGTCCATGGAGGCGGGGCGCTTTTCCTTGTCGACGGACATGGTCTTCATGATCAGTTCCGACAACGCCGGCGGCAGCGCCGGATTCAGCTCGATCGGCGGGCGGGCCCGGCCCTGGACATGCTGGTACATCACCGACATGTGGTCACCGCGATGATAGGGCGGCACGCCGGTCAGCATCTCGTAAATCAAGACTCCCAGCGAGTAGATGTCGGCGCGCTCGTCGACCTTCTTGCCGAGGATCTGTTCCGGCGCCATGTATTTCGGTGAACCGATCACGTAGCCCGTCTTGGTCAGCTGCGTGTCGCCCTGATGCTGCGCGGCGGCAACGCCGAAGTCGACGATTTTCAGCAGCCCGTCGTCATTGATCAGCACGTTGGCCGGCTTGAGGTCGCGGTGCACGATGCCGACGCCGTGAGCAACCGACATCCCCTTGGCGATGTCCATGCCGAAGCGAAGCGCCCGGCGCAGCGCCACCGGCTTGCCGTCGGCGACTTCGCCGCCCAGTGTGTGCGATGGAAAGTACTCCATCGAGATCGCGTAGTTGCCGCGGATGTGGAGGAAATCGTAGATGCGAATCACATTCGGATGGGTGATCTTGCGGCTGTAGCGCAGTTCGTGGACAAAGCGCTGCATCATCTCCTCGTCCTGCGAAATGGCCGGATTCAGGAACTTGAGTATCAGCCGCTCATCGACGACGGTGTCCTCCATCAAGAGCACGGTGCCGAACGCACCCTTGCCGATGCGTTCGATGTACTTGTAGCGCCCCTCCAGCACGTCGCCAGGCTGGAGGGTTGCGATGTCGAGCCGGCCCTGGGCCTCGGCCGCCTTCATGATCGCCGCAACGTCGGCCGATTCGATCAGCATGGTCCGGGCAACGTCCGATCCCGCGCGGACCGGTATGGCGATGCCCGGTGCCGATATGCCTGCGAGGGTTGTGCCACCGAATCGCGCTTCCAGCTCGGACAGTGCACGCTGCGCGGCGCCGGCCACCGTCTGCTCGGCCGCCGAAACGAGCGGCGCGATGCGGGCGCGAACCGGATCGATGGTGCGGTCATCGGCGAGGCGCACGAGCGCCGCCATCGCCTCGATGCGGATATCGGTCTCAGTCCGGTCCAGCGCGCGCATGATGCTGTCGGTTGCGGCGTTGTCCCCGATCTTGCCGAGTGCCCGCACGATGGTTGGCACCGATTTCGGGTTCGCCTGCATCATCTCCAGGAGGCGCGGCACGGACTTGCGGCTGCCGATCGCACCCAGCGCATCGACGGCCCGCTCGCTGACCCACCAGTCGGTGTCCTTGGTCGCCTCGATCAGGTGGCTGACCGCGCGCTCGTCCTTGGTCTGATTGAGGATCTCGACGGCCGTGCGGCGGACCTCTTCGTCGCGATCGGAAACCAGCGCGAGTGCCGCATTGATGACCTGCGGTCCGCCGATCTTGCCGAGCGCGTCCGCCGCGCGGCTGCGCACCCACCAGTCGGCGTCCTTGATGGCCTGAAGCAGGTACCTCACCGAACTCTCGTCGCCGACGACATTCAGCACCTCGACGGCCGCCCGTCGGGCGTACTCGGATTCGTCCTTCAGCACTTCGACCAGGTGACGTACGGTATCCGGGTGCTTGCCGCGGCACAGCAGGTCGACCGCCTTGTTCTGGACATCGAGGTCGGAGTCGCGCAGCAGCGGGGCGACCTGGGCCGGATCGACCGGGCCTTCCATGGCCGCGATCGACTGCAGCGCGGCCGAACGCACCAGCTTGTTCGGGTCCTTCAGCGTCGCCATCAACGCCATCCGGACCTTGGTTGTGTTGAAGCGCGCGAGCAGCGCGATGATATGCATGCGGGCAATCGGATCTTTGCCCTCGACCCGTGCGACCAGCTCGTCGACCGAAGTCTCATCCACTATCGTGCCGGCGATGCGGAACAGGGCTGCCTTTTCGTTCGGATCCTGCAGGTAAGCGGCATTCAGCAGGTCGCGCAGCTGGAAGCGGGATTTGTGCGCGGCGATGACGTCGAGCACGGCCGGCCGCGAAACGCCCGGCTCGCTCAGCAGCTCGAGCAGCAACGATGGCGAGTAGGCGCGTGAACTGGAGAGCGCCCAGGCGACCCCCGCGACCGCGCGCGGGTTCTCCTCAGCGAGCGCCTTGGCCAGCAGCGGGAATGTCTTGTTGTCGATCAGCCCGGACAACGCCTCGACGAAAGCCAACGTCTCGCGCTTGTCAGACGTGGACAGCGCCTCGACGATTGGCTTGATGGCGGTGGCGCCCAGCCCCTGCAGTCTGGCGAGCGCCTGCTTTGCCTTTGGGCTGCCAGGATCACCGCTTTCACGCACCTCGGCGACCAGGCGATCGGCTCGATACCCACTGAATAAACCCATTCGACCCCGGCTCTTGTTGGGACCGATCTGGCAATTGGAAAGTATGCCATACCCATTGCGGGCCCCATTTGCGGATTGCCTGCTGGGCTACAATGCCGGCCCCCCCCGATCAGTGGAACATTCCCGATGCCCTCCGGCCCCGAGAGCCGCCTGCGAGCCGCGCTGGAACAGTATGTCGAGCCGAACACCGGCCTGACGCTTGCGGCTGCCGGGGCGCTCGAATCGGTGGATTCGACGCCGGCCGGGCTGATGGCAAAGATCGTGCTCGGCTTCCCGGTCGAGGGGTATCGCAGGGAGCTCGAGATTGCTCTCGCAGGCCATGCGGCGGCCGCCGGCATCTTGGAACCATTCGCCATCGAGCTGCGCTCGCAGATTCCCGCGTTCGTCGCCGACCGGCAGATGCGCCCGCTGCCCGATGTCGCCAACGTCATCGCGGTCGCTTCCGGCAAGGGCGGCGTCGGCAAGTCGACCGTTGCGGCGAATCTCGCGCTGGCGCTGGCAGCCCAGGGTGCCCGCGTCGGCCTGCTGGATGCGGACATCTACGGACCAAGCCAGCCCCGCATGATGGGTCTGGCGGGCCAGCGTCCGACCACCACCGACGGCAAGACCTTTGATCCGCCGCGCGGCCATGGCATCCCGGTCATGTCCATCGGATTCCTGATCGATTCCGACCAGCCGATGGCCTGGCGCGGCCCGATGGTCACGCAGGCCCTGGCACAGATGCTCTCCGACACGCGCTGGGGCGCGCTCGACTATCTGATCGTCGACATGCCACCGGGCACCGGCGACATCCAGCTGACATTGACTCAGCGGGTACCGGTCAGCGGCGCCATCATCGTGACGACGCCGCAGGAAATTGCGCTGCTCGACGCACGCAAGGGCCTGCAGATGTTCCGCAAGGTCGGTGTGCCGGTGCTCGGCATCGTCGAGAACATGGGTTTGCATCGCTGCCCGGCCTGCGGACACGAGTCGCACATCTTCGACACCGGCGGTGGCGCCGAGCTCGCCCGGCGCTACGACACGACGCTGCTCGGCCAGCTGCCGCTCGAGGCGCGCATACGCGAACAGGTGGATGGCGGCACGCCGACCGTTGTCGCCGATCCGGCGTCGCAGACGGCGGGAATTTTCCACGCAATCGCCCGGCGAGCCGCCGGCAGGCTGGCGGCGAGTGCCTTGCAGGGCGCGGTGACCATGCCGGCGATCAGCATCGAGGACGAGTGATGAGCATCAAGTCAGACCGCTGGATCCGGCGCATGGCGGCACAGGGAATGATCGAGCCATTCGAGGCCGGGCAGATCCGTGTCGTCGATGACCGCAAGATCATTTCCTACGGCACTTCGAGCTACGGCTACGACGTGCGTTGCGCCGGTGAATTCAAGATCTTCACAAACATCAATTCGACGATCGTGGACCCGAAGAGCTTCGACACGAACAACTTCGTCGACCTGCGGGCGGATGTCTGCATCGTGCCGCCCAATTCATTTGCACTCGCGCGCACCGTCGAATACTTCCGGATCCCGCGCAGCACGATGGTGATCTGCCTCGGCAAGAGCACTTACGCGCGCTGCGGAATCATCGTGAATGTCACGCCGCTCGAACCTGAGTGGGAGGGGCACGTGACACTCGAATTTTCCAACACGACGCCGCTGCCCGCGAAGATCTATGCGAACGAGGGCGTGGCGCAGATGCTGTTCTTCGAGTCCGACGAGGTCTGCGAGACCTCGTACCGGGACCGCGGCGGGAAATATCAGGGGCAGACCGGGGTCACTCTGCCGCGGACCTGAGCCCGTCAAGAGCCCGGCCGGTACCTCTTGATGGACAAGTTGAGAAGCTTCTTGCCGTCGCGGCGCCGCTGCTGTACTGCCTGCACGGTCACATTGCCGAGCGCGGGGGCGTACCACAGGAGCATTTCGCGACTGGCGCCATCGCGGGCACTGCGGTACACGAGCGTGTCGAGCACGCCAAGCGCAGTCTTCAGGCGTTCGCGCCTCAGGAGCGTGTGGTGGAAGTACTTGATGCGGTCTTTCTCGATCATCGCGATCAGGCCGGGTTCGGCACCACTGTTCAGGCGCAACAACACGAGCGCCTGCATTGACGCGGCATCCTGCAGGCCGGCCTCGACCTCGATATCGACAGCCGCGGCTTCGGCGACGCCTTTCACGCGGCCCGCGGCCCAGTCGAAGTCGAGCGAAACATCGCCCTCGGATCCTTTCTCGCCATCGTCGTATCGGTAGCTCAGCGGGCGCAGGTCGCCTGATTCGAGCTGGAAGGTCGAGCGTTGCACGAGGGTGCCACCCGCGATCAACCTAGCGAGCCCGCTCGCCTTCGTGCGCGACTCGAATTGCCACTGGCCCGGCAGAGCAGCACGGCGCAGTTCCGTGCGGCTGGAGCCCGCGGACAGATTGCCGTACTTGACGTCGTAGTCCGCGACGAATGGCGACAGCAGCGGCTCGTCCCCGCGCGCGGACTGCGCGTTGAACGCGGCGATGGCCGTCAGAATCACGATCGCGACAAGCTTCATTGCTGATCCTCGATGACAGCTGCTGCGAGTGGCCGGCCGTCGAGCAATGCCGCGCCGTCCTTCCAGCCGAGGCGCCCGTTGGCAAACCAGCCTACCGCACGCGGATAAATGATGTGCTCCAGCTGCTGAACGCGCGCTGAAAGCGACTCCACCGTGTCGCCGGGATTCACGGTGAGCCGTCCCTGGATGACCGCGGGGCCTGCGTCGAGTTCCTCGGTCACGAAGTGGACCGTGCAGCCGTGCTGCGCGTCGCCTGCCGCGAGGACCCGGCGATGGGTATGCAGGCCACGGTGGGCGGGCAGCAGGGAAGGGTGGATATTCAGCAGACGGCCTTGCCAATGGCGCACGAACCCGGCATCGAGGATGCGCATGAAGCCCGCCAGCACGACGAGTTCCGCGCCGTGCCGCTCGAGAATCGTGGTCAAGGCGTGGCCAAAAGTGGCGCGATCGGCGCCGCGCGCGGGCTCGACGACTTCGGTGGCGAGACCACGGCGGCGCGCTTCGGCAAGCCCTGCGGCGCCCGGCTGGTCGCTGATGACGGTCGCCACGCGTCCGGCAATGCGTCCCTCCGTCGCGGCTCTCGCGAGTGCGAGCATGTTGGAGCCGCGGCCCGAGATCAGCACGGCGAATGGCAGGGCGCGCTCCATCAGCCGAACTGTACGCCCTCGCCAGGGCAGGCTTCACCGATGACCGCGGCATGTTCGCCGCAGGAACCCAGCAGTGCGATCGCAGCATCGGCCGTTTCCGGCGGAACGAGCACGACCATGCCGATGCCGCAATTGAAGGTCCGGTGCATCTCGGCATCGGTGATCGCGCCGCTTTGCTGAATCCACTGCCAGACCGGAGCGCGCCGCCAGGCGCGCGCATCGAGGCGCACGCCGAGACCCTGCGGCAGCACCCGCGGGATATTGTCCATGAGGCCGCCACCCGTGATATGCGCGATCGCATGGACCTCGGCTGTTTGCAGTAATTGCAGGATGGATTTCACGTAGATCCGCGTCGGCTCCAGCAGCAGGTCGAGCAGCCGCGCGTCGCCGATGCGTGTATCTGCATTGGCTCCGGTCTCCGCGATGAGCCGGCGGATCAGCGAGTAGCCGTTGGAGTGCGGTCCCGAAGAGGCGAGGCCGATGACGGCATCGCCGGCGCGTGTCCGCGCGCCGTCGACGATCCGATCTTTCTCCACGACGCCGACGCAAAAGCCGGCGAGGTCATAGTCCTCGCCTTGGTACATGCCGGGCATCTCCGCGGTCTCGCCGCCGACCAGTGCGCAGCCCGCCAGCTGGCAGCCCGACGCTATGCCGGTAATGACCCGCGCGGCGACGTCGACCGACAAGCGGCCAGTCGCATAGTAATCGAGGAAGAACAGCGGTTCGGCGCCCTGCACCACGACATCGTTGGCACACATCGCGACCAGATCCTGGCCGACGCCGTCATGACGGCCGGTGTCGATCGCGAGCCGCAGCTTGGTGCCGACGCCGTCCGTGCCGGCGACGAGCACGGGCTGTCGCCAACGGCCGACAGGCAGCTCGATCATCGCGCCGAATCCGCCGACGCCTGCCAGGACCTCCGGCCGGTGCGTGCGCGCGACCTGCGGCTTGATCCTTTCGACCAGCGCCGCGCCGGCATCGATGTCGACGCCGGCATCCCGGTATGTCAGCGGTGGGCGTGGGGTCATCGGTCCGGATCGGGCTCTGCAGGGGAGGGCCCGTGTACCGGGCAGTGTATTATTGTAATGATGAACCGGACACGACGTTGGCTCGCTGCACTGGCAATTGCCGCACTCGCGCCGCATGCCCATGCGGCATCGCTTGGCGACATGTACACGGTGACGGTGCCGGTCACGGGCCAGGGCGAGTCGGCCCAGCAAGCCGCATTTCGCGAGGCGATGCGCGACATTTTGATTCGCGCGACCGGCCGCCGCGATGCCGCCGATCTCGAAAGCCTGGCACCACTAGTCGCCCAGGCCGGCCGGCATGTCGTCAGCTTCCGGCGCGCAGCCGGCAGCCAGCTTGCGGTGACCTTCGACGGTTCGACGATCGAGAATGCGATCGACGCCGCCGGCCTGCCATTCTGGGGGCCGGACCGACCGTTGACACTCGTCTGGCTCGCGGTCGATCGCGGTGGCCGGCGCAGTCTCGCCGGTTCCGCGACCGGCGGCGATGAGAAGCAGCGCGTCGAGCGGGCCGCCACGCGCCGCGGCATACCGCTGGCCTGGCCCGGTGCCGGCGATGATCTCGGTCGCGGCCTGCAGCAGGCCTGGTCCGGCGACCATGAGCCACTGGTGGCCGCGGCACGTCGTTATGGCGCGGATGGAGTGCTGATCGGGCGCGCGGTGGCGACGGCAGCCGGCCAGCACACCGTCGAGTGGACCTTTTCGTCGGCCGGTCTGTCCGCGCAAACGAGAGGCGACCTGGAATCCGGCCCGGAGCTTGCCGCCGACCGCTACGCGAGCGCCTACGCGTCACGCAATGCCGGCCAGCGCGTCGAACAACTCGTGACGGTCACGGGCATCGACACACTCGAGGCCTATGCTGCGGCGCTGCGCGCATTGGGACGCCTGCCGCTGGTGCGCGGCGTCGCAGTCG
The DNA here is from genome assembly GCA_031415935.1 of Steroidobacteraceae bacterium. GTDB lineage: Bacteria > Pseudomonadota > Gammaproteobacteria > Steroidobacterales > Steroidobacteraceae > SCUD01. Next base: position 15,529 of record JANOSR010000054.1, on the reverse strand, counting down.
ATGAGGTGACGCCGGATGCCGTGTCATTTGCCCTGACTGTTCGCGGAGATCCGGATGCATTGCGCCAGGCGATCCGGCGCGAGGGCCGGCTGATCCCGGTCGATGAGTCACGAATGGTCTTCGCGTTGGCGCCATGAGTCTGGCCACGGTTCCGAATGTGCTTTGCCTGCTGCGCATGGCGCTCGCCGTGCCGATCGTCTGGCTGCTTGCCGAAGGCCACTATGGGGCGACACTGATCCTCTTCGGCGTCGCCGGGGTGTCGGACATCCTCGACGGTTATCTTGCAAAGACATTCAACTGGGCCACGGAACTCGGCAAGGTTCTCGACCCGGTGGCGGACAAGCTGCTGCTGGTCAGCGTATTCATCACGCTGACCTGGCTCGGACTGATTCCTTTGTGGCTCGCCGCGGTCGCGGTCGCGCGCGACGTGATCATCGGAGTCGGCGCCTGGGTGTACAAGGAGATGTTCGGCCCGCTGGAAGGTCGCCCGACGATGCCGAGCAAGCTCAATACGCTGGTCCAGCTGCTGTTCGTGATCGCGGTGGTCGGACGCGCCGCATATCCCGGCGTGCCGGAATGGCTGGTCGTCGCGCTGGGCGCCCTGGTCTTCGTGACCACGGTCGTCAGCGGCGTGGATTACATCGTTACCTACGTGCGCAAGGCGATTGCGGTCAGTCGTGCGCGCCGCGCCGCCGTGTGACCGCGTGCGGCAACTGCCACTTGGCGTCCAGCTCGGCGTTTCGATGCGCTTCGAGACCTACCACGAAGGCGCGAATGGCGCGGCCGTGGCCGGTCTCACGCAGCTTGTGCGCGACACCGGACATGCGCCGCTGTGGGTTCTCGGGCCACCCGGTGTCGGCAAGACTCATCTGCTGCAGGCCAGTTGCGCCCTCGCCGGGCAGCGCGGCCTGACCTCCGCCTATCTGCCGCTGGCCTCATCGAAGGATCTGGTTCCCGGCCTGCTCGCCGGCCTGGAGCAGGTCGATCTTGTCGCACTCGACGATGTCGACGCGATCGCAGGCCAACCCGCCTGGGAGCAGGCCTTGTTCACGCTCTACAACGAACTGGTGGAGTTGGGCGGTCGGCTCGCCTGCTCGGCGCAACTGCCACCGGCTGGCGGCGCATTCGCGCTGCCGGACCTCGCTTCGCGATTGTCGGCCTGCGTGGTCCACCGCCTTCAGCCGCTCGCGGAACGCGATCAGGGTCTTGCCTTGCGGCGCCGCGCCGCGCACCGGGGTCTCGAGTTGCCGGACGAAACGCTTTCGTACCTGACACGCAGGGCCCCGCGCGACTTCGCCGCGCTGTGCCGCTTGCTGGATGAACTCGATACCGAAGCGCTGGCTGCGCAGCGGCGGCTGACCGTGCCATTCGTGCGGCAGGTGCTCGAGCGCGCTGACCGACTACTGTAAACGCGGACTGACGCGCAAGGCGGCGACGATGATTGCGAACGCCGCGAGTATCAGCGCAAGTGTCAGTATCGCAGCCATGCGGGCCGGCGCATTGACGAGAATCTCGGTCAGCGCAAGTGCAAGCGCCGGTGCCATTGTCAGCGGCGACCACTGCAGGGTCCGGCGTCGCCCGTGGATCAGGCCGGGCAGCGGAAGGAAAAGCGGCAGCAACGCGATCGCGGTCGTGGCCGGGCCAATGCCGGCCGCGGCGAATGGCCAGGCCGCAATGGAAGCGACGAGCAGCACCCAGATGCCGATTGCCAGCCGGCGCATGCGCGCTGCACGCTCACTGATGGTCACGCGGGCGTGGCGAGCCGCAGCGCGATTTCAGCGACGCGCCGGCCGAGTGCCTGGGCAAGTTGCCGCTCCGCGTCGGTCAGCGCCGGCCGGGTTCCATTGGAAACCACCCGACTCGCGCCATAAGGCGTGCCGCCGCCAGTTGTCGACGACAATGCGGGCTCCGTGAATGGCAGACCGACGAGCAGCATGCCGTGATGCAGCAGCGGAAGAAGCATGGACAAGGGTGTCGTTTCCTGACCGCCGTGCATCGTGCTGCCCGAAGTGAATGCGCCGGCCGGTTTGCCGGCGAGCACGCCCGTCAACCAGAGACTCGAGGTCCCATCGAAGAAGGCCATCAGCGGCGCCGCCATGTTGCCGAAGCGCACCGGGCTGCCGAGCAGGAGGCCCGCGCATTCGCGCAGGTCGTCGTGACTCGCATAGGGCGCCCCGTCCTGCGGTACGGCCGCCGGATTCGACGGCTGGCCCGCCGCGGCGAGCGGCGGTACGGTGCGCAGCCGGGCCCTTGCGCCTGCGACTGCGTCCACCCCGCGCGCAACCTGGCGCGCAAGCTCCGCGGTCGTGCCCTGGCGCGAGTAGAACAACACAAGGATATCGGTCATGCGGTCTTGCCTGTGCTAAAATTTTATCAATAGTCTTAGACACTTACAAACAGTTCAGCCAGTGAATTCTAGCTCCGTTCCGGTCGCTGCGCGACGCATCCGGGTCAAAGGACGCGTGCAGGGAGTGTACTTCCGCGCGAGCACGGCGGAGTGTGTGCGATCACTTGCACTCCGCGGCCATGCGCGCAATGAGCCGGATGGCAGCGTACTGGTGCTGGCGGCGGGTCCAGTCGCTGCACTCGATCAACTCGTCGAATGGCTGCAAACCGGCCCGCCGATGGCGCGTGTCACATCCGTTGCTGTGGAGATCATCGATCCGGCGACGATGGAATGGCCACCGGGATTCTCGACGCGCTGAGGACCCGGGAACCTCTGATCTACTCCCGCATGGGCGCGCCCGGTCCCTGCGGGTTACGCGCGGGCGCCGGCGCGACGGCGTTGCTCGCCTCGTCCATAGTCCCGGCTTTTGGACTGCTGCTCGCGCCTTGACGCGACCCCGCGCGCGCGTAACGCGCCTCATGTGGGAGTAGATCAGAGGTTCCTTAACGCTGCCAGCGCGAATGCAGCCGGCTCAGCACCAGATCCGGATACGTCCGACGTCCGACACTGCCGTTGTAGCGGGCGAGCGCGCGCTGGTAGTCACCACGCTCGCGTTCGAGGTAATAGGCGAGAATGCTGGTGCCCATGCGGATGTTCAGTTCGACATCCAGCAGGTCGCGCGTCGTGAGGCCGAGTTCGCGTGGCCAGAACGGCATGACCTGCATCATTCCGACCGCGCCGGCCGAAGAAACAGCGAACGGATCGAACGAACTTTCGACATCGATCACCGCAAGCACGAGTTGCGGCCGGTCGCGCAACATTGACTGCTTGCTCGTCTCACAATGCACGGCGCGCAGGATCCGTTGCGCCGCTGCACCGATGTCGTCGCCGAGACGCAGGTCCGCGGGTTGCTGGCGCAGGCGGCGCTCGACACGCGGCTGCATCACCGCGTACCAGACGACGTCGTCGTACTTGTCCTCGAAACACGGCTTGCTGCTGATCGCCGCGGCGATGACCTGGCGCAGGCCGGGATCGCGCTGGCCATCCGCCAATGAGGGCTGCGCGATCGCCATGCCGGCGAACACGAGCGGTGCCAGGAACGCAATCCGGGCCATGGCAGACCGGCTTCTCAGCGATCCGCCTCGAGCCGTGAGGCCATGAACTCCACCGCCTGCGGCATTGGAATCTCCTCGTTCCCGGTCGCGCGCCGGTGCCGGTATTCGAGGCGACCCGCATCGAGACCGCGCTCGGAGATGACGACGCGATGCGGAATGCCGGCCAGTTCTGCGTCGGCGAACTTGACGCCGGCGCGTGCGTCGCGGTCGTCGAGCAGCACCTCGATGCCGGCTTTCGCGAGGTCCCTGTATAGCAGCTCGCTCGCGTCGCGCACGCGCTCCGACTTCGCCCAGTTGAGTGCGACCAGAATCACCTGAAACGGCGCGAGCGGAGCGGGCCAGACGATACCGTGCTCGTCGTGATTCTGCTCGATCGCGGCCGCGACGATGCGCGTGACGCCGATCCCGTAACAGCCCATGTACATGGCGATGTTCCTGCCCTGTTCGTCGAGCACGGTAGCGCCCATCGCTTCGCTGTACATGCGTCCGAGCTGGAAAATGTGACCGACTTCGATGCCGCGCGCGACCGTTAGCCGACCGCGGCCATCCGGGGCCGCATCGCCGTCCACGACATTGCGCAGGTCCGCGACCACAGGCTCAGGCAGGTCGCGGCCCCAGTTGACGCCGGTCAGGTGCGCGTCAGCGTGGTTTGCGCCGCAGACGAAATCCGCGAGCGCCACGGCGGAACGGTCCGCGATTATCGGCAGGCACAGGCCGACGGGACCGAGGAAGCCCGGCTCGCAACCCGCGAGCGAGACGATGCGCGCGCCATCTGCCATCCGAAGCGGCGCCGCGACGCCGTTCTGTTTCTGTGCCTTGACCGCGTTCAGATCGTGATCGCCGCGCAATACCAATGCGACCAGCCCGCCGTCCGCGGCATCGACGACCAATGTCTTGACCATGCGCGCCGATTCGACGCCCAGGAGCTTCGATACCGCGGCAATCGTGCGCGCGCCCGGGGTCGCGACCTCGGCCAGATTCGCCGCGGCGGCCGGACGCTTCCCACGTGGCGCAGGGGCCTCGGCGAGTTCGAGATTTGCCGCGTAGTCGCCCGTATCCGAAAAGACGATCGCGTCCTCGCCGGAATCTGCGAGCACGTGGAATTCCTGCGAAACGCTGCCGCCGATCGCACCGGTGTCGGCGTGCACGGCACGGAAGCGCAATTTCAGGCGCGTGAAGATCGCGCTGTAGGCTTCGTACATCCGGCGATAGCCGTCGGCGAGCGAGGCTTCGTCGGCGTGAAAGCTGTAGGCGTCCTTCATGATGAATTCGCGCGCGCGCATGACACCGAAACGCGGGCGCATCTCGTCGCGGAACTTGGTCTGGATCTGGTAGAAATTGACCGGCAGCTGCCGGTAGCTCTTCAGCTCGCGGCGCGCGTGGTCGGTGATGACTTCCTCGTGCGTCGGACCGAGCACCATGTCGCGATCGTGACGGTCCTTGAAACGCAGCAGCTCGGGACCGAACTTGTCCCAGCGTCCGGACTCGACCCACAGCTCGGCGGGCTGGGTGACCGGCATCGACAATTCGAGCGCACCGGCGCGGTCCATTTCCTCGCGGATGATGCGCTCGACCTTGCGCAGCACGCGCAGTCCCATCGGCAGCCAGGTGTACAGGCCGCCCGCGACACGCCGGATCAGCCCGGCACGCAGCATCAGCTGGTGGCTCACCACCTCGGCATCAGCCGGGACTTCTTTCAGGTTCTGGATCGGGTACGCGGACAGTCGCATGGATCACCTTTGGCGCGGCCAGTGTCGCCGGCCTCAAAGCGCGGTATCTTAGGCGCTGCCCCCCGGCCTTGCCACGGCATCCGCATGAAAGTGGACCTTAACGAGATACGCACGCGCCGCGGCATCTACCTGCTGCCGAACCTGCTGACGACGCTCTGTCTGTTCGGCGGCTTCTACGCGATCATCGCCGCGATCGACGGCAATTTCGAGCGCGCGGCCATCGCCATATTCGTAGCGATGATCTTCGACGGGCTCGACGGGCGCGTGGCGCGCCTGACCGGAACCGAGACGACCTTTGGCAAGGAGTTTGACAGCCTGGCCGACATGGTGGCGTTCGGGGTGGCGCCAGCGATCGTCTGCTACCAGTGGGGCGTCGCCCGCATCTCGGAGTACGGCGCGGCCTGGGGCCGGTTCGGCTGGATCGCCGCGTTCTTCTTCGCGGCCGCCACGGCCATGCGTCTCGCGCGTTTCAACGCACGCTCGGCCGTGCAGGACAAGCGTTACTTCGAGGGTCTGCCAAGCCCTTCGGCCGCCGCGGTCGTTGCGGCTTTCGTCGGGCTTGCTCACAAATACGAGGTGACCGGCCTGCCCGGGCTGATACTCGCATTCGTGATTACGGCGCTGGCGGCGATCCTGATGGTCAGCCGATTCCCCTACCGCAGCTTCAAGGACCGGGCGGCCGGCGAGCGTGTGCGATATTCGAAGTTCTTGTTGGTGCCACTTGTAATCGCGTTGATCGCGATTGATCCGCCGGTCGTGTTGTTCGTGCTGTTCACTGGTTTCGCTCTTTCCGGCCCAATCGGCTGGACCTGGCTCAAGATCCGCAAGCGGCCGCGCGGGACCGGCAACGCAGGCGAAGGCGGCTGAGGCGATGGACGCGAGACGCATTTCGGCGCTGGAAGCGCTGGGTATCACTGCCTATGTGCCGCGCGGCCGGCCTGCTGCGGCGTCGGCGCCGCAGCAGGCACTGGCCGTGGGGCCGGCAGGCATGGACTGGATGACGCTGGCTGCGACGGTGCGCGAGTGCACGCGGTGCGGGCTATGCGCGACACGCACACAGACTGTATTCGGCACCGGGGATATCCGCGCGCGGCTCATGGTGATCGGCGAAGCGCCAGGCGCCGAAGAGGACCGGCAGGGCGAGCCCTTTGTCGGCCGCGCCGGCCAGCTGCTGAATTCGATGCTGAGAGCAGCCGGGTTCGAGCGTCCCCAAGTCTACATCGCCAATGTCCTGAAATGCCGTCCACCCAATAATCGCGATCCTGCCGCCGACGAGACCGAGCGCTGCCTGCCATACTTGAGGCGCCAGATCGAGCTGGTCGACCCCGCCGTCATACTTTGCGTCGGCCGCATTGCGGCGCAGCGCCTGCTCGAACGCGATGACCCGCTTGCGCGGCTGCGCGGCCGCATCCACCGGCTCGGCCGCAGACCGGTGGTCGTGACTTATCACCCGGCCTACCTGCTGCGCGCGCCGACGGAGAAGCGCAAGTCCTGGGAAGACCTCAAACTCGCAATGGGAGTGCTGGCCGGTGGCGACGGCGCGTGATTCGATCGCTGCGCTCGCATGGCGGTTCCGGCCGCTGACGCAGGCGGATCTCGCGCAGGTGGTGGCGCTCGAGCGCGCGTCCTACGCGTTCCCATGGAGCGACCAGATTTTCAGTGACTGCCTGCGGGTCGGCTACCATTGCGTGGTCGTCGACACGCCGGGGGGCGTCGCCGGCTACTCGGTGCTTTCGATGGGCGCGGGCGAGGCGCATGTCCTGAATCTCTGCGTCGAGCAGGCGATACGCCGGCGCGGCATCGGGCGCGAATTGCTGCTGGATATGCTGCGCCACGCGCGCGACCGCGGCATCCGGGACGCATTCCTCGAAGTGCGGCGCTCGAACAAGGGGGCCATTTCGCTGTATCACGAGATCGGATTCGAGTGCGTGGGCCAGAGGCGCGGCTACTACCAGTCGCATGACGGTCGCGAGGATGCCATGGTCTACCGGTTCGAACTCGGCGCGCTGCGCGACGCCTGATGACTGCACCGTCCGACGAGATTTCACGCCGTCGCACCTTCGCGATCATCTCGCATCCGGATGCGGGCAAGACGACGCTGACCGAAAAACTCCTGCTGTTCGGCGGTGCGATCCAGATGGCGGGCACGGTCAAGGGGCGCAAGGCCGCGCGGCATGCGACATCCGACTGGATGCGCCTGGAGCAGCAGCGCGGCATCTCGGTGACCTCGTCGGTCATGCAGTTCCCGTACAGCGATCGCATCATCAACCTGCTCGACACGCCGGGCCACGAGGACTTCTCGGAAGACACCTACCGCACGCTGACGGCGGTCGATTCGGCGCTGATGGTCATCGACTGCGCCAAGGGCGTCGAGGAACGCACGATCAAGCTGATGGAGGTCTGCCGCCTGCGTGACACGCCGATCATGACCTTCATCAACAAGCTCGATCGCGACGGCAGGCCGCCGGTCGAACTGCTGGACGAGATCGAGCGTGTGCTGGGCATCACCTGCACGCCGGTGACCTGGCCGATCGGCATGGGCCGCGAGCTGCGCGGCATCTATCATGTTCCGCAGGACCGCATCTCCGTCTACGACAGAGCGCAGCGCGGGCGGGTCGGGCGAAACCTGACCATCGATGGGCTCGCCAGCACCGAGGCGGATGCGCTGCTCGGCGATTCCGCGCAGGCGTTTCGCGAGGAGGCGGAGCTCGTGCGCGGTGCGATGCCGCCATTCGATGTCTCGGAATACCTGGCTGGCAGGCAGACACCGGTGCATTTCGGCTCGGCGATCGGCAACTTCGGCGTCGAGGAGTTGCTCGGCTCCTTCGTCGAAAATGCGCCCGCGCCCCGGCCGCGCCACACGACGACACGCGTGGTGCAGGGCGACGAACCGGCGCTGACCGGCTTTGTCTTCAAGATTCAGGCCAACATGGATCCGGCCCATCGCGATCGCATCGCGTTCCTGCGCATCTGCTCGGGCCGCTACCAGCGCGGCATGCGACTTCATCACGTGCGCCTCGGCAAGGAGGTGCGTATCGGGGATGCGATGACCTTCATGGCGGCGGACCGGCGACAGGCCGATGAGGCCTGGGCCGGCGATATCATCGGCCTGCACAACCACGGCACGATCAATATCGGCGACACATTCACCGAGGGCGAGGCGCTCACGTTCACCGGCATTCCGAATTTCGCGCCGGAGATCTTCCGGCGCGCCGTGCTCAGGGATCCGCTGCGCGTGAAGGCGTTGCAGAAGGGTCTCGACCAGCTCTGCGAGGAGGGCGCGACCCAGTTGTTCCGGCCGATGCGCAACAACGACCTGATCCTGGGCGCAATCGGTCCGCTGCAATTCGACGTGGTCGCGTTCCGGCTCGCCGACGAGTACGGCGTGAACTGCACATTCGAACCGGTCAATGTCGCGACCGCGCGCTGGATCGAGTTCCAGGATCCAGGCAAGGAAAAGCAGTTCCGGGAGCGATGCCATGAGCATCTGGCGCTCGATCACGCGGGCCTGCTGGTCTACCTGGCCCCGACCCGCATCAACCTGGAGTTGACCGTCGAGCGCTGGCCCGACGTGTCATTCCGCGAGACTCGCGAGCACCTGGCGGTGGCTGCGTGAGCAGCGCGCTCATGCGGCGCCCGGTCGTCGCCTGGGCCCTGTACGACTGGGCCAACTCGGCGTTCGCGACGACCGTGATGGCCGTGTTTTTCCCGATCTTCTTCAAGCAGTATTGGAGCGCGGAGGCCGAGGCCACGGTCAGCACCTTCCGGCTCGGGCTCGCAAACGGTGCCGGCAGTCTGCTGATCGCGCTGCTGGCGCCGCTGCTCGGTGCGATGGCCGATCGCGGCGGGGCGCGGCTCAGGATGCTCGCCTTCTTCACGTTGCTGGGCGCCGCGATGACGGCCGGACTTTTCTGGGTGCAGCAGGGCGACTGGGTCGCCGCGGCGTTCGTCTATACGATGGCCGGATTCGGATTCGCCGGGGGCGTGACCTTCAACGACGCGTTGCTCGTCGATGTCGCGAAGCCCGCCGAATACGACCTCGTTTCGGCTTACGGCTACTCGCTGGGTTATGCCGGCGGCGGCCTGATGCTGCTGCTCAACGCGGCGATGATTTCGAGTCCCGAGTCCTTTGGCCTTGCGGGCGCGGCGGATGCTGTGCGGCTGTCCTTCCTGATGGTGGCCGGCTGGTGGCTGCTGTTCTCGATCCCGGCGCTGCTATGGGTCCGCGAGCAAAAACCGGCACGACCGTTGCCACTCTTTTCCGCGGCGCGCGCCGGCTGGCGCGAACTGCGCGCCACGATCGGCGAGGTGCGCAAGTTCAGGCCGATGGTCTGGTTCCTGCTGGCCTACTGGTTGTACATCGACGGGGTCAACACCATCATCAAGATGGCCGTGGATTTCGGGCTGTCGCTGGGCTTCCCGCAGCAAAGCCTGATCGTCGCGCTGCTGGTTACACAATTCGTCGCATTTCCTGCGGCACTCGCCTTCGGCTGGCTCGGTGGCCGCATCGGCGCGCGCAACGGAATTTTCATCGCAATCGCGGTCTATTCGGCGGCTACGATCGCCGCCTACTGGATGGACAGCATCGGCGATTTTTACCTGCTCGCCGTCGTCATCGGGCTCGTGCAGGGCGGAATCCAGTCGCTGTCGCGCTCCTACTTCGCCTCGCTCGTGCCGCCGGGCAAGCAGGGCGAGTTTTTCGGTTTCTACAACATGATGGGAAAGTTCGCGGCCGTGCTCGGCCCGCTGCTGGTCGGCGTCACCGCGCTTGTGACCGGCAGCTCGCGTGCCGGCATCCTGTCGGTCATCGTGCTGTTCGCGGGCGGTGCCGCGCTTTTGTGGAGGTCGCGCAGGGAGTCCTGAGCAGCGGCTCACCAGGCTGCGGGATCGAGGCCGTAGTAACGGCATAGCGCCTCGTACAGCGCGGGTGCGTGCCGGGTGAACTCGCGCGGCTGCTCGAAGAAGGCCTCGCTCGCGACCGCAAAGAACTCGGCCGGGTCCTCGGCACCGTAGGGGTCGAGGAACGTCTCCTCGCCACGCTCCACCGCAGCCTGCAACCGATCGAATTCCCGTTGCAGCAGACCCGACCAGCGCCGCCGCTCCGCAGAGTTGCCGAGCCACGGCGCGCCGTCGGCGCCGCCAGTCTCGTGGTCAAGGTAATGCGCGAATTCGTGGATGACGACGTTGTACGCCTCACCATCGCGACCGGCGCTCGCGACGTCCTCCCAGGACAGCAGAATCCGGCTGACGTCCCAGGCCTGGCCCGCGAGTACGCGCGCCTCTTCCGTGACGACGCCGTCCTCGTCGTGCCACTGCTCCGGAACGACGAACTGGGACGGATAGACCAGTACCGATCGCAGCTGGTCGTAAACCCGGCGCGCGCCTCCCAGCACCAGCAGGCAGGCCTGCGCCGAGATCACGAGGCGCATCAGAGGCGTGACCACGAGTCCCCGGCAGCCGACGAATTCCATTTCGCCGAGGAATACCGCGGTCAATTCGTCGAGGCGCTCAGCAAGCGTCGCGGGCAGGCGCCGGTAGCCGGGCCAGTGGCGATGCAGGAGCTTGCGCTGATCTTGGGTCAGCGAGCGCTCGCGCAGCGCCGAACGCCGGCGCGCCGCGAGCATCGGCCGGCCGACGATCCAGGCGATCACGAGGACGCAGCCTGCGATCGCAAGCGCGAACGCCGGGCTCACGGATCGAAGCGCCGGACCAGGCCACGCAGCAGCGTGAGGTCGCGCGCGGAGTGCGCCGGCATGTAGCGCAGCCTCAGGTACAGCTCGGTGATCGCGGACGCCGCCGGGCCAAGGTCCGGACGCAGGCGGCGTACACGCGCCGCGAAGTCGCGCGGCGCCTCGTGTGGTGCTCGCTCGACTCCGCGGCGTGCAAGGCGCTGTACGAAGCGCCGGTAATTCGCGGTCGCGGGATCCGGCCGTCGCGGCCGAAACTCCCAGGCCAGCCACCCGGACAAAAGCGTCAGCCCCACGGCGAGTCCGACTCCCAGCACGAGTGTCAGGTCCTGCCAGTCCGGGTCGTCAAAACCGAAAGTGCGCAGCAGTTCCTGTTGCTGCAACTGGTTGAACTGCACGACCCAGTCGTTCCAGCGCGCATTGACGTTGTCCCAGATCATGCCGGCCTGCCACAGGAGCCCGGAATCGCGCCCCAGGCCGCCCTGCAGCAATTCGTCGCCGGACAACGCGGCTTCGGGCCCGCGCTCGATGCGTTCCGGGGCGACCGCAGCAGTCGGGTCGATGCGCGTCCAGCCGGTATCGGGAAGCCAGATCTCCGACCAGGCATGCGCATGCGACTGGCGCAGGATCAGATAGCCGCCGATCGGATTCCAGTCGCCGCCCTGGTAGCCGCCGACGACCCTGGCCGGTATGCCGACGGCGCGCATCATCATCGTGAAAGCAGATGCAAAGTGCCCGCAGAAGCCCTGGCGCGTGTTGAACAGGAAGTCATCGACCGAATCGCGCTCGAGACCGGGCGGTGTCAGCGTGTAGTAGAACTCCTGATCGCGGAACATCGCGAGCACCGACCGGGTGAACTCGCGCTCGCTGCCCGCGGCAGCGCGCATGCTCCGGGCGAGGCGGATCGTGCGCGGGTTGCGGCCCGGCGCCAATTGCAGCTGCAGATTGCGAAGCGCCGGCGAGAGTTGCGCTCCGGCCTGATAGCGCGGATAGGAGCGCGCGTCGTATTGCAGCACCGAATTGACGGGGTTCCTGGTTCGAAGCTGGTAGTCCCAAGTCTGCTGCGCCATTTCTGCCGGCCATTGCTCGACCATGTCGAGCGCAAACAGCATGCGCTGGCCGGTCGGCTCGAGCGTGACCGTGTAGTCGACGGCTTGTCCGAGGTGACGTACGCGTGGCCGGAAATCGAACTGGCTTTCGCCACGCGACCAGGTGTAGCCGTCGAACTCGTTCAGCACCGGGCCGCGCCAATAGCGCTGTGCCGGTGGCGGTGGCGGACCCCTGAATCGCACGCGGAATGCCACTGTCTCATTCAGCGTCAGGTCGGAGATGTCGCCCGGCGACATCTCATCCGTCAGTCCGGTCAGGGCACGCTCGCTCGACGGTGCACCCCAGAAGCTGCCCGCGATGCGCGGAAAAAACAGGAACAGCAGGAGCGCGAGCGGCAGCGCTTTCAGGAGCATGGCGCCCGTCGTTCGGAATGGGGCAGGTGCCAGGCCCTGGCCGCGGCGCGCGACTTGGAGCAGCGCCGCCGCCAGCAGCCAGACGGTCGGCACGACGCAGGCGACGGTCAGGATGTCCTGTGCATACAGGAAAGCCGACAGGCACAGGAACCAGCCGATGAAGATCAGCACGACGTGATCGCGCGGTGCGCGGGTCTCGAGCAGCTTGAGCGCCGCCATCAGCGCGAGCAGCGCCGTGCCACCGTCAAGGCCCGTGATGGTCGAGTAGCTTGCGATCACGCCTGCCGTGACGCCGAGTGCGATCACGGTGCGCAGCACGGCGCCCGGCAGGCGCCAGCCACGGCGCTCGGCCAGCAATCGCCAGACGCAGATCGCCAGCACGAATCCGGTGACCCAGATCCGCAGATGCGCCATGTGGGGCACGAGCGCAGCGACCAGGCCGGCCATCGTCCAGGAGAGCCGCCGGAATCGTTCGCCCGGCTCAAGCATCGATGGGCTCCGCGGCCTTGAATTCGGCGAGGGCGGCCAGGCAGCGGCGACGCTGCTGCTCGCCGGGTTGCGGCGGAATCTCGAGACCGGGCAGGCGCAGGCCGAATGTCTCGCTGCGCGCCTGCGCGTCGACGATCCAGCGCGCCATCACCGACAGCCGCGATTCGAGATCCGCGCCCGGTGCCTGTTCCAGGTCGAAGATCGGAACCGGTTCGGCGGCGCCGCTGAATTCCTTGACCAGCAACTCGCCGCCCTTTGCATACGCCTTCCAGGCGATGTGTCGCGGTGGATCACCGGGGTGATAGTCCCTCAGGCCGGCGAAGTCGTCGTCACCGCGCCGCGTCGCCCCGGCGCCGCCTAAACCAGGCGCCGGAGGCGCTGGAGGCGCGGCATCGGCAGGACGCGGATAAACGAGGCAACGCCGGCCCGGATGCAGCACTGCCCAGGCGCGGAACAGGCCATAGGGAAATCGTGTCGCGATCTCGACGCGGTCGAGCACCACCCAGCCGCGACGCCTGGTCGCCACCCGGATATTCACGGTCGCCTCGCCGCCGGCCGGGATCGACACAGGGTCGGTAACCGTCGCCGCGGTCGTCGCCTCGAGATCGCAGCGAGCTGCGCCACCGGGGTTTGAGAGCGCGAGCTGGAAAATTGCGTCCTGGCCTGCAAACGGCGGTTCCGTTCCGGCCTCGCTCGCGATCAGGGTCTCGAGATTGCGGTGGCAGGCCTGCATCGTCACGAGCGCAAGCGATGCCAGCAGGAATGTGAGACCGAGACCGAGGTTGTTTGCATAGTTCAGCGAGCCAAGCAGCATCGCGAACAGCATCAGGCCGAAGGCGAAACCGAGACTCGTCGGCAGGATATAGATGCGGCCACGCCGCAAGGTCACCGGACCGCGGTCCGCCCCCTGGCGGCGCCGGATCCAGTTCTGCACCCGCCGCCTGAAAAATCCAGTCAACCGCATGCGTTGCGCTCGCGGCAAGTTGTCAGGGTATCGGTACCGATTTCAGCAGGGCAGCCGCCATCTCGAGCGGACGGCGCGCATCCTGGGCGTCGCGCGGCCGCAGCCGATGCCCGACCACGGCCGCCAGCACGGCTTGCAGGTCCTCCGGCAGCACGCCGGCGTGGCCGTGCAGGAATGCCCAGGCTTGCGCGGCGCGCAGCAGCGAAATCACCGCGCGCGGTGACAGTCCCGCCTGATGCTGGCCGCTGTCGCGCGATGCGCGTGCCAGTGCCTGCACATAATCAAGGAGCGCATCGCTCGCGTGCAGCTCGGGGATACGGCGCTGCAACGACTGAATGACGGCCGGATCGAGCACGGCCGGCAGATCGGCGAGCAGGTCGCGGCGGTCGCGGCCACGCAGCAGCTGCCGTTCATGGCCGGGCGCGGGATAACCGAGTTCGATGCGCATCAGGAATCGGTCGATCTGCGATTCCGGCAGCGGAAAGGTGCCGACCTGGAACGACGGATTCTGCGTAGCGACGACGAAGAACGGCGCCGGCAACAGGTGAGTCTCGCCGTCGACCGTGACCTGGCGCTCTTCCATGGCTTCGAGCAGCGCGCTCTGGGCCTTCGGTGTCGCGCGATTGACCTCATCGGCCATCACCAGCTGCGCAAAGACAGGACCGCGGTGGAACACGAATCGGCCGCTGCCGCGGTCGTAAACCGAAACGCCGATCACGTCGGCCGGCAACAGGTCGCTGGTGAACTGGATGCGCTGGAACGAAAGCCCGAGCACACGCGCGAGCGCGTGCGCGAGCGTCGTCTTGCCGACGCCCGGTATGTCCTCGATCAGCAGGTGACCGCGGGCCAGCAGGCAGCAGATCGCGAGCCGGATCTCACGATCCTTGCCCAACACGATCTGATTCAGGCTCGCGAGCGCCGCCATGAGCAGCGCGCGTTCGCGGTCGGGGGCTTCGGTCAGCGCATTCATCGCAGCGAGGCTACCCGCTTGAGCTGGTCCGCAAGTTGCGCCAGTTCACGCTTGAACTCCTCGACCCGAGCCCGCTCCTGGGCGACGACCTCGGCCGGCGCATTCCGGACGAAGTTCTCATTGCCGAGCTTGGCGGTGGCGCGGGCCAGCTCCTGCTCGAACTTGTTCCGACGCTTGCCGAGGCGCTCGAGTTCCGCGTCGACGTCGATCAGGCCTGCCATTGGCACGAGTATGTTCATGCTCCCGAGCAGCGCAGCTGCCGCCTGCGGCGCGGCCTCGTCCGCGGCCAGCGCGCGCGCTTCGCCGATGCCGGCCAGGCGCTGGACGGAAGCGGCATTGCGGCCGTAGCGCTCGAGGTCCAGGGCGCTTGCGTCCTGCAGCAGCACCGAAAGCTTGAGCGATGGGGCGATGTCGAGCTCGCCGCGGATGCGGCGGATTCCCAGGATGAAATCCATGACCCAGCGCATTTCCGCATCGAGCCGCGGTTCCGGGGCACCGGGATCCGCGGCAGGGTAGGGCTCCCGCATGATCGAGTCGCCGGTCTTGCCGACGCGCGGGCCGACGCGGTGCCAGATCTCCTCGGTGATGAATGGCATCAGCGGATGCAGCAGCCGCAACAGGGCTTCGAGCACGGTGATCAGCGTGCGCCGCGTGCCACGGCGCTCGTCGGCCGTGCTGTCCGCCGATTGCAGGACGGGCTTGCTGAATTCCAGGTACCAGTCGCA